>JASLAA010000169.1 GCA_030147325.1 Arthrobacter sp. | reverse complement strand
AAGGGATCGCCCCACGCCTCCATGATGTCGATCTCCCCGACCGTGTTATTGCGCAGCCAGAAGGCGGGCCAGATGCCGCGGGATTGTCCTGGAATCGTCGGGATCTGAGCCCGCCTTCTGGCTGCGCAATAACACGGTCGGGGAGATCGACATCATGGAGGCGTGGGGCGATCCCTTAACGAACCCCACGCGCATCGGTACCTCGACCATGACCGCACACTCGTCGACGCATGGGGGTGGGCAGCGCGCGGCGTTCAACTGGGAGAACCTCGCTGGGAGTACCGAGCATTCGGCCCTCGCCTTTCACACGTGGGCCATCGAGTACACGCCGACCGAACTCCGTGGCTACTTCGACGGCAAACAGGTCATCACCATGACGAAGGCCAAATACCCCTGGCTATGGGGGTCGACCTTCACGACGCCGTTCGAGATGCGCCTCAATCTGCAAGTGGGTTCGCCCTATCACGGCCATCCCGTCGCGCCCTCCTATGCCGACACCAAGTTGCCCGCAACCTTTAAGGTCGACTACGTGCGCGCCTGGAAGTTCCAGCAATAGTCGCGCCGCCTCGCACGCCCCGCTCCATGCTGCCGATATGCTCAGTGCTTATATATGGTCTCAAACCCAGCTGAGGGCGGCTGCGAAGGACGGGGAACAACGACGTGGCAGCACAAGAGCGAGACCAGACGGTCCAGCTGGGCGAGGTCTTCCGACGTCTGGTACGCCGCTGGCGCCTGATCGTCGCGGTCACCGTCGTCTTCGCGATTGCCGGAGCGGTGTACTCCTTCCTCCAGGAGGAGCAGTACACCGCTTCGGCGACGCTGACGGTTTCCCCCATCACGACCAATCCCTTCAATGCGGGTGCCGTCAACCAGCAGATCAACATCACCACCGAGCGCGAGATCCTCAGTTCGCGTGAGGTCGCCCGGATGGCGGCCGACTCGCTCGGTCAGGACGTCACCCCGGCCGAACTCCTCGCCGGTTCCGAGGTCTCCGCCCCTTCCGGCTCGCAGGTCCTCGAAGTCACCGCGACGGCAGACCGGCCGGAGGATGCTGCAGATTACGCCAACGCCCTGGCGGAGGCGTACCTCGAGTTCAGGGCGGAAGGCGCGGCAGAGGTCGCGCTAGGTTTCATCGACGACCTCGATCGCCGTATCGCCGGTTTGGAGCAGGCCGATGCGCTTGATCCCGCCGGTCGCGCCGAGTTGTCGTCGCTGCGTGATCAACGGGCCAGCCTGTCACTCGTCGCCGAGAATCCCGGACGGATCATCGGAGAAGCCGCCCCGCCGTCGTCCCCCTCGTCGCCGGGCTTCACCTCGTGGATCCTGATCGGGACCGCTCTAGGGCTCCTCGTCGGTACAGCCGCCGCCTTCTTCCGGGACCGGTTCGATCCGTTCATACGGACCGCGTCGAAGATGCGCGAGCGCACCGGTGTGCGCGTCATCGCTTTCAGGACCGACGACGACGCGGAGGCTGCGCGCTGGACGGTTCGGGCGTTGATGGAGCGTCGTCGCGCGGCTGATGCTTCCGGCTCTTCGTTGCGCGTCCTCCTCATCGACCTCGACGGCCGCCCGCTCCGCCGACTTGTGGAGGGATTGCGCGAGGTGCTCGACGGCACGCCCCTACGCGCGCGCGTCATCGTGGCGGACGACGCGTCCTTCCACGTGGGGTGGCAGGACGATCCACGTGCCGGTGAGGGTGGCGGCGAGATCGTGTTCATCGATGCCTCGGCCGTCGCCGATGCTCCTTCGAGGGCGGTGCTCGCGGACAGTGCATCGTGCGTGGTCATCGTCGCCTCTCCACGGTCGCGGGGTGCAGCCCTGGAGTCGGTCCTGCGGGATGTGGGACCCTCGACGCCGGCTCCGGTCTTCGTCTTCGTCGAGGAGGTGCCCGAGCCCTCCGCACGAGGCAGACGTCATCGGCGCCCCTCGGACGTCCGCGCACCTGTCGAGGAACCCGCGCCGTGAAGGTCATGTTCGTCGCTTCGACGGGCGGCCACCTCGCACAACTGGTCTCTCTGCGGGAAGCCTTCGGGCACGACTCCCTGCACTGGGTCACTTTCCGGAAGAAGGATGCGGAGAGCGCCCTGCAGGGGGAGAGCGTGACCTGGGCTTTCCACCCCACCACCCGCAATCTGCCGAACGCGATGCGGAATCTCGCCCTCGCCTGGCCGACCCTCCGTCGCGTCCGGCCCGATGTCATCATCTCGACCGGGGCAGGCGTGAGCGTCCCGTTCTTCATCGTCGCCCGGGTGTTGCGCATCAGGACGGTCTACATCGAGGTGATCGACCGGGTGGAGCAGACGACGATGAGCGGACGGATCTGCTATCCCCTGTCCGACGCCTTCTGCGTGCAGTGGCCGATACAGCGTCGTCTGTACCCGGCGGCGGCCGTGATCGGTCCGACGCTGTGAAGGACGGGTACGAGATCGTCGTATCGCTCGGTACGGACCACCATCGGTTCGACCGCCTCGTCCACTGGGTCGACGATTGGCTCGACGGTCAGGAGAACCCGCCCTCCTGCATCGTGCAACATGGGTCGAGTGCCCGCCCTCGTGTGGCGGACGCCGTCGATCTCGTCTCGCGCGATCGGATGCTGGCCCTCTACGCTGCAGCGACCGTGATCGTGGTGCAAGGAGGCCCCGGTTCCATCTTCGACGTCCGCGGTGTCGGCCGCATACCCGTCGCTGTCCCACGACGCGCCGAGTTCCAGGAGGTGGTCGACGATCACCAAGTGGCGTTCTGCCGACAGTTGGAGCGAGAGCAGGAGATCCGCCTCGCCGAGACGCGAGAAGGCCTGACCAGGGCATTGGAAACCGCCTTGCGCGACCCTGGCTCCGTGATCTCCGCACCCAGACCGTCGCCGGCACCACAGGCAGCCGCCGTGCTCCGGGAGACGGTTCACCAGGTCCTCGCTCGACCGGCGGGGGTGTTCTCCGTCGGACGCGCTTTACAGACCTTCCGACCGGAGAGATGGCGAGGTCGTCGTGGATAGCACTCCCCCGATCCGGATCGTCCTGCTGAGCGTGCAGGGCGGACTGGGCAACCAGCTCTTCCAGTGGGCCTTCGCCAGGGCGTTGCAGCGCGACGGGGTGCGGGTCGTTCTCGATTACGCGCGTTGTCGCGGTGACCGCCCTCTCATGCTCGGAAAGCTCACGGCCTCGGTGGGTCGCCTTCCCCGTCCTGTCGGCTGGGCCGTTG
>JASLAA010000096.1 GCA_030147325.1 Arthrobacter sp. | reverse complement strand
AGCACCGGCACGAGCACCGGCACCGGCAGGCACGCTGCTGCCATGACGGCAGACGGCGACGCCGGACTCGACGTCCTCACGGGCGGGGACCCGGGCGCCGCCTGGCTGTCGCGCTACGACGGAGCCCTGCTCGGAGTCTTCGGGACGCCGCAACGCGTGCTCGTCCGCGGGGCCGGCTGCAACGTCTGGGATGCCGATGGTACCCAGTACCTCGACCTCCTCGGTGGGATCGCCGTCAACGTCCTGGGCCACGCCCACCCCTTCGTCACCTCCGTCATCTCCAGCCAGCTCTCCACCCTCGGTCACATCTCCAACTTCTTCACCAGCCCCACGCAGGTGGCGCTCGCCGAGAAGCTCCTCGAACTGTCCGGGGCACCGTCCGGATCACGCGTGTTCTTCACCAACTCCGGAGCAGAAGCAGTGGAGGCCGCGTTCAAATTGGCGCGGCGCAACAGCACCCCCGAGCGGCATCGCATCATCGCCCTCGAGGGAGCCTTCCACGGACGCACCATGGGAGCCCTCGCGCTGACCTCGAAGCAGGCCTACCGGGCGCCTTTCGAACCGCTCCCGGCCGGGGTGGAGCACATCCCCTTCGACGACATCGGAGCGCTCCGGAGTGCGATGAACGGTTCCGTGGCCGCCCTTGTCCTCGAGCCCGTCCAGGGTGAGGCCGGCGTCCGGCCGCTCTCCGCGGAGTACCTGCGGGCCGCCCGGGAGCTCACCCGGGAGCACGGCGCCCTCCTCATCCTCGACGAGGTCCAGTCCGGGATCGGCCGGACCGGGCGCTGGTTCGCGCACCAGGCGGTGCACGGCGTGGTGCCCGACGCCATGACACTCGCCAAGGGCCTCGGTGGAGGCTTCCCGATCGGCGCGCTCGTCACCTTCGGGAAGGAGGTCTCCCACCTCCTCACCGCGGGTCAGCACGGCACCACGTTCGGCGGCAACCCGGTGGCGACGGCGGCCGGCCTCGCTACGCTCCACGTCCTGGAAGCGTCGAACGTCCTACAGCACGTCGCCGAGGTCGGAACACTCCTCCGATCCGGCCTCTCCACCGTCGAGGGCGTCACCGCCGTGCGGGGCGAGGGCCTGCTGATCGGCGTCGATCTCGACGGCGACCATGCGCCGGCGGCGGTCCACGCGGCCTTGGCCGCCGGCTTCATCATCAACGCTACGGGCCCGGCGACCCTGCGGCTGGCCCCACCGCTCATCCTCACTGACGAGCAGGCCGTGACCTTCCTCGATGCGCTGCCCTCGATCCTCGCCACCGCACGGACTGCCAAGGAGGCAACCCCATGACCCGTCACTTCCTCGTCGACACGGATCTCTCCCCGGCCGAGCAGGCCGAGGTCCTCGACCTCGCGGTGGAGCTCAAGGCGACCCCCTATGCGCACGCTCCCTTCAGCGGTCAGGGCGCGGGCCGCAGGACGGTCGCCGTGATCTTCGACAAGACCTCGACCCGGACACGTGTCTCCTTCGCCGCGGGCATCGCCGACCTCGGTGGCGTCCCGCTGATCATCGGAGCGGGCGACTCGCAGCTCGGGCACAAGGAAACGATCACGGACACGGCGAAGGTCCTCGAGCGCATGGTCGCGACGATCGTCTGGCGGACCTACGCGCAGGCAGGTCTGGAGGAGATGGCGGCGGCATCCGGCGTCCCGGTCATCAACGCCCTCTCCGACGACTACCACCCGTGCCAGCTGCTGGCCGACCTGCTCACCATCCGCGAGCACAAGGGAACCCTCGCGGGACTGACGCTGACCTACCTGGGGGACGGCGCCAACAACATGGCCAACTCCTATCTCCTCGCCGGCGTCACGGCCGGGATGCACGTACGGATCGCCGGACCCGAGGGCTACCTCCCCGACCCGGCCGTCGTCGCCGCTGCCGAGGAGCGTGCGCGTGACACGGGCGGGTCCGTCCTCGTCACGACCGACGCCGCCGTCGCGCTCGCCGGTGCCGACGTCGTCGCCACCGACACCTGGGTGTCCATGGGCCAGGAGGACGAGAAGGCGGCGCGGCAGGACCTGTTCCGCCCGTACGCCGTCGATGCCGCCGCCATGGCACAGGCCGCTCCCGACGCCGTCGTGCTCCACTGCCTGCCCGCCTACCGCGGCTACGAGATAGCCGCCGACGTGATCGACGGGCCGCAGTCGGTGGTCTGGGACGAGGCGGAGAACCGGCTCCACGCGCAGAAGGCCCTGATGACCTGGCTCGTGGCCCGGTCCGCCGAGCAGGACGTGAGCGGGAGCGCCGGATGACCGTGCAGCGCGACTCCGCGCGACCCACCACGAAGACGGCCCGGCACGCCCGCATCACCGACCTGCTGACGGCGCAGTCCGTGCGCTCGCAGGTGGAGCTCGCCGCGCTGCTGGCGGCGGACGGCGTGCAGGTCAACCAGGGGACCCTGTCGCGGGACCTGGTGGAGCTCGGCGTCGTGCGCATCCGAGGGGCCGAGGGAGCCCTGATCTACGCGGTCCCCGTGGAGGGCGGGGGGCGGTACGTCCAGAGCGGCGTCTCGCAGGAGATCCTCGATGCGCGGCTCGCCAAGCTGTGCAACGAGCTGCTGGTGACGGCGGAGTCCTCGGGGAACATCGTCATCCTGCGGACCCCTCCGGGAGCCGCGAACTTCCTCGCCCTTGCCATCGACCACTCGGTGATCCCGTCCATCCTCGGCACGATCGCCGGGGATGACACCGTCCTGCTCGTGAGCCGGGAATCCGACGGCGGCGCTGCCGTCGCCGAACGGTTCCTGGGACTCGCGCAGGAACCCCAGGGGCCCGTCGAGCCGTCCTGACCTCCCGGCGCTACGCTGGCACCAGAGCTTCCCGAAAAACCCCACGCAGACATATCCCGGGCATTCGCCCGGCCACCGAAGGAGCATCATCCCGTGACCGAACGCATCGTTCTCGCCTACTCAGGCGGACTCGACACCTCCGTCGCCATCGGCTGGATCGCCGAAGCCACCGGCGCTGAGGTGATCGCCGTGGCCGTCGACGTCGGACAGGGCGGCGAATCGCTCGAGACCATCCGCCAGCGCGCCCTCGGTTGCGGCGCCGTGGAGGCCTACGTGGCCGACGCCCGCGAG
The DNA here is from genome assembly GCA_030147325.1 of Arthrobacter sp. Lineage (GTDB taxonomy): Bacteria > Actinomycetota > Actinomycetes > Actinomycetales > Micrococcaceae > Arthrobacter_D. The sequence goes on along the minus strand of JASLAA010000096.1, from coordinate 3,364 downwards.
GAATTCGCCACCGAGTACTGCATGCCGGCGCTCAAGGCCAACGCGCTGTACATGGACGCGTACCCGCTCGTCTCCGCCGTCTCCAGGCCTGTGATCGTCAAGCACCTCGTCGCGGCGGCCCGGGAATTCGGTGCCACCACCGTCTCGCACGGCTGCACGGGCAAGGGGAACGACCAGGTGCGCTTCGAGGTCGGCATCCAGACCCTCGGCCCCGACCTGAAGTGCATTGCGCCCGTCCGCGACCTCGCGCTCACGCGGGACAAGGCCATCGCCTTCGCCGAGGAGAAGGGGCTGCCGATCGAGACCACCAAGAAGAACCCGTTCTCCATCGACCAGAACGTCTGGGGCAGGGCGGTCGAGACCGGTTTCCTCGAGGACATCTGGAACGGTCCCACCAAGGACGTGTACGACTACACCGCGTCGCCGGAGTTCCCGCCCGTCGCCGACGAGGTGACCATTTCCTTCAAGGAGGGCATCCCCGTGGCGATCGACGGCAGGGCCGTCACGCCGCTGCAGGCCATCGAGGAGCTCAATCGCCGCGCCGGCGCGCAGGGCGTGGGGCGCATCGACATCGTCGAAGACCGTCTCGTGGGCATCAAGAGCCGCGAGATCTACGAGGCGCCCGGCGCCATGGCGCTCATCGCCGCGCACCGCGAGCTCGAGAACGTCACCGTCGAGCGCGAGCAGGCCCGCTTCAAGAAGACCGTGGGCCAGCGCTGGACCGAACTGGTCTACGACGGCCAGTGGTTCTCGCCGCTGAAGCGTTCGCTGGACACCTTCATCGACGACACGCAGAAGTACGTCACCGGTGACATCCGCATGGACCTCCACGGCGGGCGTGCCACGGTGACCGGACGCCGCTCCGACGTCGGCCTGTACGACTTCAACCTCGCCACCTACGACTCCGGGGACACCTTCGACCAGTCGATGGCCCGCGGCTTCATCGAGCTCTTCGGGATGTCCTCCAAGGTGGCGTCGAGCCGGGACCAGCGGGCGGGCGCCTGATGGCTCCAGCGCACGACGGCGGCGAGGCCGGGCGGACGAACGAGGGTTCGCTGTGGGGCGGCCGGTTCGCCGGCGGCCCTGCGGACGCCCTCGCGGCCCTCAGCAAGTCCACCCACTTCGACTGGCGGCTGGCGACCTACGACATCGAGGGGTCGCGGGCCCACGCCCGGGTCCTCCAGCACGCCGGGCTGCTCGACGCCGCAGAGCTGGCCGGGATGATCGACGCGCTGGACCGCCTCGACGCCGACGTGCGGTCGGGCGCCTACCTGCCGGCCGAGAGCGACGAGGACGTGCACGGCTCCCTCGAGCGCGGCCTGATCGAACGGGCAGGGCCTGCGCTCGGCGGCAAGCTGCGTGCCGGCCGCTCGCGCAACGACCAGGTCGCGACACTCGGCCGCATGTACCTGCGCGACCACGCCCGGATCATCGCCCGCGGCGTGCTGGCCACGATCGAAGCCCTCGTCGACCAGGCGGAGGCCAACCTCGAGGTGCCGATGCCCGGGCGCACGCACCTGCAGCACGCACAGCCGGTGCTCCTGAGCCACCATCTGCTCGCCCACGCCTGGGCACTGCTGCGCGACGTGCAGCGGCTCTCCGACTGGGACCGGCGGGCCGGGGTCTCACCGTACGGTTCGGGCGCCCTCGCCGGGTCCTCGCTGGGACTCGACCCGGAGGCGGTCGCCGCGGACCTCGGGTTCTTCTCCGCGACGCACAACTCGATCGACGGAACCGCCTCGCGGGACGTCTACGCGGAGTTCTCCTGGGTCAGCGCGATGATCGGTGTCGACCTCTCACGTATCAGCGAGGAGATCATCATCTGGGCCACGAAGGAGTTCTCCTTCGTCACGCTCGACGACGCGTTCTCCACCGGTTCGTCGATCATGCCGCAGAAGAAGAACCCCGACGTGGCAGAGCTCGCGCGCGGCAAGGCCGGACGGTTGATCGGCGATCTCACCGGCCTGCTCGCGACGCTCAAGGGACTGCCATTGGCCTACAACCGCGACCTGCAGGAGGACAAGGAACCGGTCTTCGATGCCGTCGACACCCTCGAGGTGCTGCTGCCCGCGGTCTCCGGGATGATCGCGACACTCGTGTTCAACACCGAGCGCATGGCGGAGCTCGCCCCCCAGGGGTTCGCCCTCGCCACGGATATCGCCGAATGGCTGGTCCGGCAGGGAGTGCCCTTCCGCGAGGCCCATGAGCTGTCCGGAGCAGCGGTGCGTGTCGCCGAGCAGCGCGGCGTGGAGCTGTGGGACCTGACGGACGAGGAGTTCGCGGCGATCTCCGCGCACCTGACACCGGCTGTCCGCGAGGTGCTGACCGTCGAGGGTTCGCTGGCCAGCCGCGACGCCCAGGGCGGAACCGCGCCGGCGGCCGTCCGGCGTCAGCTGGCCGCCCTGCGTGCCGAGCTCGACGACGTCGAGGGCTACGCCGGGACCTGACCCGGCCGGCGGCGCGGCTTCCTCGGGGGAGCCGCGCCGATGCTCCGGAGCGGTTGGTGAGCGCCCCCTACGCCTGCCGCGAAGTGCTTTGACAGGGCAGCGCGCCCGGCGCAGTGTGTGAGCATGCAGCCCACCGCACAGCGTGCCACCCTCCGGGAGTTCTTCCCCTACCTGAGGGGACACGTGCGTGTCCTCCTCCTCGTCGCCGTCGTCTCCCTCGTGTCCACGGGACTGTCGATCGCCCAGCCGCTCATGGTCCAGCAGCTGGTCAACGCGGTGTCGGCCGGCGCACCCGCCGAGGTCTTCGTCTGGTTCCTCATCGTCATCACCCTGGGAGGGGCCGCGTTCGGGGCCGCGCAGTCCTATCTGCTGCAGCGGACGGCGGAATCGGTGGTGCTCGGCGTCCGGAGGTCACTGGTCGGGCAGTTGCTGTCCCTGCCCATCCGGGAGTTCGACCGGAGACGCGTCGGGGATCTCATGTCCCGTGTCGGCTCCGACACCACCCTCATGCGCAGCGTCATCACCTCTGGCCTCTTCGAGATCGTGTCATCCGTCCTGATGTTCTGCGCCGCCGTCGTCCTGATGCTGCTGATCGATCCGCTGCTGTTCGGCATCACGCTGTCCGCGGTCCTCCTCGGTGCAGCGGGCGTCCTCTTCCTGGGACGCCTCATCCGCGGACGCAGCCGCGATGTCCAGGATGCCGTCGGCTCGATGACCGCAGCCGTCGAACGCGGGCTCTCGGGTATCCGCACCATCAAGGCCTCCGTGGCGGAGGAGCGCGAGGCCGCGGTGATCGACGTCGAGGCGACGAAGGCGTTCCGCGCAGGTATCGCCATGGCCCGGCTCCAGGCGGCCGTGCAGCCCATCATGTCCATCTGCATCCAGGGCGCGTTCATCGTGGTCCTCGCCGTCGGCGG
>JASLAA010000283.1 GCA_030147325.1 Arthrobacter sp. | reverse complement strand
CCTTCTTCAGGTACTGCATACGAAAGTCTGTCTGTGGTTCGTTCACGGTGCGGGTGCGGATGGTCAGGAGGACCTGGATGTGAGCCACACGGTGAAGGCGATGACGACACCGAGGCCGGCGACCCAGATGAAGAGTCCTTCGGACACCGGTCCGAGCGAACCGAGTTCCGCTCCACCGGGGGAGCCCTGCTCCTCGATGGTCTTGAGGAACGCGATGATGTCCTGCTTGTCCTCCGGCGCGATGTTCGCGTCGTTGAACACGGGCATGTTCTGCGGGCCGGTAACCATGGCCTCGTAGATGTGCTTCTCACTGGTGCCGTCGATGGACGGCGCGAACTTGCCCTGTGTCAGGGCACCGCCGGCCGCCGCAGCGTTGTGGCACATGGCGCAGTTCACGCGGAACAGCTCGCCACCGTGGGAGGGGTCGCCTTCCGATGCGTCCAGGATCTCCTCGGACGGAATGGCCGGACCGGCACCGAGGGAGGCGACGTAGGCTGCCATCTGGCTGATCTGCTCTTCGGTGAACTGCACGGGCTTCGCCTGAGCCTGGGGGCCATCCATCTGCATGGGCATGCGGCCCGTGCCTACCTGGAAATCGACCGATGCCGCCCCGACGCCGACGAGCGACGGAGCCGCCTGCGATCCCGTGGCGCCCATGCCATGGCAGGATGCGCAGTTGGCCGAGAAGAGCTTGCTGCCCTCTTCGACGTCGTCCTGCGTGAATGTGGTGGCCTGCGCCTGCGCTTCGTTGGCGGTGCTGGCTGCGGCGTAGATCCCGCCGGTGACGAGGAGCGCCATCAGGAGCAGCGCGAATGCTGCAAGGGGGTGACGCCGCCTTTGGGAGAGTGCCTTCACGGAGTGGTTCCTGCCTTTTGTGGTACCAGAGCTGCTGGAGTTCTTCATTGAATTCTACCTCTAGTAGAAGAGTTTCGGTGAACCAGTTACTGGAGGAAGTAGATGATGATGAAGAGCCCGATCCAGACGACGTCCACGAAGTGCCAGTAGTACGAGGTGACGATGGCCGACGTCGCCTCGAAGTGACCGAAGCGGCGGGCGATGAACGCGCGCCCGATGATGAAGAGGAAGGCGATGAGGCCGCCGATCACGTGGATGCCGTGGAAGCCGGTGGTGATGTAGAAGGCCGAGCCGAAGGCGTTCGAGGACAGTGCGACGCCCTCCGAGACCAGCTCGGCGTACTCGTAGGCCTGCACGGAGACGAAGATCGCGCCCATGAGGAAGGTGAGCAGGAACCACTCGACCATCCCCCACCGGCTGATGGCGAACAGGCCGCCGGTACGGCGCGGCTGCAGGCGCTCGGCGGCGAACACGCCGAACTGGCAGCTGAAGGAGCTCGACACCAGGATCACGGTGTTGACGAGGGCGAACGGCACGTTCAGCTTCTCGGTCTCCATGGCCCACATCTCGCTGGACGTGGAGCGCAGGGTGAAGTACATGGCGAAGAGGCCGGCGAAGAACATCAGCTCGCTGGACAGCCACACAACGGTTCCGACGGAGACCATGTTGGGGCGGTTGAGCGCGGGATGTGGGGCAGTGCTGGGGGCTTGGGTCGCAGATGTCACAGAGTCATTATGTCCCCAAGGGCAACGCGATCACCAACGCGAAATGGCGCTCCGGAGCGTCGCGCGGACCCGCGGGGAGGCAGAACGCCTGTATTTCCGCGGAAGTTCCCCGGGATGACTTTCTACAATTCGTAGATAATCTGGGACGGTGAGCCTGACAACCACCCCCACGGGGACGCAACCGACCTGGCCGTCGATCTTCTCGTCCCTCCTGGCGGGAGCCGATCTGAGCACCGCGCAGAGCCGGTGGGCGATGGATACGATCATGGCCGGCGAGGCGAGCCATGCCCAGATCGCGGGCTTCCTGATCGCGCTCCGGGCCAAGGGCGAGTCGGTGGGGGAACTCGTCGGGCTCGTGGAGGCGATGCTGGGCCGGGCGCACCGGATCGCGGTCGAGGGACCGACCCTCGACATCGTCGGGACCGGTGGCGACGGCTTGAACACGCTGAACATCTCGACGATGTCCTCGCTGGTCGCCGTGGGTGCCGGGGCGAAGGTTGTCAAGCACGGGAACCGGGGGGCGTCCTCGGCCTCCGGAGCCGCCGACGTCATCGAGGCACTGGGCGTCCGGCTGGACCTCGCACCGGCCGATGTCGCCCGCACCGCGGAGCGGGCCGGGATCACCTTCTGCTTCGCGCAGGTCTTCCACCCGTCGATGAAGCACGTAGCGGTGCCGCGCCGCGAGCTCGGCGTGCCGACGGCGTTCAACTTCCTCGGGCCGCTGAGCAACCCGGCCGGTGTGTCGGCGCAGGCGCTCGGGTGTGCCGATGCGCGGATGGCTCCCCTCATGGCCGGAGTCCTGGCGGCGCGGGGAATCCGCGCGCTGGTCTTCCGGGGTGACGACGGCCGCGACAAGCTGACGACCAGCGGGTCCTCGACGGTGTGGGAGGTGCGTGACGGGCAGGTGCAGGCGCACCAGGTGCACCCGGGCGACTTCGGGCTCGACGTCGTCCCGGTCGATGCGCTCCGGGGCACCGACGCGACGGGCAATGCGGCGGTGGTGCGCTCGGTCCTGGCCGGGCGCCCGGGGCCGGTCCGCGACGCCGTCGTCCTCAATGCCGCCGCGGGCCTCGTGGCACTCGACGGGGCCTCCGACGGCCAGCTCGTGGACAGGATCCGATCGGCGATGGACCGCGCGCGTGCATCCCTGGACACCGGAGCCGCCGCCGATGTCCTCGAGCGGTGGGTCGAGGTCAGCCGGTCCTACTGAGCCGGACGGCAGCCCGGGCGGACCGCGGGTCCGTCAGCTGTCGAAGCCGAGGGAGAAGGCGGCGTCGAGGTC
>JASLAA010000079.1 GCA_030147325.1 Arthrobacter sp. | reverse complement strand
CGGTGGCCGCGCACCGCACGCCACGGGTACCGCGGGCACGATCAGGTCACGGAGCCGGAACAGTGCGGCTCCGACCCCGGAACTCCGCGACGGCCCGGTCCCCGGAGGTGACATGCACGTCGTACAGGCCGCTGCGTCCGGTACGGGAGAGGAGTGTCCCCACGGCGGTGAGCGTCTGGCCCTCGTAGGCCGGGGCGAGGAACGTGACATCGGCACCCGACGCGACGGTGATGACGCCGGGAGTGCCCGCGGGATCGTTGCAGGCCAAGGCGAAACACGTGTCCGCGAAGGCGAAGACCACCCCTCCGTGGGCCATCCCGAAACCGTTCACCATCTCCGCGCGGAGGACCATCGAGATGCGCGCGCTCCCGGCCTCCGCCGCCTCCACGGCAACGCCGAGCCATGCGGACATGTGGTCGTTCTCCAGGAGCGGATGGGTCACCGACACGAGAATCCTTCTGCAGACAGGGGATGGGACTAGAGCACGGTGCTGAACCAGGCACGACGCAAGGGCGTGCCCCGGTGCAGTGCTTCGCTCATGGAGCGGCCCGCCAGACCCTGACGCTGGTACTCGCGGAGCACCCGACCGAGCAGACCAGGGCGGTCGATGTCGGGTTCGGGACCGTCGTCCACGCCGTCCGCACCAGACGCGAAGCCGTCGTGGGCCAGGAGGATGTCCCCGGCAGAAGCCCCAGCCGTCGCGGCCCTGAATCGTTCGGAGTCATCGACGTGCGCCGAATCACGCGAACTGCGGTTCCACATCACGGGCTCGAGCCCGGTTCTGCGGGCAGCAAGCCAGGCACGCGATCCCTGCGCACCGTAAGGCGGCCTGAACCAGCGGACCGGAGCTCCGGTGAGATCCTCGAGGTCGGCCTTGGCCCCGTGGATCTCATCCACCAAGGCCCGGTATGGGCGGCCGGTGAGCCGGCGGTGGTCCAGCCCGTGGAGTGCCACCTCGTGGCCGCGCGACACGAGGTCCTCGAGCACGCTCCTATGCCTGGTGGCGCGTGTCATCAGGACGAAGAACGTCGCCGTGGCATCGAATTCCGCGAGCACGGCGGCGAGATGTTCCGTCACGGGAGGAGCCGGCCCATCATCGAACGTCAGCACGATCTCGGGGGCCGTCGTCGAGACCGAGACCGTCGACCCGATGACGGCGGAGTTCTGCTTGACCACCGACGCGAGGGAACGGCGGACGACCGCGAGCGCCGTCACGCGTCCAGCCCGCGTTCCACGTCGCGCCACCGTTTCCACCGTGAACCCCGGGCGTACTCGAGATAGGCGATCCCCACGGCTCCGGACATGAGACCGGCACCCCGGTAGATGGCGCGCCTGCCCCGTGCCCGGTCGCGCAGGTTCCCCCGCAGCACACCCAGCACGCAGCGCACCGAACCACCGGCGATCCGCGCGGCTCCCTTGGCGAGGGCCCTCACCCTCACCGCCAGCCGGCGCGCGGGAGTCCGGCTGACCTTGAGGTCCACCAGGGTGGCCGTGTTGCCGTGGCTCCAGGCTCGGGTGAGGACCCACGTCCTGGTGGCGCGTGACGCAGGCACGTGGTCGAGGGCCGCCGACTCGTCGCACCAGACGATTGTTCCTCCGCGCTCGACGATGTTCCGGCTCAGCAGCGTGTCCTCTCCCCCGGTGAGCCCCATCGCCGGGTCGAAGCGCACCGCCATGCGCGTCATCTGACGCATGTCGAGCAGCAGATTCCCCGCCGCTGCGACGGTGATCGGGCTGCCTGAGGGCATCGAGCGGCGCACGAAGAACCCTCCGGCCTCGATCCAGGGGTCGAGCGGCGCCTCGAACACCGAGACGACGCGGCCCATGACGGCGGTGGCACCCGTCGACTGCCATGTACCGATGAGAGAGGACAGCCAGGAATCGAGCGGAGTCTCGTCATCGTCGATGAAGACGAGCAGGTCGGCATCGGCGGCCTCGTCGAGCGCGCGGTTCCGCCCCGCCGAGATCCCCGGTACGGCTTCGACGACGTAGGTGACGGGCTCGGACGAGAATCTGCCGACCACGTGCCGGGCTGAAGCTGCCGGATCATTGTCGACCACCAGGACCCGCGACCGCACCTCTGTGCCCCCGACCTGCTCGAGCGTCATCACCTGGGCAAGGATCCGTTCGAGGGTGAGATCGAGGGCGGCAGGTCGTTTGAAGGTCAGCACGCCGACGACGACGTCCAGGTGGCCCGTCACGGCGTACCGGTCCGGAGCAGCGCGCCCCCGCGTCCACGTCGGACCCGCGAGAGAGCCGAACGATACGCCTCGACGTGCAGCGATCCGGCCTCGTGCCACCCGCGCGCGGCGAGGTCGGGCGCAGCTTCCGGGGGCGCGTCGCGGATACGGCGCAGCGTCGAAGCGAGGTCGCGACCCTCGAGGTCACCGTCGAAGAGGTGCACCCAGCCCGTGCCCACTTCGGCCGCGATATCGACGGTCACCTCGTTACGGGGCACCAGCACGGGCCGGTCGAGGGACAGTGCGGCGAGGAGCCCGCCCGAATTGTGCATGAACCGGTAGGGCAGCACCACGAGCTCGGACGTGGAGATCACGCGGACGAGATCCTCGTCGGGGAGGAAGCGCAGGTCGAATTCGACGGCGCTGGCTCCGCGGGCAAGCCTCTTCAGATCTTCCGCCAGCTGGTGTGAGCTCGGATTCCCTGCGACGAGCAGGGACATGCCCGGCTGCTCGATGGATCGGTAGGCCGTGATGAGCTGCTCGACGCCCTTGTAGCCTCGGATGAGCCCGACGAAGCCTAAGCGGCCGGCTACCGCGTCAGGACGCGGGTAGCGCGCGAACCACTCCCTGTAGTGCCCGTGCGGCACCAGCGTCGAATCACGCCCTCGTGAAACCGGGGTGTGGACGTTCAGGATGATGAAGTGTGTGGTCACCCGATCGATCAGCCACAGCAGGCCCTTCTCCCTGCGCGAGATGCCGCTGGGAGGGTACACGTTGTGCAGCGTCCTGACGACGGCGATGCCGGTGAGCCGCCACTTCGCGACGAGGAGAAGGGTGAGCACCTGGCGCACCATCTTTTTCAGGGGGCTGCGACCCGAGCCGAGGTTCTCCGGCCAGTGCAGGTGTGCGACGTCGTAGGAGGACAACAACGCCGTGCGCCAGGTGAAGTTGCCGACCGCCACTCCGGGAATGCCGCGCAGTGCTTCAGCCAGCATCACCAGGTACGGATTCGTCGTACTCCTGCCTGCCGGGAACACCTGCAGTACCCTCAATGTGCCGCTCATCCAGGCCCTTCCCCAGTACCCATCAACTGTGCAGGTACTGCACGATTGTGGACGATCATCGCTGTGCACCTGCCGAGCCGCCGACTCAGGCGCCAGCGCACAGCCCTCGGAGGCAAACCTACAGGGGGTTGATCCGCCTCTCCATACGCCACCCGTTCGCCGCCCGGCCGTCGGGCGCCATGATGGCCTCCGGCAACCGGTCGGCAGTAGGCTCGAGGCGTGACCGACACCACCCCAGCCCCCGCTCCTGGCGAGCAGCCCGCCCGCCCGTCCACCGCCATCGACGCCGTGGCGATCT
>JASLAA010000236.1 GCA_030147325.1 Arthrobacter sp. | reverse complement strand
ACCTCGGCTGCCTCCTCGACGACTTTCTTGCCGATGCCGTGCACGCCCGAGTCGAGTTCGGCGACGGTCCGCGATCCGGCGGGGCGTTCGACGGCTTTCGCACTGAGTTCCTCGAACAGGGAATCAAAGGTTTTCACACCTTCTAGGTTATCGGCTCGCGGACCCGCCGCGTTCCGGCTCGTCGCGGCCGAGGGCCCCCCGCCACTCACCGGTCCCACGCCTGCAGCGCGGCGGCCGTCGCCAGGGCCGCGGAGACGGCCTCGTGCCCCTTGTCCTCGGAGGACCCCGGCAGTCCGGCACGGTCCAGTCCCTGCTGCTCGGTGTCGCACGTCAGCACACCGAAACCGACCGGCACCCCGGTGCGCACGGCGACCTCGGTGAGGCCCGACGTCGCCGCCTGGCAGACGTACTCGAAGTGCGGGGTACCTCCCCGGATGACGACCCCGAGGGCCGCCACGGCGTCGACGTGCGGGGCGAGACGCGCGGCGGCGACCGGCAGTTCGAAGCTCCCGGGCACACGGACCTCGGTCACCTCGGCCCCCGCTTCCGCTGCGGCGCGGCGGGCGCCGTCGAGCAACCCGTCCATGATCTCCGTGTGCCAGCTCGCGGCGATGATCGCCAGGCGCAGGGGGGAACCCTGCTGTCCAAGACCGCTGATGTCGATGCTGGGTGCTCCGTGGCCGCTCATTGTTCTCCTTCGTCGTTGTGCTGGTGAGTGAAGTCGCCGGATGGACGATCGGTCGGGGTGTCACGGACATGGGCGACCAGGTCCTCGATCGAGACGAGCGGGATGCCGTGGGTGTCCGCGAAGCGGCGCAGCGCGGGCAGGCGCATCATGTCGCCGTCGTCGTGCACCAGTTCCGCGATGACCGCGGCCGGGCGCTTGCCGCCGAGGAGGCTCAGTTCGACGCCGGCCTCGGTGTGTCCGGGGCGCTCACGGACTCCGCCCGGTGCCGCCCGGAGGGGGAAGACGTGACCGGGACGGGTGAGGTCTCCCGGGGTGCTGGAACCGTCGGCGAGGATCCGCGCGGTGCGGGCGCGGTCCGCAGCGCTGATCCCGGTGCTGACGCCGGTCGCCGCGTCACAGGAGACCGTGTACGCCGTGCCCTTCGAGTCCTCGTTGACAGCCGTCATGGGGGGCAGGTGCAGGCGGTCGGCGTCGTCGGCGCGCAGGGGCACGCACAGCACGCCGGAGGTCCAGCGCACCGTCCAGCCCACCAGTTCCGGCGTCGCGTCCTCGGCGGCGAAGACGATGTCGCCCTCGTTCTCGCGGTCCTCGTCATCGACGACGACGACCGGGCGACCGGCGGCGATCGCTGCGATCGCGTCCTCGATCGGGTCGAGCCGGATCCATGAGCCGTCCGTCACGGCGTCTGCCCCTGATCGGCGGCGTGCCGGGCATCGACGGCGGCGAAGCCGAGCAGCCGCTCGGCGTACTTCGCGAGCACGTCCATCTCCAGATTGACCGGGTCCCCGATGGCCTTCGCCCCGAGGCCGGTCTCCCTGAGGGTGGTCGGGATGAGGCCCACCTCGAACCACTGCTCCGCCTCGACAGCAGCGCTGACCGCGGTGACCGTCAGCGACACGCCGTCGATCGCGACGGAGCCCTTCTCGGCGGCGTACCGGCCGAGCCTGGCGGGGAGTCCGAAGCGGAGCCGGTGCCATGCGCCGAGGTCCTCCCGTTCGAGCAGCACTCCCAGGCCATCCACGTGCCCCTGGACCACGTGCCCGTCCAGCCGCCCGCCTGCGGGCACGCAGCGCTCGAGGTTGACCGGGGATCCGGGCTGCAGTGCACCCGTGGTGGTCCGGCGGAGGGTCTCTCCCATGACGTCGACGCCGACCCGCGCGCCGTCGAGCGTGACGGCCGTGAGGCAGACCCCGTTGACGGCTATCGAGGCGCCGGGGGCCAGGTCCTTCCCCGTCTCTGCAGCCTCGAACACGAGGAGGCCGCTCTCACCGTCGGGGGTGAGTTCGAGTGAGACGACGCTGCCCTGCTCGGACACGATTCCTGTGAACACTGGTACTTCCTTCGAACGGTGGTGGTCTCCATGGTCGTCGCCCGACGACCATGGAGCGGGGTATGGAGCAGCGGGGATCAACCGGAGGGTGACGGCGGCACCAGGTGCAGCCGTACGTCCGGACCGAACTGCCGGACCGCCGGACCCCCGGCGTCGTCCAGGACCCACCGGGCGGCGTCCTGCAGGGTCGCGATGCCGAGATCGGGGAAGGCCGGCGCCCCGTCCCCGAGGAGCACCGGGGCGACGTAGCTGAACAGTTCGTCCACCACGCCTGCACGGAGAAAGGCGGACGCGATGCGCGGGCCACCCTCGACCAGCAGGTGCCGGACCCCCTTGGCAAACAGGGCGTCGAGAGCCGCGGGGACATCCCGCGTGGTCAGCTGCAGGAAGTCATCGCCCCTGATGGCGGCGGTGGCGGGCACCGGCGTCTTCCCCAGCGCGACCCGCAGGCGGCGAGGCCCGCCCGGGCGTACCCCGGCATCGCCCGCCCGTGCCTGCCCGGCCCGGGAACCGGCCTCGGATCCCGCGATGGTCCCGCTCCCGGCGGTGCCGTCCAGCCTCACGGTGAGCAGCGGATCGTCGGCCAGCACGGTGCCGGTCCCCACGAGGACGGCGTCGGCCAGGGCGCGGATCCTGTGGCCGTCCGCGCGGGCCTCGGCGCCGGTGATCCACCGGCTCGAGCCGTCCACCGCCGCTACCCGGCCGTCGAGGGACTGCGCGGACTTCAGGGTGACGAACGGGCGCTCCTGCGCCACGGCGACCGACCACCGTTCGTTGAGCCGCCGGGACCGCTCGGCCTGCAGGCCGCCCACGCAGTGGACGCCCGCGGCGCGGAGGCGACGCGCTCCCCCCGCGGCGGCACCGGCGACGTCGTCGGCCGCGTACACCACACGCGCGACGCCGGCCGCGATCAGGGCTTCGCTGCAGGGGCCCGTCCGGCCCGTGTGGTTGCACGGCTCGAGGGTCACGATCATCGTTGCGCCGCGCGGGTCCGCGCCGCGCGCGCGGGCATCGGCGAGAGCCGCGGGTTCGGCGTGCGGGCTGCCCGCTCCCCGGTGGTACCCCTCGCCCAGCACCACTCCGTCGGAGGACAGCAGGACGGCGCCGACCAGCGGATTGGCGCCGCGGACCCCCCGACCCGCGAGGTCGAGCGCGTGGAGCATGGCCGCGTCCTCGGATCCGGAGGTCTGTGCCGTACCGGTCGTCGTTCTCATCGCAGGGTCGGATCGGGCAGCAGGGTCTCGATGCTGGGCTTGGCGTCGCGCTGGGCGCGGGCCCAGACGAAGAAGCCGACGAGCGTGAACGCCCCGTAGAAAATGTACATGAAGGCGCTGGCGTAGTAACCGGCACTGAAGAGCAGCGGAACTCCGACGATGTCCACAGCCACCCAGACGAGCCAGAACTCGACCCAGCCCTTGGCCATCCCGTAGGTGGCGAGCAGCGAACCGACGAAGGTCCAGGCATCCGCCCAGACGGGCTCGTAGGATCCGAGCATGCGGAAGAGGGGCGTCACCGCGAAGGTGCCGAGGATCATGAAGGCGACCATGCCGAGCCGCGCCGGCGTTCCGGCCCACTGGGGGGTGACTGCCTGCCCGCCGCTGTGCCGGCTCGCCTGCCATTGCCGCCAGCCGTAGACGGAGACGGCGATGAACATGACCTGCCGCCCGGCCTGACCGAGCAGGTTGGCTGCGCTCGCTGCGCCGAACAGGGACCCGAGGAACACCGTGAGCAGCAGGATGTTTCCCACGATGCCGACCGGCCACGCCCAGACGCGTCGGCGCATGCCACCGAGGGCGCTGAGGAGTCCGAAGACGTTGCCCACGACTTCGCGGAGCAGGAGGGAGCTGTCACCTACGGGGATGCGGGCTTCGAAGAGCCACTGCAGAAAGTCCATGCCGATCCTTCACCGATACATCGGCTCCGGGCGATGGCAGCAGGAAGGAACCTCCCGGGACGGCGTACCGTGCCGGACAGCGCTGCCCGTGTTCCGGGCAGCGGGAAGTCCCTGCCGTGCGTGCTTCTCCCATCCAGACTCTGACTGTCGGTCCCGGAATTCCACCGGCTCAACCGTCCACGTCCCGCGGGTGCGGAACGACGGAACGGGTCGCGGACTATCACCGCCGGTTCGGAATTACACCGACCCCGGAGCACGTACAGTGGCGATTATTTCACAGGGTTCCACGCGTCCCTGCCCGGGGCGTCACAATTCATCCGTGAGCGATCAGCGGACAGGACGGCAACGCCCCGCGGCGGGCCCGGTCGCCCGGACCCACTGCAGGGCGTCCGCAGGAAGCACCTGCGCCGAGGTCAGGCGTCGGTCGGCGCCTTCGGCTTGGCATCGACGCCGGCCTCCTTGCGCTGCTGGGCCGTGATCGGCGCCGGTGCGGCGGTGAGCGGGTCGTAGCCGCCTCCCGACTTGGGGAAGGCGATGACGTCGCGGATCGACTCGGTACCGGCGAGCAACGACACCACCCGATCCCAGCCGAGGGCGATCCCGCCGTGGGGAGGCGCGCCGTACTTGAAGCCCTCGAGGAGGAACCCGAACTTCTCCTGGGCCTCCTCTGCTTCGAGACCCATGACCGCGAAGACCCGCTCCTGGACGTCGCGCTGGTGGATGCGGATGGATCCTCCGCCGAGTTCGTTGCCGTTGCAGACGATGTCGTACGCGTAGGCGAGCGCGTTCTCGGGGTCGGTGTCGAAGGTGTCCAGGAACTCGGGCTTCGGCGAGGTGAACGCGTGGTGCACGGCTGTCCAGGCGCCTCCACCCACGGCTACGTCACCGGCGGCGACGGCGGCCGACGCGGGCTCGAACATCGGAGCGTCGACGACCCACACGAAGGCCCAGTCACCCTCCTGGATGAGTCCGGTGCGCCGCCCGATCTCCACGCGCGCCGCGCCCAGGATCGCGCGCGACGACGGGACGTCGCCCGCAGCGAAGAAGATGCAGTCGCCGGGGTTGGCGCCGGTCGCGGCGGCGAGGCCCTCCCGCTCGGTGTCGGTGAGGTTCTTGGCGACGGGACCGCGGAGGCTTCCGTCGTCGTCGATCAGGACGTAGGCGAGGCCCTTGGCGCCGCGCTGCTTGGCCCATTCCTGCCAGGCATCCAGCTGGCGCCGGGGCTGCGAGGCCCCGCCCGGCATGACGACGGCGCCCACGTAGGGCGCCTTGAAGACGCCGAACCCGGTGTCCTTGAAGAAGTCGGTGAGCTCGGTCAGCTCGAGCCCGAACCGGAGGTCCGGCTTGTCCGAGCCGTACTTCGCCATGGCGTCGGCGTAGGTCATGCGGCGGATGGGCAACGGGATCTCGACGTCGATGAGCTTCCAGAGCGCGGAGACGAGCTGCTCGCCGAGGGCGATGATGTCGTCCTCCTCCACGAAGCTGGCCTCGATGTCGAGCTGGGTGAACTCGGGCTGGCGGTCGGCGCGGAAATCCTCGTCGCGGTAGCAGCGGGCCAGCTGGTAGTACTTCTCGAAGCCACCGACCTGCAGGAGCTGCTTGAAGAGCTGGGGGGACTGCGGAAGCGCGTACCAGGACCCCGGAGCCAGGCGTGCCGGCACGAGGAAGTCGCGGGCGCCCTCGGGCGTGGACCGGGTCAGGGTCGGCGTCTCGATCTCGACGAAGCCGTCCCTGTGCAGCAGCTCGCGCGCTGTCCTGCTGGCCTCGGAGCGCAACCGGAGGTTGGCCTGGGGGCCGGGACGGCGGAGGTCGAGGTACCGGTGACGCAGCCGGGCTTCCTCTCCCACCTCGACGTGCTCGTCGATCTGGAACGGCAGCGGGTCGGAGGTGTTGAGGATGGTCACGGTGTCGGCGATGACCTCGATCTCCCCCGTCGGCAGCGCCGGGTTCTCGTTGCCCTCCGGACGCTGGCGGACCGCGCCGACGATCTGCAGGACGTACTCGTTGCGCAGGCTGGAGAAGACGTCCTCCTCGCGCACCACCACCTGGGCGACTCCGGACGCGTCGCGGAGATCGAGGAACGCCACGCCGCCGTGGTCGCGCCGGCGGGCTACCCACCCTGCCAGGGTGACCGTTTGTCCTACGTGCTCGGGCCGAAGGGAGCCGAGTTCATGCGTGCGGAGCACAGCATTCCTTCCCACAGATGTGTTCGTTGAGTCGCAGGCGAGCTGAACCTGCCTAGAGTTGCTTCAAGCCCGACCAACTTTACCGGTCCCGGTCCCACCGGCCGGACAAGCCGCTGCGGGAAGCACGTCGGATCCTGAGGAGGACCATGACCCAGCAACCGGGCCTGCGCCGCGCCATGGGCGGTTTCGATGCGACGACCGTGGGCATCGGGGCGATGATCGGCGCGGGAGCGTTCGTGGTGTTCGCTCCTGCTGCCGCTGCGGCCGGCACGCTCCTGCCGCTCGCCGTGATCCTGGCCGGATTCGTCGCCTACTGCAATGCCTCCGCCACGGCGTCCCTCGCGGTGCGCTACCCGTCCAGCGGCGGGACCTACGTGTACGGGCGCGAGCAGCTGGGTCACTGGACCGGGTTCCTCGCCGGCTGGGGTTTCGTCACCGGCAAATTGGCGTCGTGCGCTGCGATGGCCCTCACCTTCGGGCTGTACGCCGCTCCTGGGAACGGAAAGGCCGCCGCGGTGGCTGCCGTCGTCGGGCTCACGGCCGTCAATCTGCTCGGCATCACCCGTACGGCCATCGCCACGCGGGTGATCGTCTCCGTCGTCGTGCCGGTCCTGGCCTTCGTGGTCGTCGTCGCGCTCACCTCTCCTGCTGCTCCGGCGTCGGACTCCGGCGGGCCCGGCGGCATCGGGGGCGTGCTGCAGGCATCGGCGCTGCTCTTCTTCGCCTTCGCCGGCTATGCGCGGATCGCGACCATGGGTGAGGAGGTACGTGAGCCCCGCAGGAACATCCCGGCGGCGATCTTCGGCGCCCTGGGATTCACCCTCGTGCTGTACCTGGTGCTGGCCCTCGGCCTGCTCCATGCCTTCGGAGCCGACGGACTCGCCGGAACAGCGACGCCACTGCGGGACGTCTTCGACCTGGCGGTCCCGGGCGAGGGTTCCACCGGCCGCGGCGGAGCCGTGGTGACCCTCGCGGCGGCGCTGGCCAGCCTCGGCGCACTGCTCGCCCTCATCGCGGGAGTCGGTCGCACCAGCCTCGCCATGGCCCGTGGAGGTGACCTGCCGCGTCCGCTCGGACGGGTCTCCGTCCGCTTCGCGGTGCCCTGGGTGGCGGATCTCGCCACCGCCACCGTCGTGGTCGTCCTCCTGCTCGCCACCGACGTGCTCACCGTGGTCGGGTTCTCGAGCTTCGGTGTGCTGGTGTACTACGCCATCGCGAACATCGCCGCCTTCACGCTCGAGGACCGGCAGTGGTACGCCCCGCGCTGGCTGAACGCGATCGGGGCGGCCGCCTGCCTCGTGCTCGCCTTCACGCTGCCGATGGACTCGGTGCTGCCCATGCTCGCGGTGCTCGCCGGCGGCGTGATCCTGCGGGTGCTGGTCCTCGCACGGCGGCGCAGGCACGCATGACACCTCGCGGTGCTGCGCCGCAGCCGGACCGCACGCGGGTCAGGCCCTGGCCACCACCGGGCGCAGATCCTCGGCGGCAGGAGTCCATGACGCCGGATCCGCGGGAGCCTGGTCGCCGGACCGGATGTCCTTGACCTCGTGGACCCCCTCGGACGAGGTGAACCAGACGAACGGGATGCCGCGCCGGTCGGCGAACTTGATCTGCTTGCCGAACTTCTCGGCACCGGCCGCGACCTCTGCCGCGATACCCCTGGCCCGCAGGGCAGCGGCGACGTCCTGGGCCTGCGACCATGCATCGTCGTCGGCGAGCGTCACGAGGACGGCGGTGGGGACCGGGCGGGACACCGAGGCGAAGCCCTGGCTGAGGATCCGTGAGACGATGCGCGTCACGCCGATCGACAGGCCGACGCCGGGGAACGTGCGGTTGCCCTTCCGCGCCAGGGAGTCGTACCGGCCGCCCGAGCAGATCGAACCGAGGCCCTCGTGCCCGTCCAGCACCGTCTCGTAGACGGTGCCCGTGTAGTAGTCCAGGCCCCGCGCGATGCTCAGATCCGCGACGACGCGTCCGGGAGCCCGCCGGGAGGCTTCCCCGATGACCTGCCGGAGTTCCTCCAGTCCTTCCTCCAGCAGTTCGTTCGTGACACCGAGCGCTCGGACGCGCTCGACGAACGACGTGTCGGACGTGCGGATGCCCGCCAGGTCGAGCGCGAGCCTCACCTGTTCGTCGGTTGCGCCGATCTCGTCCCGCAGGAGGATGCCGACCTTCTCGGGACCGATCTTCTCGAGCTTGTCGATGCTGCGCAGGACGGCGCCGGTGTCGTCGAGACCGATCGCGCGGTAGAAGCCCTCGGCCAGCTTGCGATTGTTGACCCGCAGGGTGAAGTCGGGGATCGGGAGGGCACCGAGGGCCTCCACCACGGCGAGGGCGAGTTCGACGTCGTACCGGAACGGTAGGACGCCGTCGCCCACCACGTCGATGTCCGCCTGCGTGAACTCACGGGCGCGGCCTTCCTGCGGCCGCTCACCGCGCCAGCATTTCTGGATCTGGAACCTGCGGAACGGGAACGCCAGGTGACCGGAATTCTCCACGACGTACCGGGCGAACGGCACGGTGAGGTCGTAGTGGAGGGCGAGCCCGCTCTCCGCTGCGGAGGCGTCGTCGGCCTGCAGCCGGGAGACGGCGTAGACCTCCTTGTCGATCTCCCCCTTGCGCAGCAGGTGGTCGACCGTCTCCACGGCCCGGGTCTCGATGCTCGAGAAACCGTGCAGCTCGAAGGTCCGCTGCAGCACCTCGAGGACGTGGAGCTCGATGAGTCGCTCCTCCGGGAGCCATTCCGGGAAGCCGGACAGTGAAGCCTTGCGGGCCATGGGGTGGGTCTCCTCCTGGGCGGGCGGGCCGGTCGTCGCACAGGGTGGCGGTCCGGTTCTGCGGCCTCAATCCTAGGTCCCGCCGGTGGTTCTCCGGAAAAGCACACCGCACGGGCCCAACAGCGCACCCTTCTCCCGAGGCCCCGCGTCGTCACCGCCGGGCCCGGGCCACTGGGTACAGTAGCCTCGGGGCAGTTTCTGTGGTGTTCCGGCAGACGGTGCGGTACCGCGGAGGGTCGTCGTCCGAGGTCCTTCCACCGCTACTCGTCCGGCGGACCGATAGACTCCTAGACCCTGCATGAAATGGCCCCGGCGTTGCTCACGGCCATCCGACGAGCGAAAGACTTCTAGCGGTGACAGACAGTCAGCAATCCGACGAAAC
>JASLAA010000075.1 GCA_030147325.1 Arthrobacter sp. | reverse complement strand
ACGGCGGGCACTGGATCCTCTCCGAGGAACAGGCACACGCGGCGGCCGTCGAGATGCCGGGTACACCCGACCACCAGACACGCAGCCCCGGTGCGTGATCCGGGAATGAGAGGACGGCAGATGGTCACCACGAGCGCGTTCCGGCATCACCCGCGCATCCTTGCGATCGTGCTGGCCGGTGGGGCCGGCGGGCGTCTCGGCGCCCTGACCGATCACCGGGCCAGCACGATCGCAAGGATGCGCGGGTGATGCCAGAATGCGCTCGTGGTGACCATCTGCCGTCCTCTCGTTCCCGGATCACGCACCGGGGCTGTGTGTCTGGTGGTCGGGTGTACCCGGCATCTCGACGGCCGCCGCGTGTGCCTGTTCCTCGGAGAGGATCCAGTGCCCGCCGTCGAGTCCCGCGAGGATCTTCCGGCCCACGCGCTCGAGGTCCGCCACGTCCGTGGCGTCGAGCGGGTCGAAGACCACGGAGCGGACCTTACCGACATGGGCGACCGCGAGTCCGTTCAGCATCTCCAGGCCGGTGCACGTCAGGGAGGCGGTGGTGACCCGACCGTCGCGGTCCGATGGTACCCGCGTGACCCACCCGCGTCCCTCGAGTTTCTTCACCACGTGGCTCAGCCGGGAGAGCGACGCCGTCGAGCGCGCCGCCAGTTCGTTCATGGGCAGGCTCGCATCCTCCGACTCGGAGAGCATCGCCAGGACGTGGTAGTCGAAGAGGGTGATGCGTGCCTCGCGGAAGAGGTGTGCGTCCAGCGTCGCCGGGAGCAGCGACGTCACCGCGTGCAGTGCCAGCCAGGCCCGCCGCTCCTCGGGTGTGAGCCAGTGCGCCGCCATCCGCTCATTCTGGCACATCGGGTACGTGGCACGGAGTCCCCCGATCGGTGCCGTAGGTGGCCTTGCGCAGGCCACCGGGTGCGTGGTCGGGCCGGGCGTCAGACGTCCGGGGAGGCCCAGTGGGGCGAACCGGGGACGGGATACTTCGGCGCCAGTTCGTCGCCGGAGGAGACACCGCGCAACCGCCGGCCGACCCACGGCTTGAGGTACTCCCGCGCCCACTGGGCATCGGCCCGGAGCTGGTGGAGCCGTTTGAGGGCGGGGGGCGTCTCGAGCTCGGGAAGGGCGATCCGGTGCGACGCCTTCATCGCCTCCAGGACGCGGGCGGCCATCAGCGTGTGTCCTGCGGCGGACATGTGCATGCGGTCCACGTCCCAGTAGCTCCAGTTCTGGAACTCGCGCAGCCGCCAGTAGTCCACGATCGTCGCGGAGTGCCGGTCGGCGATCTCGCGCACCCATTCGTTGTAGATGGCCGTCCGGCCGCGGGTCTTCCCGAACACCGCCGAGCCCGACGCGTCGAACCCCGTGAAGAGGACGACGTCCGCGCCGGCCGCGCGGAGCCGGCCCACCCCGTCGTCGTAGTGGGACATGAGGCGGTCGATGTCGACGCGCGGGCGCAGGATGTCGTTGGCGCCTGCGTAGATCGTGACGAGCGTCGGTTCGAGGGCCAGGGCGGCGTCGATCTGCTCCTCGAGGATCTGGCGCATCTTCTTGCCGCGGATCGCGAGGTTCGCGTAGTCCCACGCAGGATCCGCCAGGATCAGCTGCTCCGCGACGCGGTCCGCCCAGCCGCGGACGCCGTTCGGGGACGCCGGATCCCAGTCACCCACCCCTTCGGTGAAGGAATCGCCGAGGGCCACGTAGCGCGAGGTGTTGGTCACGCTCAAAGATTACCCTCGGCCTCGACCCCCTCCGGGATAAGCTCGACGCAGCCACCCGTCGACACTCCGCAGAAGGACGCCATGCCCACCGACGCACCACCTGAAGCAGCCACGGAAGCAGGTGCGGACGCCGTGCAGGGGCGCCGCCGCGCAGCACTGATCATCAATCCGATCAAGGCCACCACCTCCGATGTCCGGGGCGCGGTGGAGCGCATCTCGGCCGAGGACGGATGGGACGATCCGCTGGTCATCGAGACCACGGCGGAGGATCCCGGGCACGGGCAGACCCGGCAGGCGCTCGACGCCGGGGTGGACCTCGTCATCGCAGCAGGAGGGGACGGCACGGTGCGCTGCGTCGCCGAGGAACTGGCCGGCACCGACACCATGATGGCTCTCGTGCCGCTCGGCACCGGGAACCTGCTGGCCCGCAATCTCGACATCGCCGTGGACGACCCGGACGCCGCCGTCGAGGCCGCGTTCCGCGGCACGGAGCGAACCATCGACGTGGTGCACGTGACGGTGGACCGGGCACAGGACGCCCATGTCTTCCTCGTCATGGCGGGTCTCGGTTTCGACGCCGCGATCATGTCCGACACGCGCGACGACCTGAAGGACAAGGTGGGCTGGCTCGCCTATGTGGACGCCGGGATCAGGAATCTCCCGGGCCGACCTGCGCGGACCACGATCTCCGTGGACGGTGGGAAGCCGTTCGAGCGACGACTGCGCAGCGTCATGGGCGGCAACTGCGGGAAGATCATGGGCGGCCTCGAGATCTTCCCGGGCGCCAGGATCGACGACGGCCTGATGGATCTGATGACCGTCGCCCCGAAGGGCAGACTGGGCTGGCTCGCCGTCGCCGGCAAGCTCGTCACGCGTGGGCGAGGCAAGGGCAAGGACCCGTCGCTCGAGTATTTCCAGTGCCGGACCGCCGAGGTGACCCTCCGCGAACCGATGGAGGTACAGCTCGACGGCGACCCGCTCGGGAAGGCGAAGCACATGGCGTTCGAGGTGAAGCCCGATTCACTCAGGCTGCGCATGCCCCTGGGGTACAAGGACCCGGCCGTCGTCAGCGAGCCGCTGCCCTAGCCACGCCGGCTCAGAGCCAGGGCTGGGGGTCGACCTTGTCCTCGCCGACCATGACCTCGAAGTGCAGGTGGCACCCGGTCGAATTCCCTGTACTCCCGACGGCACCGAGCAGGTCTCCGCGCCCGACAGCGGTACCGGAGGTCACTCCGAGAACGCTCAGGTGGTTGTAGGTGGTCTTCATCCCGTCCCCGTGATCGACGACGATGCGCTGTCCGCCGCCGTAGGCGTGCCAGCCCGAGTCGATGACGGTCCCCGTATCGGCCGCGGTGACCGGGGTGCCACAGGCGCTGGCGTAGTCCAGGCCCGTGTGCAGTTCCGATCCGTACCCGCCCATCGGATTGACCCGGTAGCCGAAGGTCGACGCGACCACCGCGTCCGGCACCGGGACGCTGAAGGCTTCGCGTTCCTTCGCCGCCGGCGTGACCGACGCCGACAGGGCGCGCGCGCTGGCGACGCTCGGGGCAAGCCCCTCTGCCGCTGATCCGACACTCTCGAGGCCGAAGGTCACGGACGCGTCGGACGCAGCGGTGACGGCGGGCGAGACGTCCGAGGCGAGGGAGACGTCAGCAGCGGCCGCGGGAACGGCGCCTGCCGTGGCGCCGGGCGCACTCGTCGACGGGGCCACGGCTCCGAGCACCAGGCCCGCCGAGGCGAGCACGATGCCGGCCGTGGCAGCGTTGCCGCGCAGGCGTGCCAGAGCCACGCCTCCGGCTGCGCGTCGGCGGACGGGGGTCGTCCGGACAGCCGCGCGCCGCCCGGTGGGGCGCTGCTCGAGAGGTACCCTTCCGCGACCGGCGCCCTCCCGCTCACGGACCTCACGGCGCGTGGTGGTGACGGAAGGAGTCGTGGTCGGGATGGGTTGCGCCGTGCCGGCACCGGGAGCACCTGCGGCAGCCGCCGGTCGGGCCCGCGCACGGTCGGTGGCGGCAGGCGACGCACCGGTCGACACGGCACCTGCCGCGAACGTGACGGGAACGGGGGTCTGCAGGGCATCGACGGTGTGCGGGTGGACACGGAGGGACCGACGGCCCGGAAGGGGACTGTGCAGCGCGCGGTGGGCGACCGGGTGCTGATGCTGCGCGTGATCGTCGGACGCTCGACGGCGCCCGGACATGACCGTTTGGGTCAACTGCTTACCTCTCTCGGGACGCCGGCGAAGTTAGCTGTCGGATTCGAGCAAGAGTTGACTCGGCCCCCTCGGCTCGGCCCTCCCGCAATGGATCCGCGGGACCGGCCGTGCTGCTAAGCACTGCGTGAGGGCTTCACCCCGAGGCGGCACAGGCCGCCGGAATGTGGATCCTCCACCCCTGTCACAGAGTGTCCAGGCTGTCCGCTGACAGGGTTAGGCGTGCGGACCTGGGTCGGATGAACCAGCTTTGACTGGTCCGACTGTAGGCCACGAGAACCGTAGTTACAATTCCGTTATCCAGCCTGTGGACAATCCGTGCAATACTGCCGCCTGCTCCGGAATCTTGAGGAAAATCTCGGGAAACGTTGCGGAGCGGACCTGTTCCGGGGCTCAGGACAGCTCGGCGCGGCCCCTGCGCCAATAGCCCATGAACGCAACCTGTTTCCGGTCCACCCCGACATCGCGGACGAGGTAGCGGCGAAGGCCGCGGACCACGGCCGCCTCTCCGGCGATCCAGGCATAGAACGGCTGCGTGCCGGGAGGACGTTCCGGGTTGACCGTCGAGCGCACGATGGCGGCCTCGAGCAGCTGGGGCGTCTCCCAGAGGATCGTCCTGTCGATGTCGACGTCCTCCGGCTCGTTCCCGCCGCTCACCCCGCCCGGGCCGGAGAGCGACACCCAGCCGGGCACGCGCACCGCGTCGCGCACCGCTTCTTCGAGCCGCTCACCGTGCCGGCGGCCGTCGCGGGGCAGCCAGGAGACGGAGACCGAGGACCGCGTCGCGATCTCCTGGATGTCACCCTCGTCCGGGACCTCGAGGAAGGCGTGGCCGCCGATGTCCTCCGGTAGCGCCTCGAGGATCGCGCTGATGGCGGGGACAGCGGTCTCGTCACCCGCGAGGAGAACGTGCTGCGCGAGTCCCGGACTCCACTCGATCCCGCCGTAGGCTCCGGCGGTCAGACACTGTGCCGCGGCCGAATTGGGGCCGATGACGCAGACGCGGGCACCGGGCTGTGCCGCCGCAGCCCATTCCGCTGCAGGGCCTCCCCTCCCCTCGTCGTCGAGATGCAGGACGAAGTCGACGTCGATCTCGGGTTGTCCACCGCTGCAGCGGGCATCGCGCACGGTGTAGGTGCGCATGAAGCCGCGGTCCTCCGCGTCCATGCCGAGCCACGACTGGTACCAGCCCGCCGCTCCCCCGCCCTGCATCAGACCGGAGATGTCAGGGCACTCGCGGCCCTCGGCGGGGATGATGATCTTGATCCTGAGGTCGAGGGTGTCCCCGGCCACCCCGAATGCCCGGAGGCACGAGCCGCCGAAGGAGATCCGACGGAACGTGGCCGTCAGATCCTGGACACGCGTGACGACGACGTCGAACGCCAGCACCATCGGTTCGGTGTCCGCCGACGTACGGCGTGCGGTTCGCTGGGTCACGTCTGTCATGATGCTGCCTCCACATGGGCGGGAACTGAGTCCTGCGGATTGGGTCGGTAACCCCGGACCGGCGGGGAGCCGGCGGGGGACGTCCGGGCCGCACCGAGGGAGTGCGAGCCGTGGTGCCGGCCGACGGGTACGACCATCGGTGTGCCGGACACGGGGTCCGCGATCACCCGGCACTCCAGGTCGAAGACCCCCGAGACCGTCTCCTCGGTCACGACGGTGTCCGGCGGGCCCTCGGCGACGATCCGGCCCTCGCGCATCGCGATCAGGTGGTCCGCGTAGCGCGCCGCGAGATTGAGGTCGTGGAGCACCATCACGACGGTGGTGCCGGAGCTCCGGTTGAGGTCGGTGATGAGGTCCAGCACCTCGATCTGGTGGGTGACGTCGAGGAAGGTGGTCGGTTCGTCGAGGAGCAGGATGCCCGTCTGCTGGGCGAGGGCCATCGCGATCCAGACCCGCTGGCGCTGCCCCCCGCTGAGCTCGTCGACGTTGCGGTCGGCGAGAGCCAGGGTGTCGGTCGCCTCGAGGGCGGCCGCCACGGCGTCGTCGTCCTCGGGGGTCCACTGCCGGAACCAGCCCTGGTGCGGGTACCTGCCGCGACCCACGAGGTCGGCGACGCTGATGCCGTCGGGAGCCACCGGTGTCTGCGGGAGCAGCCCGAGCACACGGGCCACGGCCTTGGTCGACTGCGCGTGGATGTCCGCTCCGTTGAGGATCACGGTGCCCCGGACGGGTTTCAGAAGGCGCGCCAGCCCGCGCAGCAGCGTCGATTTGCCGCACGCATTGGCGCCGACGATCACGGTCACCTTTCCGGCGGGCAGATCGACCGACAGTCCGTCGACGACGGTGCGCTCGTCATAGGCGAGCGTCAGCCCGACGGCCGACAGCGTGTCGGCCGGATCCCGGTCCTGGCGAGCAGCCATGTCAGCCTCCCTGGCCCGAGCGGTTGGCCGTGGCGAGCAGCCACAGCAGGAACGGGGCGCCCAGCGCCCCCGTGATGACGCCGACGGGCAGCGATGTCCCGGGCACGAGGTTGGCTGCCGTGAAGTCCGCGCCGAGGACGATCACCGCACCCACGAGCGCGGCCATACCGAGCGACGGCCGGTTGTCGAGGAGCCTCCGGGCGATCGGCCCGGACAGGAAGGCGACCGACGCGACGGGCCCGGCAGCTGCTGTGGCCACGGCGGCGAGCGCGACCGCCGTGATCATGAGTCCCAGCCGCGAGGCCTCCACGCGCAGGCCGAGCCCGGCGGCGGCGTCGTCCCCCAGTTCCAGACCCCGCAGATTGCGGGCCAGCAGGGCGGCGGCCGGCAGGAGGACCAGCAGGCAGCACAGGAGCACCGTGACCCGGTCCCAGGTGCTCGAGTTGAGCGATCCGCTGAGCCACAGGACCGCCTCGGATGCCGTCCGGAGGTCGGTGCGGGTGATGAGGAAGTTCACCAGGGCGTGCATGACCGCCGCGAACCCGATTCCCACGAGGATGAGGCGATACCCTGCGACTCCCCCGCGGCGCGAGATGAGATAGATCACCGACGCGACCACCAGCGCGCCGACGAGCGCCGACGCGGACACCGCTGCGCCGGCAGCACCGAAGAGCACGATCGCCGCCACCGCGGAGGCGCTCGCGCCGTAACTGATGCCGATGATGTCGGGGCTGGCGAGCGGATTGCGCAGCATGGTCTGGAAGACGGCACCGGCGATGCCGAAGGCAGCTCCGACCAGCAGACCCGTGACGGCGCGCGGCAGCTTCGCTTCGAGGACGATGAAGCTGGCGCCGGGGATGTCCGCACCATTGAGGATCCGGAAGAGGTCAGGGATGGTGACCGTGTAGGAACCGAGCAGGACGTTCACCGCGAAGAGCACGACGACGACGACCCCTACCACCGCCATCCTGCCGGCCGTCGCCCGACGGCGCCGCCTGCGGTCGGCGGCGAGGCCGGCCGCGGCGTTCCCGGGGACGGTCACCGGAACCGCCGGCCGCTCGCGCAGCCCCGTACTCATAGCTGTGCCATCCTGCGGCGGCGGACGAGCCAGACGAAGAACGGGGCGCCGACGACGGCCGTCATGATGCCCACCTGGACCTCGCCCGGTGGAAGGATGACCCGGCCGATGACATCGGCGCCGAGCAGCAGCACAGGCCCGAGGATTGCGGAGAACGGCAGGATCCAGCGGTAGTCCGCGCCGACGACGAGGCGCACCGTGTGCGGGATGACCAGGCCGACGAAGGCGATGGGTCCCGCCAGAGCGGTGGCGGCGCCGCACATGATGACGACGCCGAGCGCTGTGATGCCGCGCGCGAGACCGACGTTCTGGCCGAGGCCGCGCGCGACGTCGTCGCCCAGGGCAAGGCTGTTGAGGACCTTGCCCGTGGTGAGGGTCAGCAGCAGCCCTGCCAGGAGGAACGGGGCGACGGCGCCGATCACGTCCCAGCCACGGCCGGACAGGGTGCCCACCTGCCAGAAGCGGAAGGAGTCGAGGGTCTCCTGGCTGGAGACCAGGACGGCGTTGGTGAGGCTCGCCAGTCCTGCTGCGAGGGCCGCGCCCGCGAGGGCGAGTTTGACCGGCGTCGCGCCCTCCCTCCCGAGGCTGGCCACGGCGTAGACCACGAGGGCCGCCGCTCCGGCGCCGGCGAACGCGAACCAGATGTAGGCGGACGCGCTGGCGAGACCGAAGAGGTAGATGCCGGTCACGACGGCGAGAGAGGCGCCGGCGTTGATGCCGAGGATGCCCGGATCGGCGAGCGGGTTCCTGGCGATGCCCTGCAGGGCAGCTCCGGCGGTCGCCAACGCGGCGCCGGCCAGGAGCCCGACGACGGTTCGGGGCACACGGGAGAGCACCACCGCGTGGTCCCCGTTCGACGGGTCGAAGGCCGTCACGGCCTCGATCAGGGTGCCGGCCCCGATGGATCGGGCGCCGATGGTGAGCGATGCGAAACAGAACAGGATCAGGACGAGCCCGGCGAGGACGAGCTTCCCGACCATGCGCGGCGTCGAGGGCTTCCGCCGACGGACCGGGATGCCCGGCGACGGGCGCAGCGCTGAGGCCTGAACTGCCATGACGCCTCCCTCAGCCGGTCCATCGGTCTGAAGTAAGGCTAGCCTACGCTCCGCTGCAATACGAAACGGATCTGTTCCCTAATCGCGCATCGGCAGGGCTGCCACGACCCACCGTGGCAGCCCTCCCGACCCTAGGCGAGGACCGGCGCCGTACCGTTCCCGAAGGGCCTTCCGCCCAGGGACTCCCGCCCGTGGTCCGTGGTCCAACCGGACAGATCCGGGCCCTTGGGGACGATGCCGGTGGGGTTGATGTCCTCATGCACGATGTAGTAGTGCTGCTTGATCTGCTCGAAGTCGATGGTGTCCCCGAAGCCCGGCGTCTGGAAGAGGTCCCGCGCATACCCCCAGAGTGCAGGCATCTCCGTCAGCTTGTTCCGGTTGCACTTGAAATGGCCGTGATACACGGGGTCGAACCGGACCAGTGTGGTGAACAGGCGCACATCGGCCTCCGTGATGGTGTCCCCCACCAGGAACCGCTGCGTGGTCAGCCGGTCCTCCAGCCAGTCCAGGGCGGTGAACAGTCGGTCGTACGCGGACTCGTACGCCTCCTGGGATCCCGCGAAACCGCAGCGATAGACGCCGTTGTTGACCTCCGTGAACACCCGCCGGTTCACCAGGTCGATCTCCTCGCGGAGTGCCTCGGGGTACAGGTCTGGTGCGCCCTCCCGGTGGAACTCGGTCCACTCGCTCGAGAAGTCCAGGGTGATCTGGGGGAAGTTGTTGGTCACGACGGCGCCTGTCGTGGTATCCACGATGGCGGGGACCGTGATCCCTCGTGAATAGTTCGGGTCGCGCCTGAAGAAGGCTTCCTGGAGCCGCTCGATGCCGAGCACCGGGTCGCGGCCGTCGGGGTCCAGGTCGAAGGTCCAGGACCGGCTGTCGTGCGTCGGTCCCGGGGTCCCGAGCGAGATGGCATCCTCGAGCCCGAGGAGATGCCGCACGATGATGGCGCGGTTCGCCCACGGGCAGGCACGCGCGGCGACGAGGTGGTACCGGCCGGCTTCGACCGGGTACCCTTCCGCGCCATCGCGCGTGATCCTCGTCTCGATGTACTGGGTATCGCGGGTGAACTCCTCGCCGGAGGTCACGTAAGCCCCCTTGGTGCTGTGGTCGGAGGCGTCGGGCTGCTGCGTATCGGTCATGCTGCCAGTCTAGGACCGGCGGACATGCAGGAGGCCCGGCCGCCGACGCGACCGGGCCTCCTGTTCTCCGGGGATGCCGCTACGAGCGGGCGGACTCCCTGCCGTACTTCTCCCGGAGCTCGCGCCCCTCGTTGACGATTTTGCGGTGCTTCTCGGCCTTCTTCTCGGCGGCCTTCGAGTCCCGCGGCGGAAGCTGGATGGTCTCCTCCGCCTCGATCCCGCCCTGCAGCTGGCGGCCACGCTCCATCTCGGCGTCGAACTCCACGCCGAAGAGGAGCGACAGGTTCGCGAGCCAGATCCACAGGAGCAGGATGACGACACCGGCGATGGCACCGTAGGTTGCCTCATAGCTACTGGAATTCGCCACGTAGATGGAGAAGGCGGCCGTGGTGATCGCCAGGACGATCAGGGCGATGAATCCACCCAGACTCATCCAGCGGAACTTCGGCTGCTTGATGTTCGGGGCACCGTAGTAGAGCACGGCGATCATGAGGACCGCGAAGAGCACCATGACGGGCCACTTGGCGATGTTCCAGATGGTCACCGCGGTACTGCCCAGGCCGATGGTGTTGCCGACCGCCTCTGCGACGGGTCCGGAGAGCACGAGCATGAGGCCCATCAGCACGATCAGGACCAGGACGATGATCGTGACGAGCAGCATCTGCGGACGCAGCTTGATGAAGCCGCGGCCCTCCTCCACCTCGTAGACCCGGTTCATCGCACGCGAGAAGGCGTTGACGTAGCCCGAGGCCGACCAGATGGCGCCGAGGAGGCCGATGACGAAGGTCAGGCCTGCTGCCTGGTTGGAGGCGAGATTCTGGATGAGGGGTTCGATGGTGTCGAGTGTCTGCTGCGGTGCGAACTCCCCGAGGATCCCCATGACCTGGTTGGTCGTGTTCTCCGCCTGGCCGAAGAGCCCCAGCAGGGACAGCAGCGCCAGGATGCCCGGGAAGATGGCCAGCACCGCGTAGTAGGTCAGTGCCGCCGCGAGATCGGTGCACTGGTCCTTGCCGAACTCGCTGACAGACCGCTTGAAGACGTACTTCCAGGCCGGCTTCTTGACGTCCTTCGGATCGTCCGGCTTGCGCGGATCGTTCGGATCGGGCGCGTTCTGCGCCCTTTCGCCTGCTTCGCTCTTGGCGTCGCCGCGCACCCTGCTGTTGCTGCTCACGGATACCTCCCGGGTCTGACCCCGTTGCCGGGGTCGGCTTCTTCTGACTACCGTCTGCTCCAACTGCACCATAAGCTTGCTTAGTAGTCCAGTTCCGATCGGCACTCGTACGTGCCCCCCGAACCACGCCCAGGAGGAGATCATGCGCATCGCAGTCATCGGCGCGACAGGAAACGTCGGCACCGCACTCCTGTCCCGCCTGCAGCAGGCAGTGCGCGATCGTGAGGCGATCCAGCGGTCGGCCTACGACACGGACGTCGACGGTATCTCCATCACGGCGGTGGCACGGACCGTTCCCGACACGACCCGGGCGCCGTACGACGGCGTCGACTGGCATGCCATCGACATCGGGACGGATGACGGCCGGGACGCCCTGACGCTCGCGCTGCGCGGGGTCGACGCCGTCGTGCACCTGGCCTGGGCGATCCAGCCGAACCGGGATGAACCGGCCATGCACCGCACCAACGTCACGGGCACGGCCAACGCCCTGTCCGCCGCCGGAACCGCCGGCGTGCGCCAGTTCATCTGCGCCTCCTCCGTCGGGGCGTATTCACGGTCGGCCAAGGACACCCGCAGGGACGAGTCCTGGCCGACGGACGGCATCGTGTCCTCGCACTACAGCCGTCACAAGGCCGAGCAGGAACGGCTGCTCGACGCCTTCGAGGAGGAGTACCCGGAGATCCCCGTGGCGCGGTTGCGGCCCGGCCTGATCTTCCAGGGGCAGGCGGGCAGCGAGGTGGGACGCTACTTCCTCGGGCCCCTGGTCCCGAAGGTGCTGCTGGGTGGGCTACCCCTTCCTGTGCTCCCCGTCCCGGCGGCCTTCGTCTTCCAGGCGGTCCACGCCGACGACGTCGCGGAAGCCTTCTGGCGCGTGATCGTGCGCCGGGCCTCCGGCGCCTACAACATCGCCGCAGAACCCGAACTCACCCCGGAACGCGTGGCCGATCTGCTCGGAGCGCGCCGGATCATCGGCATCCCTGTCCGCCTCCTGCGGTTCGTCGTCGCGGCGAGCTGGGGCCTGGGCCTGCAGCGCACCGACCCGGGGTGGATCGACATGGCCGCGCAGAGCCCCGTCATGGACACGACCCGCGCCCGCACGGAGCTGGGGTGGTACCCGGAGCATTCCTCGCGGGAAGCGATGGCCGAGGTACTGGCGGGCCTGCGCGGCGGCGAGGGCCATGGTGGGTCACCGAAGATGTTCGGGCGAGGCCGGGGCTGAGCTGCGTGATGTCGCCCGGGCCCGGGCGGCGGAGTGCTTCCGGTGCCACGCCGGGTGGTACCCCGGGTGGCACGGACTGGACCTACGACGCCGGAACGGCCGGGGAGTCGTCAGCGCCGACCAGGGGGATGCCCTCCGGCAGCTGGTCCGGCGTCGCCGGAAGGCTGACCGTGAACTCCGCGCCGCCGACCTCCAGGTTGCGCACCCGGATACCACCTCCATGGCTCTCGGCGATCCGGCGGCAGATCGCCAGTCCGAGGCCCGTCCCCGTGGCCTGTCCCAACCCGTTCACGGAGCGGTGGAACTCGTCGAAGACCCTCTCGAGATCACCGTCAGGGATGCCGATGCCGTTGTCGCTGACATGCACCAGCGTTCTGCCCGAGGCCTCGTCCAGGGTGGTGGACACGGTCACCTCACCCGTGCCGTCGACGCGCCCGTACTTCATGGCGTTGCCGATCAGGTTCTCCAGCAGCTGGAGGACCAGACGCTCGTCACCGTAGACGGGGTGCGGTGCGTCGACCGTGAAGTCGACTGCCGGCAGCTGTGTCCCGGGAAGTGCGGTCCGCACGTCGATGATGCCCTCGGCCACGCGCCCGACGTCGATCCTCGAGGCAGCGAGTTTCTCCTCCTTCGCCAGGCTGTAGGCCAGCAGGTTCCGGATCAGGTTGCGCATGCGCAGGCTCGCCTGCTGGAGCCTCTCGACGCTGGCCTGGCGCTCGGCAGGCGACAGGTCGGGATCCTCGAGCATCTCCAGCCACCCGTCGAAGACCGTCAGCGGCGTCAGCAGGTCATGAGCCACCACGGAGGCGAACCGGCTGAGATCCCGCTGGTGCACGCGCTCACTCGTGACGTTGTGCATCACGACGAGGGCGCCCCGTCCTCCGGGAAGCGGCATGGCGTCGACGGACAGGTGCATCACCTCACCGGACCGGTGGGTCAGGTCGAGGTCCATCCGCTCCGTGACGATGCCTTCGAGCGCCAGCACCAACGGGTTGTCGGCTTCGGGCAACTGCTCCCCGGAAGGCGTGGTGACCTCGTAGTCGCGGCGCCACACCTCACCGGGCTCCGCGGTATCCGGGCCCAGCCAGCGCTCGCTCGTCTCGTTCTGGAAGATCAGCCGCTGGTCCGGCCCGGCGACGAGGACGCCGTCGTTCATCCGCCCGATGACGAGGTCGCGCAGCTCCGCAGCGGCCGTCGCCTCTTCGGTCGCACGGTACAGGCTCGCGATCAGCCGGCGGCGCTCGTCCATGCTGAGGGCCAGGACTGCAGAGAGCGAGAAGGCGATGAACATGAAGGACTGCGCCACGTAGACCGCCGTCCCCGGCCCCAACTCCTGGAACGGACCGAGCCCGGCGAGGGTGAACACGAGAAGGAAGGCGCCGCTGACCAGGCCGTGCAGCATGGCCCAGCCCGCTCGGAGCCGCAACCCGGCCCACATGTGCGCCGGGATGGTGGTGTAGGCAATGGGGAGGGCGGAGACGGTGCCGAAGGTCGCCACGTAGAGCACGACGGAGATCACGACCAGGAGTGCGTACTCGGCCCTGCGCGCCGGGGGCAGGACGGTCGGCTCCTCGCCGTCGGCGCGGGACCTGATACTGGCGGCGACGACGATCCCGAGCGCGCCGAGCGCCGTCAGGGACACCGCATGGCGCACGAGCCACGGGATGAACACGGCGAACGGCTCGGCCATGCCGTCCAGCGCGCTGCCGGCCACGATGAAGACGGC
>JASLAA010000214.1 GCA_030147325.1 Arthrobacter sp. | reverse complement strand
TGCCCGCCGCTGTCCAGCGCCGAACCTGCGCGACGATCTCCTCGAGCGAGTAGTGCAGGTTCACCCCCGACCCGTAGACGATCGCGGACTCCTGCCGCTTGCCCAGCAGGTTCGCTATCGACACACCTGCCTGCCGTGCTTTCAGGTCCCACAGTGCGAGATCCAGTCCGGCCATGGCGATCGTGGTCAGTCCGCCGCTCCCTGCCTCGTGCAGGCGTTTCCAGAGGAGGTCCCACAGGACTTCCGGCTCGATCGTCCTACCGATGACGAATTCCGCGATGTCGTGGTCGAGGAGCGCCTTCACAGCCTGCGGGCCGATGGTGGGTGTCCAGGCGAAGCCGAAACCCGTTCCGGCGTCGGTGTGCACGGTGGTGGAGATGACGTGGTTCTCCGGGGCGTCTGCGCCCCAGGGCCTGGTGAGGGGAACTGTCAGGAGTCGTGTCTCGAGTCCCGTGATCACCGGGCTCATTCCGCCTCCCGTCGGGCTTTCCGCCTCACCGGGATGCAACGCTGTGTCCGGGAGCGCCTGCCGGAACCGCAGGTGGGTCGGCCAGCTCCGTTCGCCAGCTCCGGGTAGGCCGCCACCCGAGCAGTTGCCGTGCCTTGTCGATCGAGAAGGCGGGGCTGGAACCGGTCAGGGCTGCGGCCAGCTCCTTCGATCCCGGAAGGAACTGCGGCAGAAGGTCCGCCAGCGGCTCGGTGGCGAAGGCGTCCTCGGCGCCGACGAAGAACGTCTGCGCATTGGGGATGTCGTCCATCCGGGCCAGGAGCGCGACGAGGAAATCGGCTGCATCGCGGGCGTCCACATAGTTGAAGAGCGCGGGCGCCGCGAGCCCCGGATCGGCGAGGCGTTCCGCCAGCGTATGGCCCTGCTGGGTGGGGGCCCCGAGCCATTCTTCGGGTGAGACGACGAAACACGGGCGGAACGCGGCGTACCGCACAGAATCCCCGTTGGCGGTCGCGAACATCTGCATGACCTGTTCGGTCACGTGTTTGGAAAGCGCGTAGGCGTTCCACGGGCGGGGTTCGGTGAGCTCGTCGAGCGGAAAGGAATCCGGCAGCCAGCCGGCCGGATTCCCGTAGCCGAGGACGGTGGGGCTGCTCGCCGTGATGATCTTGCGGACCCCGGCCTCGGTCGCTCCGCCGAGGACGGCGAACGCGAGCTTGCTGTTCGTCTCGAAGATGATGTTCTCGGGTGCGCTGAAGGGGACCGCGATCGCAGCGAGGTGGATGACGGCATCCGGGGCGTGCGCCGAGATCACCCGGAGCGCCTCACCAGGTGCGGTGAGCTCCACGGACTCCTGCACGACGCCCGCCGGGAACTGCCCGGCCTCGACGGCCTGCCGATCCACGGAGACGACGGTCAGCCCCGATGCGGCCAGTCCGGCCACCACGCTACGCCCCAGCCGGCCGGAGCCTCCGGTCACAAGTACTTTGCTCATCGTTCGGGATTCCTTTGTCTGGTGGTGTGGTCAGGAGCGCTGGTCGACAGCGCGCCCCAACTCGACGCCGAGGTGCAGATCGCTGATCAGGACCGGCGCGCCCGTGCGCAGGGACTCATTTCCTGCGATGCCGACGGCTACGGAGCGCACGCCGTCGAGGTATCCCGACGGTCGTCCCAGCGGATCCTCGCCGGGCCCGTTGAAGAGGTCGGACAGCAGGAGCCGGTCTCCACCGCCATGGGCGCCGGCTCCGTTGACGATCGGCACCTCATAGGCGGGCTCCCAGTGGCGCTGCGCCACGAGCCGCTCACCGTTGCGGCGGACGGCGTCGTCCTCCTCCACAGGGGTGGCACTGGGGTCCACCACGGTCTTCTTGTCGGTGCTGCCCTGCACGGCGGCGCGCTCGACCACCTCGAGCTCGAGGCGACCTTCCGTTCCGTTGACCGCAACGCGGTAACCCTCCCAGGGGCTATGCGCGTTGAGGGAGTAGCTGAGAGTCGGTCCACCCTCGTAATCGACGACCAGTGCGAGGTTGTCCTCGATGGTGATCCCCTCGGTGAAGACATCCTGATCGCGGCGGTACCCGTCGAAGTGCTCGTTGTCGTAGTAGAGGGCCTTCAGTCGCTCGTCATCTCGGAGATCGAGCGAGAACTGGTCCTTGGCCTCGCCGTCGTGCGTTCCGCGCTCCGGACGGGAGTCCAACCCTCGGCGCGCTGCGTTGTCGCCGCCGTAGAAGCGCAGGCCACCGGATGCATAGACGCGCGTCGGGGTGTCATTGATCCACCAGTTCACCAGGTCGAAATGGTGGGACGCCTTGTGGATCAGCAATCCGCCGGACTTCTCCTTCTCCCTGTGCCAGCGGCGGAAGTAGTCCGCGCCATGGACGGTATCGAGCATCCAGGTGAAGTCGATCGATGTGACGGTGCCGATGGTCCCGCTCTGGATGAGGTCCTTCAGGGAACTGTTGCGCGGCGAGTAGCGGTAGTTGAAGGTGACGATGACGTTCCTGCCGGTGTCGGCGACGGCTTCGTTGATGCGGCGGCACCCCTCGGCATCGATCGTCAGGGGCTTCTCGACGACGACATCAGCTCCTGCCTGGAGCGCCTCCACGATGTAGTCCGCATGGGTGAAGTCGGGGGTCGTGACGATCACCCGCTGGATGTTCTGCTCAGTGATGAAAGCCGTCAGAGCAGCGGAATCGAAGGCGACCGGCGGTTCCGACCCTCCCCCGGTGCCGAGCTCGGCGACGAGCTTCTGGTAGTACTGCACGCGTCCGGGATTCACATCACTCAGCCCCACGAGGTCCGCTGTGTCGGCGTGGTCCGTAAGGATGGCCCGGATGTACATCTCCGACCGGGCGCCGGTACCCACCAGCGCGATGCGCACCCGATCGGATGCAACGTTCGCGGCTGCTCGTTCGGCGTTTGGCGTGGCAGTGATCGTATCGACGATGTCCATGGGGAGAGAGCATCCTTTCAGAGGATGAATGATCAGTGGCCCGGCTACCCACAAAGGTCGTCGGTAGGGTGAGAAAACGTTTTCTCGATACCGTTATATGCTTTCTATCAAACCTGGGGTGGCGACGTCAACGTTTCGTCGTATCGCTTCGAAACCGAAGAGAGGCAAGCGATGCAGAAGAGAGCTGCTGCCCGCCGCGTCGGAATCGCCGACGTCGCTGCGCAGGCGGGGGTGTCCCTCGCGACGGTCTCACGTGTCATGAACGGCAGCTTCACCGTGGATCCGACGATCGCGGCACGCGTGCGCTCGGTCGCGAAAGAATTGAAGTACCAGGCCAATCCCCTGGGTCGCAGCCTCGCCCGCGGAAAGACCGAGACCATCGGCATCCTGGTGCCCGACCTTGCCAACCCGATGTTCCAGGTGATCCTGCAGGGTCTGAGCAGTGCCGCGGCCGAGGACGGCTACCGGGTGCTCATCGCGGATTCCTCGGAGACGTCGAGCGAGGAAAGCATCCTGGCCGCGGAAGCGAGGCGCAGGGGTGATGGGGTGGTGCTGTGCGCTCCCCGCATGACCACGTCAGAGCTGAACGAACTGGCGCCCAGCCTCCAGCCGATGGTGCTCATCAACAGGAGCGCCTCCGACGGGACTCCGAGCCTGTCTGTCGACTATGCGCAGGGAATACAGGAGTTGGCGGAGCACCTGGTACAGCTGGGCCACCGCCG
Organism: Arthrobacter sp.; assembly: GCA_030147325.1. Classification (GTDB taxonomy): domain Bacteria; phylum Actinomycetota; class Actinomycetes; order Actinomycetales; family Micrococcaceae; genus Arthrobacter_D. The sequence continues at coordinate 4,696 of JASLAA010000214.1, read as the reverse complement.
CCTCCTCTTTCTCTCCGGACCCGAGACCAGCGCGTCCAACCGTCTCCGGCTTGTGGGGCTCGAGTCGTTCCGCGCGTCTCATCCTGCTGTCGAGGTCGCTGTTGAACAGTGCGGGTCCAGCTTCGCCTCGGGACGCAGTGCCGCCCCCCGGGTTGTTGCCAGCGAGGCCACTGGCGTGATTGCTTTCAACGACCTCGTTGCCATGGGGCTGCTGAGTGGACTTCACGAACAGGGAGTGAACGTTCCGCAGGAGCTGTCGGTCACCGGCTTCGACGATATTCCGTTTGCCGCCTACACCTCTCCACCGCTGACCACGGCGGCCGTGCCGCTGACAACCCTTGGCGAGCAGGCCTGGCACCGGCTGCACGAACTCCTGGAGGGTACCGTCCCGGAGAAATCGGCGACCGTCTTCACGCCCAGGATCACAGTCAGGGGAAGCACCGGGCCGGTACGTTCTGAGCCGGCCATCAGGCGCGGGGCGTGAAAGGCCGCCACGCCGAACACAACCGGTTCCCCGCTGGCTGCGGTCCTGGGTCGCGCTGACAACAGCTTTGCCAGGAGGTCCGCCGAGTCGACCGAAGCGTATCGCAACGCCTGTCTGGCCGGGAAAGGCCTACGCCGGGTCGATCAGCTGCTGCAGAAGGGCGCCGTATCGGCGGATGATGACGTTCTCGCTCTCGGCGAGCAGCTGCTCGTCCCCCACGACCCACAGCGCATACATCAGCCCGCCGACCAGGGCCGCGGCCAGCCGGGCCCGGAGGTCGGCGTCCGGACCGATCAGTCGGGTCCGCAGCGGCGCAACGAAGGTTGTCTCGTGAAGGTGCCGCAACTGCTCACCGACCGCTCCGGCGTCGCTCGCGCGCAGAAGCGTGAGGTAGAGGGGCCGTAGGTGCCCGTCCTCCTCGAGGACGTACCGGACGAAGCGCTCGCCCAGGTTGCCCGGATCTCCTTCGAGCAGGGGCTGGTATTCCGGCATCGACGGCAGGGCCTCGAGGAAGAGGGCCTCTTTCGTGCCGAAGTAGTGGATTGGGAGGGCGGCATCCACGCCGGCGGCTGACGCCACCGATCTCACCGACGCACCCGCGTAGCCCTTCTCAAGGAACAGGGTGCGCGCGGCGTGAAGGATCGCCGCGCGCGTCTCCGTCCTGCCCTCGATCATGCTCCAACCCTATCTTCAGGCCCCGCTCTACCCTGCCTGCCCTGCGGATCCCCGCGACCGACATCAGCGAGTCCCGCAGGCCTCCCTCGCGAATGAGTAGCCATTCAACACTGTTGAATGTAACCTGCCGGAAGGATCATCTCGCCCAGCGGATCGTCGGAAGGACCAGCAATGACGCAGCCACCTGTCACCCTGACCGCCCACAGCACCATCGAGCAGTGGCTCGGCCACCCCGAGGGAGGACCGGTCCTGCGGGGATTCCTCGCCCAGGCCGGCACCGACGAGGCTGCTCTCGGCCCGGCGAGGTCCATGCCCCTGCAGCAGCTGGTCGCTCTGAGCCAGGGCGCCCTGCCACAGGAAGCGGTCGACGGACTCGTGAAGCAGGTCAACGGGGGCCTGATCCCCGAAGCCGATGCGTCGGTCTGGCAGGAACGCATCGTTCCCGGTCGGTTCGAGGGACGCACCGTGATCGTCACAGGAGCCGGTTCGGGTATCGGCCGCGCCACCGCGTCGCGGGTGGCCCGGGAGGGCGGGCGCGTGCTCGCAGTCGACATCGCCGGCGACCGCGTGGAGGATCTCGCAGCTTCCCTCGAGGGTCACCGGGTAGTCCCTATCGCAGCCGACCTCACCGATGCAGCGTCGGTGGAACGCATCATCGCCGGCGCGGATGGTCGCATCGACGCCCTGGCCAACGTCGCTGGTATCAATGACGACTTCAGCCCGCTGCACGAGGTATCGGACGCCATGTGGTCGCGCGTGTTCGCAGTCAATGTGGAAGGACTCATGCGCCTGACCCGGGCGGTCCTGCCCGTCATGCTCGATGCCGGTCACGGCTCGATCGTCAACGTCGCCTCCGAGGCGGGCCTGCGCGGCTCCGCATCGGGCGTCGCCTACACCGCGTCGAAGCACGCCGTCGTGGGCATCACCCGCAGCGCCGCCTTCATGTACGCGAAGGAAGGACTGCGCATCAACGCCGTCGCACCAGGCGGCGTCGCCACCGGCATCCCCATGCCCGGCGCACCGTCGGCGTACGGATCCACCCGCCTCGAAGCGGCCCGTGTCAACATCCCCAGCATCGCCGACCCCGCCCACCTCGCGGCCACGATCTCGTTCCTCCTCAGCGACGACGGCGTGAACATCAACGGCGCCATCCTGCCCTCCGACGGCGGCTGGTCCGCCGTCTGACCGTGTGTGTGCGGCGGATTAGATGACCTTCACATGGCAGGCGTGCGCGGCGCCGTCCATGCGTTGTCCAGTTGACGATCAAGGATGAAGACATGACTGCCATCGACCTGCGGACAAGGCTCCTGGGCCGGCTCATCGGCCTGGCCTCCGTGACCAGGCGGTCCGAGGAGCAGATCCTCGCGGACCAGCGCCGGGTGATCGGCCACAATCCGCTGACCGACCTCCTGCTCGGCGGACTTGCCAAGACCATAGAGGTACGAAACACCACTGCTGCCGGCGCCGAAGGCACCATCCCGGTCCGCACCTATCACCCGCCGGCGCCGGCTCAGGGCGAGGTGCTTCCACTGGTCGTGTTCATCCACGGCGGCGGTTGGACCTCGGGAAGCCTCGACACCTATGACTGGTTCGCGAGCAGTATCGCCCGGGACGCGCACGCCGTCGTCGCCTCCCTGGACTACCGCCTGGCGCCCGGACATCCCTGGCCGGCCGCAGCGGAAGATGCGTACGCGGCGACCGTCGACCTGGTCAGCCGGGGGACGGAGCTAGGCGCCGATACCTCGCGGGTCGCCGTGGTGGGCGACAGTGCGGGAGGGAACCTGGCAGCCGTCGTCGCCCTGATGGCTCGGGACAGGTCGGGGCCCGGCATCGCGTTCCAGGGACTGGTGTACCCGGCGACCGACATGAGCATGGCGAGTCCGTCCATCGAGGAGAACGCGACTGCGCCGATCCTCACGAAGGCGGACATGCTGGCGTTCCGCGGGCACTACCTCGGGGACCAGGACCCGCGACACCCGTACGCGTCACCCCTGCTGGCCGATGACCTGAGCGGGCTGCCGCCGGCCCTGGTGCAGGTGGCCGAACACGATCCGCTGCGCGACGACGGCCTCCGCTACGCCGCTGCCCTGCAAAAAGCGGGGTCCGCCGTCCGCACGACGACCTACGTCGGCATGCCCCACGGCTTCATGGCGTTCCCCCACGTCAGCAGGGCCGTCCCGCAGGCACTCGGCGAACTCTGCCAGGAGCTCCGCGGCGCGCTGGCCTAGCTTCAACCCCGAAACCCTGACACTGTGCCACTGTGCAGCAAGACGCAGCAGGTGCACTCGCGAGAGTGGCGATCGTGATGGTCCTCCGTCATCGGCAGAGGCTACGTCGCACCAACCTCCAGGGACACCGCGCACTGGCGCCCTCATCAAAGGGGTGGTCTGACAGGCCGTGGATACCTGAGGGTGCACACGATAGACAGGAGGCCACACCCCAGGGAGGTACAACATGATTGATCGTGAGGGTTTGGGCTCGTTTCTGCGGCATCGCCGTGAAGCGCTGCAGCCCGAGGACGTCGGCCTGATGCGGGGTCAGCGGCGGCGGACCAACGGCCTGCGAAGGGAGGAAGTGGCTGGACTGTGCCATATGTCCAGCGACTACTACGCCCGCCTCGAGCGCGGCACCGGCCCACACCCCTCGGAGCAGATGGTCACCTCCATGGCCCAGGGTCTACATCTGACCCTGGGCGAGCGTGATCATCTTTTCCGTCTCGCCGGGCATACCCCGCCTCAGCGCGGCACCGACAGTGAGTTCGTGAGCCCCGGACTGCTACGGATCCTCGACCGGCTCACGGACACTCCCGCAGAGATCATCACCAAAGTCGGGGACACCCTCCGGCAGACACCGCTAGGTCTGGCACTTTTCGGTGACGCCTCGCAGCGCGCCGGTCCCGGTCGGAGTATCGGGTACCGGTGGTTCACCGACCCCGCAGCCAGGGAAGCCTACCCACCGGAGGAACGCGAGCGGCTATCCCGGCTCTATGCCTCGGGGTTGCGTCAGATCGTAGCCCTCCGCGGGCCAAACTCGCGGGCAGCTGAACTCGCCGCGCTCCTGCAGGACAACACCGACTTCCGCAGCGCCTGGGACACCCAGGAAGTCGGCGTGCAACCGCCCGAGGTCAAACGGTTCCTCCACCCGACGGTCGGCCGGCTCGATCTCAACTGCCAGACCCTGCTCGATCCGGACCAGTCCCATCGCCTCCTCGTCTACACGGCCGTGCCCGGCAGCGACAGCCACGAGAAACTGCAACTGCTGACTGTCATCGGCACGCAGACGATCACCTCCTGACCGCTGCCGACCCAGCAGCCACTGCTCGACCAACTGAGACCTAGCCACTGTCTGGCGAACCATGGATCGACAGGTCCTAGATACGCCGCAGCAACCGATGAACCATGAGATCAGGCGCCGACACCGGCACCCCTGATTCTCCCTCCGCACGAAGGAACTTCTCATGACGCGCACCTACGAGCTCACCATCCCCGACCTGACCGGGAAACTCGCCATCGTCACCGGAGCGAGCGACGGTATCGG
>JASLAA010000132.1 GCA_030147325.1 Arthrobacter sp. | reverse complement strand
GCAAGCTTGCTTTTCAGCACGTCGACCACCTGAGGCGGACGACATGGCCCCTGCCTGATGTGCCGATGCAGATGCACCTCGATCTGACCGTTCCTGACCGGGAAACACTCGAGCATCACCACTCCAGGGCGCTGGCATTAGGGGCAGAGCTCCGCTTCGATCGTACGGACGACCCGAACGAGCCGTTATACGTCTACGCCGATCCGGCCGGTCATCCGTTCTGCATCTTCGTAGCCTGAAGCGAGCATGACCTCCGCTGCCCGGCGGCGCAGGCAGCTGATCCAGTTGGTGGGTCAGCGAAGCGTCAGGGCGAGACCGATCATGGGCAGGGCAAGGAGAGGGAAGAGCCAGTTGGTGACCTGGACGAGGATCCTTGCGCCCACTGTGGTGCTGTCGTTCGCTCCGGAGATCGGATCGGTGATGCCGTCGTCGTGCGTGGTGAGGGGCGCCCAGAGGGTGTTTCTGACCGACAGCGCCACCATGACGAGGGCGCTGCCGACGAGCCAGGGCAGCGGGTTGATTGCCAGCCATGCTTCGGTCCGGTCTGTCGGGGCGACAACGGCGGACATGACACCTGCGAAGGAGCAGATGGCGATGACCGCGATGCAAACCCGGATCCGTCGGATGAGCGCATCGAGGTAGAGGGGCAGGAAGGCTGTGAATACTACCGGCGTGGCGAGGAGGGCCAGCTGCGCAGGTGACACCAGCAGCAGTTCGGAGCGGACCCAGGACACGAGCGCCTGATTGAAGAGCAGGAAGGCCAGCAACCCGAGAAGTGATGGCCAAAGCGCTTCCCGTATCCAGTCGTTCTTCGGTGCAGAGGGCAGTTCGAGCACCGCCGCGTAGTCGCGGGCGGGTCCGAATGCTTCCTCGGCTTGTTGGCCCGTATCGCTCAGGAGTTCCCTGGCGCTGGCGATGGTGTCACCGATAGCGCTTCCGCGTACCTGGCGCAGTCGAAGTTCCATGACGAGCTGATCGAACCACTTCTTGTCGCTGGTCTGCTGCATCATGCGGGAATTCCCTTCGAGGGTCGTTCGGGGTCGAGGTAATGAACACTGGTCCCGGCAAAACGCAACCAGTCGCTGCTGAGGCGGGTCAGTTCGGCGCGGCCCTGGTCGGTGAGGGCGAAGTATTTACGGCCGGGGCCTCCGTCGCCGGCCCGCCATTCCGTGGTCACCAGGCCGGCAGTTTCGTACCGGGTGAGGAGCGGGTACAGGGTTCCACCTTTGATCGTGCCGAAACCGTGGCGTTCGAGTTCGCTGATGATCGCGTACCCGTAGGAGGGGCCGGCGGAGAGTGCGCGGAGAGCGAGGATCCCCAGCGTGGCGCGGAGCCAGTCGCTGGGCCAGTCCACGCTGTCCGCGGTTCGAGGATCCGAGATGAAGACTTGCATGACTAGATTGTGTCTCTAAGTAGTTAGTCTGTAAACCCCTTTCGCCAGAGCGGGCACTCCCCTACTGCTCTGTGAACGAGGAGCCACGTGGAACGCTCCGGTTTCCACATGTGCAGCAGGTCGGCGCCTCAGCAGTTCTAGGCTGACCGGATGGATGAGGACGCACCAAGGATGTCAGCGCCGGGTATGTGGAAGGGATGCGATGCATCCTGCCCGGCCGGTGAGCACTCCCACTACTTCGGCTCCTACGAGCCGCTCGTCAGGACAGAACCCGACGTGGTCGATGGGGAAGACGCCGTTCCCCAGCTGGGTCCGGATGAGACTGATGTGTGGTTGACCGAGTGGCAGGTGTCGGAGGACGGTTTCGGTGTCGCACTCCATGAAGAGGTCGACTGGGTGCTGGTGCCGATGGATCAGAAGTGGCTTGCTCGTCTCTTCGAGGGCCGGCGGGCGGTCTCCTTGCAACGCGACACCTACGCGGGCCCTGCCGGGGAGCTGTACAGCGCGTCCTCGTGGACCCGGCTCGCAGGTCAGGTGACTCGAATCGACCAGGTGTCAGTGCGATTCGCGGAATCGAATGACCCAGCAGATCACGGAACAGGGTTCGCGGAGATCGGGGGCGCCATGCAGCATGCAGTGTCCAGCGTGCAGGAGCCTCGTGGTCACCATGGCAGCCTTGTCGGCTGGATCGTGAGAATCCGCGATTCCAGGTCCTGAATCATCCGGACTCCATCCGTGGACCGATCGGCCTACGGGACGGGTGTTCAGGGGAAAACGAACGGTTCCCTCGGCCGCTCAGTCATCGCCGAGGGAAGCTCCGTCAAGGATCGGAGGGAATCCGGGAATCGGGATGGCGTCGTATCCCCAGTTCAGGACGGTCCATCGACCCTCGTTCAGGTTCATCAGGAGAGGATACGCTTCGGCGAATTCATCGGGTTCCCATACCCCGCTCGTCGGCGGCCGGGGATGGACGTAGAGAAGCTCGGTGTCCAGCGCTACAGCCCTCGGATCCGATCCGATTCCAGCCGCCTCGGGATCGAGGGGAAACGCCTCGCACATCTCGCGCAGCATCACACCCGTGAAGTGTTCCCAGAGCTCATGGCTACCAGCAGCACTCGAGGCCAGAGAATGAGCGGTGCTCTCAGGATCATGCCCGCCAGAGATCAGGCTCTCCCTGTTCGCTTCAACCCATGCCTGGGCCCAGCACAATCGGAAGATCGGGTGCATATGCCCCCAGGCCTGCACCTGGTCACCCCCGTGGACAGCGCCGAGGAACCGGAAGGCAGTCAGGGAGACCTCGGCCTGAGCCGCAGCTTCCTCGCCTTCGTGCTGAGAAGCACTGTCATCGCCAGGAATCATGCTCCAAGTATGTCCCTCCACGACGACACGGGCCTTCAGCAGCACATGCGGTCCACCGACCAACGGCACGCCCAGCATCCCCTGGCCGGAACGGGTCGGAGCGGCCCTCGAACAACGCTCCGCGTTAAGGCCGTCTGCACTGTCCGCTGGCGTTCCATGCGCTGGTATCGACGGTGATCGGACGAAGGACCCGATCCGGCCATGCGGAGGGCGGGATAGCGTTCGTCGTGTGTCGCCCTGAACCCGGCATGATAAAGGTCAGGCACCTACTCAACACGATCGTGAGTAGGTGCCCTGGTGTTGCGGGGACAGGATTTGAACCTGTGACCTCTGGGTTATGAGCCCAGCGAGCTACCGAACTGCTCCACCCCGCGGCGCATGGACGACTCTACGCACCGCGGGGTGAATACACCAATCAGGATCTATCGCCACCGGCGGAGGACTGCGGCGGTGGCCAGCGCCGCCGAGACCGCCTCGTGTCCCTTGTCCTCGGACGAGCCTGGCAGGCCCGCGCGGTCGAGTCCCTGCTGCTCCGTATCGCAGGTCAGCACCCCGAACCCCACCGGGACACCGGTGCGGACGCTCACCTCGGTGAGGCCCGACGTCGCCGCCTGGCACACGTACTCGAAGTGGGGAGTGCCTCCGCGGATGACGACGCCGAGAGCCGCGACAGCATCATAGGACAGCGCCATGCGCGCAGCGGCCACGGGCAGCTCGAAGCTGCCGGGCACGCGGACCTCGGTCACCTCCGCTCCGGCCTCTGCAGCCGCACGACGGGCGCCGTCGAGCAGTCCGTCCATGATCTGCGTGTGCCAGCTCGCCGCGATGATCGCGAGGCGCAGGGGTGCGCCGTCCTGTGAGTCCAGTGCGCTGATGTCGATGCTCGGTGCTCCGTGGCCGCTCATGGTTCTCCTTCTGGTGGTGCTCGGTAGTGGGTCGTGGCAGGTGGGGCTGTGGTCAGGCGCGGTCCCGGACCCGCAGGTGTTCCACGAGGTCCTCGATCGAGACGAGCGGGAGCCCGTGCTCGTCGGCGAAGCGGCGCAGCGCGGGAAGACGCATCATCGAACCGTCGTCGTGCACGAGCTCGGCGATCACGGCGGCGGGCCGCTTGCCGGCAAGGACGCTGAGGTCCACGCCGGCCTCGGTGTGGCCCGGCCGCGACCGCACCCCGCCGGGGGCTGCACGCAAGGGGAAGACGTGACCGGGCCGGGTGAGATGCCCGGGCGCCGCTGCCGGGTCGGCGAGGACCGTGGCGGTCCGCGCGCGGTCCGCTGCGCTGATGCCGGTGCTGACGCCCGTCGCCGCATCGCACGACACGGTGTACGCCGTGCCCTTCGAGTCCTCGTTCACTGCCGTCATGGGCGGCAGGAGGAGCCGGTCGGCATCCTCTGCCCGCATGGGCACGCCCAGCACGCCCGAGGTCCAGCGCACCGTCCAGCCGACGAGTTCGGGTGTCGCGTCCTGGGCGGCGAAGACGATGTCGCCCTCGTTCTCGCGGTCCTCGTCATCGACGACCACGACGGCGCCCCCGGCCGCGATGGCCGCGACGGCGTCGTCGATGGCGTCGAGCCGGATGTCCCCCATCACGGTGCTTCCTGCGCGTGCGGCCCGCCCTGCGCGTCCGCCGCGGCGAAGCCCAGGAGCCGCTCGGCGTACTTGGCGAGCACATCCATCTCGAGGTTGACCGGGTCGCCGATGGACTTCGCGCCGAGGCCGGTCTCGCGCAGGGTCGTGGGGATGAGCCCCACCTCGAACCACTGCTCCGGGTCGGAAGGTGCACTGACGGCGGTGACGGTCAGTGAGACGCCGTCGATCGCCACCGATCCCTTCTCCGCGGCGTAACGTCCCAGCTTCTGCGGGAGTCCGAACCGCAGCCGGTGCCAGGCTCCGAGGTCCTCGCGCTCCATCAGCACGCCGATACCGTCCACATGGCCCTGGACAACGTGCCCGTCGAGTCGCCCACCGGCCGGGACGCACCGCTCGAGGTTCACGGGGGCTCCCGGCTCGAGCTCGCCGGTGGTCGTGCGGCGGAGAGTCTCACCCATCACGTCGACACCCACGCGTCCGCTGGCGCCGTCGAGGGTGACGGCCGTCAGGCAGACCCCGTTGACCGCGATCGACGCGCCCGGCTCGAGATCCCTGCCGGTCTCGGGCGCCTCGAACACGAGCAGGGCGCTCTCGCCGTCGGGTGTGAGGTCGAGCGAGACCACGCGGCCCTGCTCGGAGACTATTCCTGTGAACATCGGTTCTTCCTTCTAGGTGGAGCGGTCGGAGGGATGAGCAGGGCGACGCGGGTCACCCGGGGTGAAGATGCAGTCGTACGTCGGCGCCGAACCGCTGTGTGCCCGGGCCGCCGGCGTCGTCGAACCTCCAGGGGGTCGCATCGGCCAGGGTCTGCACGCCGAGGTCCGGGAAGGCCGGGGTCCCGCCGCCGAGGATGACCGGGGCGATGTAGGAGAAGAGCTCATCGACCACCCCGGCCTCCAGAAAGGCAGAGGCGATCCGCGGGCCTCCTTCGACCAGGAGGTGCCGGACGTCCCGGCGGTGGAGCTCGTCCAGTGCCTCGAGGACATCGTGGGTAGTCAGCTGGAGGAAACCCGGGCCCCGGACGGCGGCGTCGACCGGCACCGGCGTCCGGCCCATGACGACCCGCAGGCCGGTCGCACCGGTGGCTTCCTGATCGCCGGGCACCTCGGCCCCGGTGCGCGCGGTCAGCCGGGGATCATCCGCGAGGACGGTGCCGGTCCCCACCATGACGGCATCGGCCAGGGATCGGAT
>JASLAA010000042.1 GCA_030147325.1 Arthrobacter sp. | reverse complement strand
TGACGACCTGATCGCCATCACCGACTGGCGGGAGAAGCCCGTCCTGATCCACATGGGGGCACTGCGCGGTGTGACCCTCGAGGGCCGGCGCAGGATCAGCCGGTACGAGCATCCGACGCCCGTGGCGGTCCTGGGAGCGGGTCCGATGGACGAGGTGCTGGCGAACTTCATCCTCCGCTCCCCCACCCGCACCCGGTACTTCGCGGACCGCTCCGAGGCCCTGCACTGGCTCGGGGTCGCCCGGCCACCTCTCCCTGCCCGCGGTTGACCCGCCCGGGCCCGGGCGGCCCATGGTCGGCACCTCGGACCGGTACCGCCCCCCCCATCAGGTGTGGACCTCCAGCGTGCCGGAGACCTATGGTGGCAGTTGTGGCCGTGGCGCCGCGCGCGTCGGTCGACGCGACCAGCAAGGGGGAACTCCGGATGGCATGCAAGGGCTGCGCGACGTCTTCGAAGCTCGACTTCGACTTCAGCATGGCCTTCCAACCGATCTACGACGCCGTCGATCACCGCGTCTGGGGTTATGAGGCACTGGTCAGGGGCATGTCGGGTGAGAGCGCGTTCGACGTCCTGTCCAGGATCTCGCCCGAGCAGAAGTACCGCTTCGACCAGGACTGCCGGGTCAAGGCGATCGAGCTCGCCGCGCGTCTGTTCCCTGCCGGTGAGGACCTGAAACTGTCGATCAACTTCATGCCGAACGCGGTCTACGAACCCGCCGCCTGCCTCCGCGCGACGCTGCTCGCCGCAGCACGCTGCAACTTCCCGACGTCGTCGATCATGTTCGAGTTCACCGAGGACGAGGAGGTCGCGGACACCGCCCACCTCATGAACATCATCACCGAATATCGCAGGCACGGGTTCACCACCGCCATCGACGACTTCGGCGCCGGTCATGCGGGGCTGGGGCTCCTGGTCGACTTCCAGCCGGATCTGATCAAGATCGACATGAAGCTCGTCCGGGGAGTCGACGACAGCGTGGTCCGCCAGGCCGTCGTCAACGGCATCGTGGGCATCGCTTCGGACCTCGGCATCACCGTGCTCGCGGAGGGCGTCGAGACCGAGGCGGAGTTCCTGTTCCTCAGGGCGGGCGGAATCCGCCTGTTCCAGGGGTACTGGTTCGCGAAGCCGGCGTTCGAGGAACTCCCGCAGGTTCAGCTCGTCGCTGTCTAGCTGCGCTCAGCCGCCCCGGCCCTGTACTTCCCGGCGCGGCGCTCCAGCCGGTCTCCTGCGGGGAGATCCTTCACCCGGGCGAGTTCGTACTCGATCGCGACGGCCATCCGTTCGCAGAAGGCCCGTCCCTCCTCTGCCGCATCGGGCCGTTCGTCCACCACATGGTCGACGACACCCCGGTCCAGGAGCGCGGCGACCTTGACACCCTGCGCCTCCGCCATCTCGGGAGCCCGATCCACCGTCCGGTGCACGATGGCGCTGGCACCCTCCGGGGGAAGCGGCGAGAGCCAGGCGTGCTGTGCGGCGATGGTGCTGTCCGCCGGGAGGAGTGCCAGGGCCCCGCCCCCGGCTCCCTGACCCAGCAGGACCGAGACGGAGGGTGACTCGAGGCCGATGAGGTCGTGCAGCGAGCGCGCGATCTCGCCGGCCAGCCCGCCCTCCTCCGCGGCCTTCGACAGGTCTGCGCCTGCGGTGTCCACGACCGTGAGCAGGGGCAGTCCGAGTTCCTCCGCAAGCTTCATCCCGCGGCGGGCCTCCCTGAGCGATGCCGGGCCCATCCCGGGGTCCTCCGGACGGCGGGGCCGCTGGTGGCCGAGCACGACGCAGGGCTGCCCGCCGAAACGGGCGAGGGCCAGCAGCAGCCCCGGATCACGCTCCCCCTGGCCTGTCCCGTTGAGGGGGAGGACATCGCTCGCCCCGTAGGCGAGCAGGCGCCGGAGATCGGGACGACGCCGGTTCCGGGAGATGAGGATGGAGGTCCAGGCGTCCCCGCTGCCGGGGCGCGACGTCACCGTCGCCGGCCGCTCGGGCGTCTCCCCGGGAGTGGCGAGCAGGACGGTCAGGGCCGTGTCCACGATCTCCGCCAGCTGCTCCGGAGGGACCACAGCATCGATGAGTCCCTTGTCGAACAGGTTCTCGGCGGTCTGCACGCCGGCGGGGAAGGGGGCGTCGTAGAGGGCCTCGTAGACCCGGGGACCGAGGAACCCGAGGAGCGCCCCCGGTTCGGCGACGGTGACGTGGCCCAGCGAGCCCCAGGACGCCATGACCCCTCCGGTGGTGGGGTGCCTGAGGTACACGAGGTACGGCAGGCCTGCCTGCCGGTGCGCGCGCACCGCTCCGGTGATGTCGACCATGGAGAGGAATGCGGGCGTTCCCTCCTGCATGCGCGTCCCCCCGGAGGCGGGACCGGCCAGCAACGGCAGTCGCTCCGCCGTCGCCCGTTGCACCGCGGCGGTGATGCGCCGCGCCGCGGCGCTGCCGATGGATCCGGCGAGGAAGGAGAACTCCGAGACGATCACGGCCACGCGACGGCCACGGATCAGGCCTTCGCCGGTGAGGACGGACTCGTCCGCTCCGCTCTTCGCGCGCGCGCGCCGCAGCTCGTCGTCGTAGGAGGGGCCGGCACCGGGGTAGGGCAGGGCCACCGGGCTGTCCCAGGAGACGAAGGACGCGGTGTCGAGCACCTCGTCGATCAGCTCCCCGGCCGTCAGGTGCCTTCCGGGTGCGTCCGCGCTCACGCCCCTGACCCTCCGCGATCCGGTCCCGCCAGCCAGGCGCGGATCGCCTCACCATCGCCGTCGAGCAGGGGCGGTGCCGTATGGGTGGTCGGCGTCGTCTCGCCGGAACCGTCGAAGAAGCGCAGCGGCGGCCCGGGCAGGTCGATGTCTCCGAGCAGGGGGTGCTGGACGGACAGGAGCAGACCCTGCGACTGCACCTGCTCCCACGCGTACACCTCGTCGAGCGTCCGCACCTTGCCGGCCGGGATGCCGGCCTCGTTCAGCTTCTCCAGGAGCGGCTCGGCCTCATGGGCCGAGAAGGCGTCCTCGATGACGCCGATCAGCAGGTCCCTGTTCCGCACGCGGTCAGCGTTCGTGGCGAATTCGGGCCGCTCGGCGTCGAGCCCGAAGGCCGCGGAGAACGTGGCCCACAGTCTCTCGCTGCCCACGCTGATCTGCACCTTGCCACCGCGACAGGTGAACAATCCGTAGGGGGCGATCGAGGGATGGTGGTTGCCCT
>JASLAA010000038.1 GCA_030147325.1 Arthrobacter sp. | reverse complement strand
TGCACCTACCCAGCCGTGGAGGCTCTTCGATGATGCAGGTCGGAAAGGTCGTCACTGCCGAGGGGCAGGTGACCTTCGGCCGGGACGAAGCGATGTTCGAGGGACTGCTCGCTTTTGTGGCCCAGCTGAGTGTCGCACTGTGGGCCCTGGTGATCCTCACCCTGGTCGTCCGCTTCGTCGGCATTCTCCTGTACCGGCGTGGTGCCTCTCGCACGGCTCCGGGCGGGGCTGTGGCACCGCTCGGGACCGCTCCTGCCACCGCCACGGCCGGGACGTTCGGCGAGACTGCGCAGCCCGTCGGTGCGTCAGCGGCCGTGGACGCATCCCTGGAGGTGCCACACCGCGCGCCCGCATTCGCCACCGGGCCCACGGAGGCGTGAGCATGGACATCGCGCTGGTCATCTTCTGGTTGTTCGCGGGCGTCAGCATCCTCTACGTCGTCCACTTCGGTCTGTACCTGGTGGGTGCCAACTTCTATGACGTCTGGCAACAGCGGCGCAAGGGCATGGTCGGTGTCCGGCTTCCGAAGGAGCACGAGCCGGAGTGTGCAGCGACGGCCACCTGGACCCGCGCCGACCTCCCCGAGGTGCCCGGGCTCGTTTCCATCGTCATCGCCGCTCACAACGAGGAGGCGGTGATCATCCGTACGCTTGATTCCCTGCGGCGCAGCACCTACCGCTTCTACGAGATCCTCGTCGCCGACGACGCCTCCACGGACCTCACCGGTCAGCTGGTCCTCGATTACCAGATGCACCACCCCGAGGCGGACCTGCGCGTCGTGCGGATGCCCGAGAACGTCGGTAAGGGTGTAGCGCTGAACTCGGCACTTCGCCAGTATGCGCGCGGCCAGTTCGTGATGACCCTCGATGCCGATTCGATCATCGAGCCGGACGCGATCACGAATGCCCTGTCCTACTTCGATGACCCGTACGTGGCCGGCGTCGCCGCCAATGTGCAGATCCTCGACGAGCCGACCGTGCTGGGCCTCCTGCAGCGCTTCGAGCACATGATCGGCTACCGCTCGAAGAAGCTCTACTCCCTGCTGAACTGCGAGTTCGTGGTGGGTGGAGTGGCCTCCACCTATCGGATGAGCGTGCTGCGCAAGGTCGACTTCTACGACACGGACACCCTCACCGAGGACATCGGTCTGAGCGGGAAGATCACCAGCCTGGGCAACCGGCGCTTCCGCATGGTCTATGGCGCCGACGTCGTCGCGAAGACCGAGGGCGTGCTTACGCTCCGCGCGTTGGCGAAGCAGCGCTATCGCTGGAAGTACGGAAGCATCCAGAACCTCATCAAATACCGCAGCCTGATCTTCAACCCGAGCCGCCGATACAGCCGCACGCTGACCTATTACCGGATGCCGATGGCGCTGCTGAGCGAGTTCACACTGCTCATCTCCCCGCTGGCCTGGACGTACGCGGTGTACTGGTCGGTGGTCTCGCAAACACCGGCCTTGGTGGTCGGTGCGTACGCGACCATCACCGCCTACACACTGCTGACGGTCTGGATGGACGAGAACCTGACCAGGCGTGAACGCGTCCGGCTGTCCATCTACGCACCCACGGCGTACTTCCTGTTCTACATCATGGACCTGGTGCAGCTGACGGCGGCGCTTCGCTGCATAGTGAACGCACGTGGACTGTTCAAGCGCCCTGAGATCAACACGTGGCAGTCTCCGGAACGGGCCGGCACCCTGGAGGTCACCAGTGGCGTCTAGGCGACGGAGGTTTCTTCGTGTGTTGCTGGATCCGCTGGTCGTCATCTCTGCGGTGGTCGCTCTCCTCATCACCGGGTGGCTGCTGTACACCGCCGGGACGGGCAGCATCGCCCAGGCGCGGCCCGACTCGAACCTGTTTCCCTCACTCGATCCGGTTGCGATCAACGCTCCGGCAGCATCGGAACCGGCGGCGTCCACCGATTCCGTAGGTGGCTGGAGCCTCAGCCACAGCGCTGACGCCCAGGCCGCACTGCAACTGGGCAACGGACAGGTAAGCGACCAGGCACTGAAGCTCGACATCACCGGATACGCCTCGGGCGATGTCACGCTGACGAGCCCACGGGTGGATGTCCAGCCCGGCACGACCTACCTCTTCAAGACCTTCACCACCAGCGACGCGGACTTCACGCTGCTGGCCCGCCAGTACCATGCCGACGGCAGCACGACTCTGCGGCAGCTGCGGAACCCTCTCCAGCGTCCGGGCAACTCGCCGTTCACGGTGAGCGACACCTTCAACAGCGCAGACACGGTAGCTGCGGTGGAGTACGTCTTCCGGCTCTCATCGAAGGGCACGTTGCAGGTCGAGGGCGCCTACCTCGAGCAAGCCGACGACGTCCGGCTGCCACCCGCCGCAACCACAACCCCCAACCTCGTCCCCAACCCCGAGCTCACCGGCGCGAACCTCGCGCCCAGTCCCGTTCCCGTTTCCGGTCTTGAGATCATCGGCCCCCAGTCGGGCGCACCCAACTCGTGGTCTCCGTACGCCTCCGGGGCGATGACCATGGAGTCCGGGCGCAGCGCAGACGAG
>JASLAA010000303.1 GCA_030147325.1 Arthrobacter sp. | reverse complement strand
TCCCGCATCGTCCTCGCGAAGGCCGGAGCCGCCGCCGTGGCAGGCGGAGCAGCAGGCATCGTCCTCGCGGCCACCGCGTTCCTGACCCTCGCCGTCACCCTCCTCTCCCAGGGCACGGCCCTGAACGCTTCCCTGCCGCAGGTCCTGGGGCTGCTCGGCCGCGGCGCACTCGCCGTCACGCTGCTGAGCCTGATCGGGCTGGGAGCCGGCCTGATCCTGCGGAACCAGCTCGCAGCGGTGCTCGTCATGCTCGGCGCTTTGGTGTTCGAGACGGTGCTGATGTCGATCGTGCAGCTCGCCACCGGGACCCTGCCCACCTGGGCACAGCTCCTGCCGGTGTCCCTGTCCCACGCAGCCATCGGGTCCGGAGAAGCCCTGGGGTCCGGGGTCGCCCTCGCGGCACTCGCCGCCCTCACCACCATCGTGCTGGCAACCGCAGCAGCCACGCTGCGCCGCCGCGACCTCTGACCACCAGCCGAGCCTCATCCCCCGACCGAACCCGGAAAGACGGAAATCACCATGCCCTCATCACCCATCCCCACCACCTCCACCCCGCCACCCACGACGCGCTCGCCCCGGCTCCGCTGGGCCGCCGTCGCCCTCGCCGCGGCCCTCACGGCCGGCTCGGGCGTCGCCCTGCTCCAGCCCGGCATCCTCGAACCGACGCATGCCGCCGCGGCTGCGCCTGCCGGTGCCGCCGCCTCCGAGCAGCACGCGGGTCCTGACGCCGCCCTCGTCCAGGAGCAGCTGCAGAAGCTCGTCGACGCCGGCTACCCGTCCGCCTCTGCGGCCGTCACCGGCCCCGATGGCGGGACCATCACCCTCGCGGCAGGTACCGGGAACCTCGCCACCGGCGAACCCGCCCCCGCCGACGGGCAGGTCCGCATCGCCAGCAACACGAAGATGTTCGTCAGCACCGTCGTCCTGCAACTCGTGGAGGAGGGCGTCCTCGCGCTCGATGAACCCGTCGGGACCTACCTCCCCGGTCTGGTCACGGGCGAGGGGATCGACGGCGCTGCCATCACCGTCCGGCAGCTGCTGCAGCACACCAGCGGACTGCCCGAGTACGCCGACCAGGTTGCCGCCGATGCCTTCGGCGCGCAGCACACGTTCATCTCGCCCAGGGACATGCTCGACATCGCCCTGGAGAAGCCCACCGTCTTCGTGCCGGGCGAGAAATGGGAGTACAGCAATACCAACTACCTGGTCCTCGGACTGGTCATCGAGCGCATCACCGAGCGGCCGCTGTACGAGGAGATCCAGCACCGCATCATCGACCCGCTGCACCTCGTGGACACCTACCTGCCCGTACCGGGCGAGCAGGAACTGCGCGGCGTGCATCCCCTCGGCTACCACATCGACGGCGCCGGCGAGCTGAAGGACATCACCACCATGGACCCCTCCTTCGCCTGGGCCGCCGGCGCCATGGTCTCGACGCCCAGCGAGCTCAACACGTTCATGAAGGCACTCCTCGACGGCGGCCTGCTCAGCGACGCGGGTCTCGCCGAGATGCGGACGACGGTCCCGGCCGGGGACGAACTGTGGCCCGAGGCCACCTACGGGCTCGGCCTGCAGAGCTACCCGCTCAGTGGTGGCGGTACCGCCTGGGGACATGGAGGGGACATCCCCGGCACCCAGACCCGCAACGCCGTCGGACCCGACGGGACCGCCGTCACCATCGCGGTGGCCGCGCTCCCCTGGGCCGTCGTCGACCCCGCCGATGACGCCGTACTCATGAACCAGTACAGGATCGTCGTCGACGCCCTCGACGTCATCCTGCAGGCGGGGCGATAGACGGAATCGGCCACGGACGCACCGGCGCGCATCCCGCGCCGGTGCGTCCGTGGTTGACTCGTTCGGTGCGAACGATCAGGGATGGCGGACAGGGCGCTCCGCGGCGGAACGCGGCATTCCCCCTTGCCGTCCTCCTTGCGGCGATCACCTATCTGGGCGCGGGCGTCGGCGGGGTCCTGGAGCCCGCGCCGGGTCTGCTCCTCACCGTCCTGCAGGCGGTCCTCGTCGCCGGACAGGCCGTCGCTTTGCTGTTCCGCTGGACCGCGCCGATACCGGCCTTCGCCGCCGTCGTCCTGCTGCACTGCGTACTGCTCGCCTCCAGCGCCGCCGAACTCGGTATCGGCAGCCTGGCCGTGATGCTCGCCGCCTTCCACCTCGTCCGGCGGGCGGACCGGCCGGCGGCCTTCCGGGTGCTCGGCGCGATGGCCGTCCTCAGCAGCGCGGTCGGCCTGACCGCCGCACTCCTCGCGGGCCTGCTGCCCCTGCCCGCGGTGCTCGGCCTGATCGCCGCGCGGGTCGTCTTCGAGTACCTGGTTCCCGCACTGCTCGCCGAGTTCGGCCGCAGCCGGTCGCAACTCCGGGAAGCGGCCCGCGAGCGCGAGCAGTTCACCGAACGCGAGCGCGCCTACCTCGTGGAGCAGGACCGGCGGGCGGAGCGCACGGCACTCGCCCGCGAGCTCCACGACATCGCCGGCCACCACCTGTCCGGCATCATCGTGAGCGCGCAGGCGGCCGGCGCACTGATCGCGTCCGATCCCGAACGGAGCCGCTCGATGCTCCGCGAACTGGAACAGGAGGCCCGCGCGACGATGGTCGACCTTCGTGGGACCGTGGGGCTGCTGCGTCCGGACGAGAACCCGACCGACGACGGCGGGCGCACCACCATCGGCATCCCCGGACTCGGCGACCTCCCGGGACTCCTCGATGCCGCGACCAGGCGTGGCCAGCACGTCGCCCTCTCCGTCACGGGCGACCGGTTCCGCCTCGGACCCGTGGCGGAAGCGTCCGTCTACCGGACGGTGCAGGAATCGCTGACGAACGCCGCCCGTCATGCCCCGGATGACGCCTGCACCGTCTTGATCGAGTACCGGCCGGGGGACGTGGTGGTCACGGTCGAGAACGTCCCGAACGCCGGTCTCCCGTCGCGGCCGGCGGTCGGAGGTACGGGCGGTCGGGGGTACGGGCTCATCGGGATGGGCGAGCGTGCCGAACTGATCGGAGCCGACCTCGAGACGGGCCCCACCGTGGGCGGCGGCTGGCGCAACCGGCTCCGCATCCCCCGCCCGGCGGGAGGGGAGCGGTCGTGATCCGCGTGATCGTCGCGGACGATCAGGTGATCGTCCGCACCGGGCTGTCCATCCTGCTCGGGTCCGCGGAGGACATCACGGTGGTGGGTGAAGCCGCGAACGGCGAGGAAGCCGTCCGGCTGGCCCGCGAGCTCCAGCCCGACGTGGTGTGCATGGACATCCGCATGCCGGTCATGGACGGCATCACCGCGACGGCTGCCATCACGGCTGACGAGTCGGTGCGCAGTGACGTGCTGATCCTCACCACCTTCGACATCGACGACGACATCTTCGCCGCGCTCGAGGCCGGTGCCTCCGGCTTCCTGCTCAAGGGGGCGGACGAGGACACGCTGCTGGGCGCGGTCCGTTCCGTGGCCCAGGGCGACGGGACCTTGGACCAACGCCTGACGCGGCGCATCCTGCGGGAGTTCGGGCACCGCCGTCCGGCCACGCCGTCGCCCTCGCCCTCGCCCTCGCCGGAGGGCGTCCAGCTCCCCTCGCCCCTGACCGCCCGCGAACTGGACGTCCTCCAGTTGCTGGCACAGGGGCTGTCCAACGCCGAGATTGCGGCCCAGCTCTTCGTCGAGCACACGACGGTCAAGTACCACCTCGCAGGACTGCTGCAGAAGACGTCGTCCCGCGACCGCCTGCAGGCGGTGCTCTGGGGGATCCGGAACGGGCTGATCGACGTGGGCCCGCAGTGACGCCGGGGCCGCCCACCGGCAGGGGCGGCCCCGGGAACACCGAGTGCTAGGTGGTGGTGGAGGACACCAGCTCCGACAGGGACGTGAGTGGCACCGGTGCCGGCCGCTCGACGGTGCTCTGCACGGTCTCGGCACTCCCGCTCGAGGCGGACTTCAGCAGCGACTCCATGACATCGAGCACGTGGTACGCGAGCTGCCCGTTGGCGCGGTGCTCCTCACCGGACGGCGTCAGCGCCATGTCCGCGAGCCCGTATCCCCTGCCGGCTCCGACGTAGCCCGCACTGCTGGGGATGACGTCCCAGCCGCCCTCCCTGTTCGCGAGGTCGCAGATCGACACCTCCCCCTCGAAGTAGTTCGGGTCGGGAACGGTCAGGCTCGCCAGTTCCCCGTGCACCTCGATGTTGGACGCGCGTGTCTGCACCGCGTCGAAACTCATCACCAGCGTTGAGAGTGCCCCGGATGCATGGACGAGGACACCGGTGACGTGGGTGTCGATCGAGACCGGCACGGTCTCCCCCGCACGTGGCCCACGCCCGATGGTCCGCTCGTCCCTGGTGTGGCTGGCGGCTCCGATGACGGAGGTCACCGGGCCGAGCAGGGTGACCAGCGCCGTGACGTAGTACGGACCCATGTCGAGCAGGGGCCCGCCACCCGGGACGTAGTAGAAGTCCGGGTTGGGGTGCCACCGTTCGTGACCCGGCGTCACCATGGTGGCCGACGCCGAGATCGGCCGGCCGATCCTGCCGCTGTCGATGGCGTGGCGGGCGGTCTGGATTCCCGTCCCCAGCACCGTGTCCGGCGCGCACCCGACGCGGACGCCGGCGTCCTTCGCCAGGGCGAGCACCTCCCGCGCCTCATCCGTGTTCGCCGCAAGGGGCTTCTCACCGTAGACATGCTTGCCCGCCGCGATGGCACGCTTGGCCACCTCGGCGTGCGCAGCAGGGATGGTCAGGTTGAGGACCGTATCGATCCCGGGATCGGCCAGCAGGTCCTTTACCGTCAGTGCCCGCACGCCCTCCTGTGAGGCGGCAACCGCCTCCGCCCGGCTGACGTCGAGATCGGCGACCGCCCGGAGGGTGACCGAGGACAGCGACGGCAGGGTCTTCAGGTACTGGGCCACGATCGCTCCGCAGCCGATGATTCCGACGTTCAACGGCTCGCCCACAGCAAACCCCTTTCGATGATGGTTCGGACGTTCGGGTCGTCGAGGATCTCGACGCGGTGACCGGGAGTGGAGACGAAGATGCGACCCTTGCCCCACTGCCGGGTCCAGATGGCGGGGGACGTCACGGGACGGTTCCACGGGTCCCAGTCACGAACGGCCTGGGTGGTCGTCGCCAGCACGTCGATGTAGTCGTCCGCCAGGACCCAGTACTGTTCCGTGACGAGATCGAAGTCCCCGATCCCCTGCGTGATCGGATGGTCAGCCGCCGCCGGGAGCATGGTCACCCGGTACGGCACGTAGTTGTCCGACTGCTCGCCGACCCGCTCGTCGGGATGCTTCCCCGGGTGGCAGGCGAACTGCCCACCGATCAGGTGGAGGTAGTCGGACTCGTTGCGGTAGGAGTCCGCGATCCCACCGTGCCAGCCGGCGAGCCCGGTCCCGGCCTCGACCGCCGACCGGAGCCCGGCGAACTCGTCCTTCTCGATGGTGTTCATGGTGTTGCACTGGAGGATCAGGTCCACGGTCGACATGTAGTCGGCATCGGCGTAGATCTTCGGCGACTCCTCGACACGGACCGTGTACCCGTTCTCCCGCAGGAACGGTATGAAGCGTTCCGTGGCTTCGACGGGCTGGTGTCCGTCCCACCCTCCGCGGACTACGAGTGCTTCCCTGCTGGTCATGATCCCTCTTTCGTGGTGGCGTTCTCAGGTAGGTCGTGGCTGCTCGCGCTTCGCGTCGAGAAGGCTGCGTCGAAGGCGGCAGCGGGCGGTGAGATGCGTGCCAGCTCCCGGACGAGGGCCAACGCCTGCGGGGCGCCGGTGAGCCGGTCCATCCCGGCATCCTCCCACTCCACACTGGTGGGGCCCTCGTAACCGATCGAGTTCAGCATACGGAAGATCGGATTCCAGGGGACGTCCCCGTGCCCGGCGGTGACGAAGTCCCAGCCCCTGCGGGGATCGCCCCAGGGCAGATGCGACCCGAGGCGCCCGTTGCGGCCGTTCAGCTGCCGTACCGACTCCTTCACGTGGACGTGGAAGATGAAGGGCGCGAAATCCTGCAGGAACATCACCGGATCGAGGTCCTGCCAGATGAAGTGGCTCGGGTCGAAGTTCAACCCGAACCCCGGGCGGTCACTCATGACCGCCAGGGTGCGCTTCGCGGTCCAGTAGTCGTACGCGATCTCGGACGGATGCACCTCGAGCGCGAAGCGGACCCCCTCGGCGTCGAACACGTCCATGATGGGATTCCACCTCGCGGCGAAGTCCTCGTAGCCCCGCGTGATCATCTCCTCCGATGCGGGAGGGAACATGGCGACGTACTTCCAGATGGAGGACCCGGTGAAGCCCGTGACCACCGAGGCTCCGAGCCGGGAAGCTGCCCGGGCGGCGTCCTTCACGACGTCGGCGGCCCGACGGCGGACCCCCTCGGGATCGCCGTCGCCCCAGACCTCGGGGGAGAGGATGCCCTGGTGGCGTTCGTCGATCGGGTCGTCGCACACGGCCTGCCCGGTGAGGTGGATGGCGATCGCATGGACGCCGAGGTTGTTCTCGGCGAGGATCCGCAGCCGGTCCTGCACGTAGTCGTCGTCGTGCGCGGCCCTGACCGGGTCGAGGTGATCCCCCCAGCAGGCGATCTCCAGCCCGTCGTAACCCCATTCGCCGGCCATCCTGGCGACGTCCTCGAAGGGGAGGTCGGCCCATTGACCGGTGAACAGGGTGACGGGGCGTGGGGTGACGGGGCGTGGGGTGGCGCCGGTCGGGGCGGCCTCAGACATGCTGCCACCCCGAATCGTTCGCTGCGCTCTCCTCGATGGCGTGCAGGACCTTCTGGACCCCCAGCGCCTCGTCGAAGGACGGCGAGGGCGTCTGCCCGTCCGCGATGGACTGCACCAGATCCACCACCTGGTGCGTGAAGCCGTGTTCGTACCCGAGGCCGTGGCCGGCCGGCCACCAGTTCCCCGTGTAGGGGTGCACAGGTTCGGTGACATTGATGGTGCTGAAGCCCGCGGTCTCGGAGGGCTGGGTGCCGTCGTAGAACTCCAGTGCGTTCATGTTCTCGAAGTCGAAGGCGAGTGAACCGAGGCTGCCGTTGACCTCGAGCCTCATGGAGTTCTTCCTGCCGAGGGCGAAGCGCGTGGCCTCGAACACCCCTACCGCCCCCGATTCGAAGCGCGCGCTGAAGATCGCGGCGTCGTCGACCGTGACCGTCCCGGTTCCCCCGTCACTGGAGCCCTGTCCGCCGAGTCCCACGAGGGTCCCGCCGAGGGGACGCTCGTGGACGAAGGTGTTCAGGAGACCGGACACTCCCGTGATCTGCAGGCCGGAGACGTACTGCGCCGCATCGATGCTGTGCGCCCCGATGTCCCCCAGCGCTCCGGAGCCGGACTTGCTCCTGTCCAGGCGCCAGGTCATCGGGGCGGTCTCGTCCGCGAGCCAGTCCTGGAGGTACTGAGCGCGGATGTGGCGGATGGTCCCGATCCTCCCCTGCTCGACGAGCCGCCGCGCGAGGGTCAGGGCCGGCGTGCGGCGGTAGGAGAACCCGCACATCGCGAAGACACCCTTCGCAGCAGCGGCCTGTGCGGCTGCCGCCATGCGTTCCGCCTCCTCGACGGAGTTCGCCAGCGGCTTCTCGCAGAGCACGTGCTTGCCGGCTTCCAGCGCTGCGATCGCTATCTCCGCGTGCGTGTCCCCGGGGGTGCAGATGTCGATCAGGTCGACGTCGTCGCGTTCCACCAGGGCACGCCAGTCCGTCTCGGTGTCCTGCCAGCCCAACCGGTCCGCCGCCGTTTTCACGGCGGCCCCGTCCCGACCCGCGAGGACGGCGAGCTCTGGCTGGAGCGGCAGGTCGAAGAAGCGCGGTGCGGTCCGCCAGGCGTGGGAGTGCATTGCTCCCATGAAGGCGTAACCGACCATTCCGACCCGCAGGGCGGGTTGCAGCGTGGAGGTCATGAGATTGGTGGTTCCTTTCGGTCTACTTGTTGAATCCGGCCGTGAGTCCGCTGACGAGCTGGCGGCGAGCCAGTGCGTAGAGGACCACCAGCGGGAGGGTGGAGAGCACGACGGCCGCGAGGACGGCCGGGATGTTCACGCTGAACTCGTCCTGGAACGCCCAGAGGGACAGCGGCAGTACCCGCTTGTCCGGGCTCTGGGTGAGGATCAGCGGGAACAGGAAACCGTTCCACACGTGCAGCGCGTTGTAGATGGCGATCGTGACCACCGCGGGGCGGACCAGTGGCAGGGCGAGCCGCCACATCATGGTGAACTCCGAGCAGCCGTCCAGCCTCATGGACTCGAAGAGCTCGCGCGGGACGTCCCGGAGGAAGTTCGACAGGATGAGCACCGAGATGGGGATGGCGAAGGCTATCGACGGCAGGATCAGCGCGAGCAGGGTGTCGTAGAGCTGTGCCTTGGTGATCATGAAGTAGATCGGGATGATGGTGGCCTGCAGCGGGATGGCGAGTCCCATCAGGAACAGCGTATGGGCCGAGCCGATGATGCGCCCGCTCCCCCTCACCACCGCATACGCGGCCATGAAGGACACGATCACCGCGGGAACGACACTTCCCAGCGTGACGATGACGCTGTTCACGAAGTACTGGACGAAGTCCGCTTCCAGCACCGTCCGGTAGTTCGCCAGGGTCGGCTCGGTGGGAGGTGCCAGCGGGTTCGATCCGAAGAAGCCCGCCTGGTTCTTCAGGCTGGTGATGATCACGTAGTAGACCGGCAGGATGATCAGCGCGAGCCACACCCAGCCGCCCAATCCTCCGAGGACGTTCGGTGTGCTCCTGCCGAGCCGTCTCCGCTGCGAGTGCTCCTTCGTCCGGTGCGTGGTGCCCTCCGGTGCTTCGGTGGCCAGTGCCATGGTCTAGGCCCCTTCCAGTTGGCTCGAGCTGCGGCTGTTGCCGCCGATGCGCTGCAGCACGAGGGCGAGACCCAGCCCGATCACCACGAGGATGACGCCGAGGGCGCTCGCTGCTCCCATGTCATTGGCCCGGAAGCCGGTGAGGTACATGTGCAGGGGCAGGAGGCGGGTCTCGTACCCCGGGCCGCCGGCGGTGAGGACGAAGATCAGGTCGAAGTACGCCAGCGAGCCCAGGACCATGAGGGTGGACGAGGTGATGATGGTGTATTTCAGCTGGGGCAGGGTGATGTGGATGAACTGCTGGATGCGTCCCGCCCCGTCGATCTGCGCCGCTTCGTAGAAGGACGCAGGGATCTGCCGCACGCCGCCCTGGTAGATGAGGGTGTGGAACGGGACGAACTGCCAGGCGATCACGAAGATGACCACGAACAGCACCAGGTCGGCGCTGCCAAGCCAGTTCTGCGCGAGCAGGGGGATCCCCAGACCCGGACCCATGCCGAAGTTCGGATCCAGGAGCGCCTTGAACGCGATCGCCACCGCAGCCGAGGAGAGCAGGAGCGGGACGAAGTACAGGACGGCCAGCAGCGCCCGGTAGCGCTGGTTGCCCGCGGTGAAGACCCCCAGGAGGAGGCTGATCGGCACCTGCACCACGAGCGAGTAGACCATGATCTTCAGCGTGACGACCAGGGCGTTCATCGTCACCGAATCCGTCAGTGCCGTCCGCCAGCTCTCCAGTCCGGCCCAGGTGATGGCGCCCAGTCCGTTCCAGTTGGTGAAGCTGAGGAAGAGCACGCCGAGCAGGGGCACGACGGCGAAGGTCAGGAAGAAGACCAGCGCCGGGACGACCATCCAGGCCGAGGGACCCTCGGCCCGCGCTCCCCGCACCTTCATCGGGGGTTTGGGCTTCAGCAGGGTGCTCATTTGCCCAGCGTGGCGTTCATGTTCTCGGCGAACTGCTCGGGCGTGATCTGGCCGATGAAGATCTGGTCGAGGTTGGCCAGCATCGCGTCACCCTGGGCCGGGCTCAGTGCCTGGTCCCACGAGAGCTGGAAGCTCGGCGCGTCCTGTGCCAGACCGTAGACGAACTCCACGAAGTCCTTGTCCTCGGAGGCGGCGAGCTGGTCCTCGATACCGTTGACGGCCGGAACAGCACCGGAGTCGATCATCGCCTGCGTGTACTCCTCGCTGAACAGTCCGTCCTTGAGGTAGTTCAGCGCGGATTCTTTCTGCTGGTCGGAGGCCGCTGAGGAGAGGGACCACATGTTCGCGGGGTTGCCGACGACGTTCGCCGGATCTCCGGCCCCGCCTTCGACCTCGGGGAACGGCACGAAGCCGACGTCGCCCGATTCGACGAACTCGGGGGCATCGTTCTTGAGGTTCTGGTACACCCAGCCGCCGTGCAGCATCATCGCTGCCTTGTCGGTGTACAGCAGGGCACTGTCGGCTCCGGCATCGGCGGCGATCGAGGAGAAGCCATTGATGAATCCGCCGGCGTCGACCAGTTCCTGGATCTTCGTGAGGGCCTCGATCACCGCGGGATCGGACCATGCATCCTCTTCGCCGTCCAGGATGGCCTGGAAGACCTCGGGTCCACCGATTCGGTCCACGAGGTAGGACAGCCACATCAGGTTCGGCCACTTCGACTGGCCGGCCAGGGAGAAGGGCGCCACTCCCGCGTCGTTGAACTTGGGGACCAGGGCCATCAGGTCGTCCCACGTCTCGGGGGGCTCTACGCCCATGTCCTCGAAGACCTGCTTGTTGTAGTAGAGGACC
>JASLAA010000257.1 GCA_030147325.1 Arthrobacter sp. | reverse complement strand
GTGGCAGTACCGGTGGAATCACAGGTGGGACAACTGGCGGGACGACCGGCGGGACGACCGGCGGCACTGATGGTGGCCTGCTCAACGGTGGTCTCCTGGATGGCGGGCTGGCCAATGGGAATGTGGTCTCCCGCCATCGAGCAAACCACCATCAGTACCGCCGGTGCTGCCACCTGCGATCCCACCGGTGCTGCCACCAGTGCTGCCACCGGTGGTCCCGCCGGTCGACGCCGCGCCACCAGTCGAAGACGAATCCCCGATCACCGACACCGCATTACCCGACACATTCACCGGAACCACGACCTCCGGAGAGACCACATTCCCGTTGAGCAGCCCGCCATCGAGCAGCCCGGCCGAGGTCAGGACGGTCCCGACCAGTCCTTCCGGATCGCCGACACCTGCCGTGAGGGTGGAGCCGGGCTGAAGGGGTGCCGTGATGACGGCACCGAGTGCCGACGTTGTCTGTGTAGTGGACGGAGTGGCCAGGTCCGCGGCCGACGCCGCTCCTGTTCCAAGGACCGCGAAGCCCCCGGCTAGAAGGACTCCATAGAGCCCTCGCTGCACGCATGTACGCATGATGTTCTCCTGTAGATCAAAATGGTGTGGAGGCGTCCGAGACGCCATGAGCCGTCAGCCGCGCGCAGGCGCGACGAGGCCACCACTAATCAGGAGATGAGCCGGGATCGAAGCAGGGGGCGGCGGGCAGAGAACCCGCTGCTTCGCGGCGGACTCGGCCCGTGATCATCGTGACCACCAGCAACGCCGCGGCACCGAGGGTCGCGAGGGGAGCCGAAGAACCAGCGCTCGTCATGAAGGAGAGGGCACCGCCCGACAGGGCGACCGGCGTCACGGGAAGGTGAGGAACCTCCTGGATGCCCAGAACGGCGGTCGTCAGGACAGCCACCGCCACAGCATTTGGTGCGACGGCGAGCTCGGGCGCCTGCGCCGCGAAGCGCGCCATACCGACCGCGACTCCCGCAGCTTCCTGGGAGAGGGACGAGGACGCGACGAGCGCTCCCGCTACCGTCGAGCGCGGGGCTGCCGCCGGCTGCGTCTCGAGCGAGGCGCCCGGACTGCGAGCTTGAGTGGGTGCCATCGGCAAAGCCTCGCCGGGAAGGATGCCCTCAGCGAGGGAGGGCGCCGGCACCGGTGCAACGCCAGCCGCAACGTCTTCCGCAGCTGGTAGGGCAACCTCGACGACGGGTTCGACGGCCTCGACGACAGGAATCACGACGTCAGCGGGAGGGCCGGCAACCTCGACGACAGGTTCGACAGCTCCAACGACAGGAATCACGACGTCCGCAGGAGGGCCGGCGACGTCCACCACCGGGCTGACAACATCCACGACGGGTGCGACAGCGTCGACCACCGGACTCACAACGTCGACCACCGGACTGACGACACCGACGACCGGCTGGACGACATCCACGACGGGTGCGACAGCGTCCACCACCGGCGGCGTGACGCCGGCAACGGCGTCGTCCACAGCACCGACAACGGGAGCCGTCACGTGCGTGACAGTTCCCGCTGGGACGACATGGTGGACGACAGGCACACGGGCGACCACGCCATCGACGACTGAGGTGACGGGTGGGAGCACCGTTCCGGCAGGGTGCGAGAGGAGTTGCGGTACCCGGGCTTCGAGCCCGGAAACGAGAGGGATGCTCCCCACCAGTGGATCGGTCGAGCCGGCGGGAGCCGCGACACTCGCTGTCGCTTCCCCGAGGGGATCGGCCACAGCGTCCACGACGGAACTGGCGGGAGCGCTGACCGCTCCGACGACGTCGGACACCGAACCGAGGAGACCCGACGTGGCCGGCACCTCGGCGGCGGAGGCACCGGTGGCACCGAGCGCGATCCAGCCGAGCGCTCCGGCGCCGCCGAAGAGGGAGAGGCGCAGGGTGGCAGCAAGCGATTGACGCTTAGATGCTGTCATTGCATTACCACCCCCGAGGCTGAGACCTTCCGGCCACACTAATCCGCTCGGCGGGAGGTTGTAAAGGGTCTGGAGATGCGACAGCCGGTGTACCGCAGGAGCGGTACACCGGCTGTCGGAAGTGCTGCAGGTCCTACTTCGCCAGGATGGCGAGGACCTCGGAGAGCTTGGCGGACGGGCGCATCACCTGCGTCACCTTGGTGACGTCCGGGTGGTAGTAGCCCCCGATGTCCGTTGGTGAACCCTGCACGGCGAGCAGTTCGGCGACGATGGTGTCCTCGTTGCCCGTCAGTGCCTCGGCCACCTTGGCGAAGCTCTCGGCGAGCTCAGCGTCCTGCTCCTGCTTGGCCAGCTCCTCCGCCCAGTATCGGGCCAGGAAGTAGTGGCTGCCTCGGTTGTCGATCTCCCCGACGCGACGGCTCGGCGACTTGTTCTCCAGCAGGAAGGTACCGGTTGCACGGTCCAGGGTGTCCGCGAGGATCTGGGCGCGGGCGTTCCCCGTCGTCGTCGCCAGGTGCTCGAAGCTGACGGCCAGGGCGAGGAATTCGCCCAGGCTGTCCCAACGCAGGTGGTTCTCCTTGACGAGCTGCTGGACGTGCTTCGGAGCGGAACCACCGGCGCCTGTCTCGAAGAGACCCCCACCGTTCATCAGTGGCACCACCGAGAGCATCTTCGCGCTGGTGCCGAGCTCCAGGATCGGGAAGAGGTCCGTGAGGTAGTCGCGGAGGACGTTGCCGGTCACCGAGATGGTGTCCTCACCCTTGCGGATGCGCTCCAGCGTGAATGCCGTCGCGTCGACAGGGGTCATGATCTCGAGCTGGACGTCATCGGCGGGGTGGTCCGACAGGTATTCCTTGACCTTGGAGATCAGCGTCGCGTCGTGAGCCCTGCTCTCGTCGAGCCAGAACACGGCCGGCGTCGCCGAAGCGCGCGCGCGGGTCACCGCGAGCTTCACCCAGTCGAGGATCGCGGCGTCCTTGGTCTGGCAGGCACGCCAGA
The DNA here is from genome assembly GCA_030147325.1 of Arthrobacter sp. Lineage (GTDB taxonomy): Bacteria > Actinomycetota > Actinomycetes > Actinomycetales > Micrococcaceae > Arthrobacter_D. Next base: position 5,482 of record JASLAA010000257.1, on the reverse strand, counting down.
TGTCGCCGGGCGCGACGTCGTGCTCGATCAGCACGGTCCCCTCGGCGTCGACCACCCGGACGGTGCCCCCGGCCTTGATCTCGAAGGTCTTGTCGTGGCTGCCGTATTCCTCGGCGGCCTGGGCCATCAGACCGACGTTCGGAACGGTGCCCATGGTGGTCGGATCGAAGGCGCCGTGGGCGCGGCAGTCGTCGATGACGACCTGGTAGATACCGGCATAGCTGCTGTCGGGCAGGACGGCGAGCGTGTCGGCTTCCTCGCCGTTCGGACCCCACATGTGACCCGAGGTCCGGATCATCGCGGGCATGGAAGCGTCCACGATGACATCGCTCGGGACGTGCAGGTTGGTGATCCCCTTGTCGGAGTCCACCATGGCGATGGCGGGGCCGTCCTCCATGCCCTTGGTGATGGCCTGCTGCACACCCTCCCGGACGTCCTGGGGGAGCTTGTCCAGTCCGCCCAGGATCGAGGCCAGGCCGTTGTTCGGGCTCAGGCCCGCAGCGCTCAACTGCTCGCCGTAGGTCTCGAAGAGCTCGGGCAAAAAGGCGCGGACCACGTGGCCGAAGATGATGGGGTCGGAGACCTTCATCATGGTGGCCTTGAGGTGCGCCGAGAACAGCACTCCCTCGTCCTTGGCGCGGGCCACCTGGGCCTTGAGGAATTCGTTCAGCGCTGCGGCCCGCATCACGGTGCCGTCGACGACCTCGCCCGCAAGCACCGGGAAGGCGTCCTTGAGCACAGTTACCGCACCGTCGGCGTCGACGTGCTGGATGGTGATGCTGCCGTCGGAAGGGATGACGACCGACTTCTCGTTCGAGCGGAAATCGTCACTGGTCATGTGCGCGACGTTGGTCTTGGACTCGGGGGTCCAGGCGCCCATGCTGTGCGGGTTCTGCCGCGCGTAGTTCTTCACGGACGCAGGAGCCCGGCGGTCCGAGTTGCCCTCCCGGAGGACGGGGTTCACGGCACTGCCCTTGACCTTGTCGTAGCGCGCCCGGACCTGCTTCTCCTCATCCGTGGACGGGTGGTCGGGGTAGTCCGGCAGGGCGTAACCCTGCGACTGCAGCTCTGCGACGGCGGCCTTGAGCTGCGGGATGGAGGCACTGACGTTCGGCAGCTTGATGATGTTGGCGTCCGGCGTCTTCGCCAGGGCGCCGAGCTCCGCCAGCGCGTCGTCCATCCGCTGGTCCTCGGTGAGGTAGTCACCGAAGAGCGAGATGATGCGGCCCGACAGCGAGATGTCCCTGGTCTCCACCTCGACACCCGCCGTCGACGCGAACGCCTCGATGATCGGCAGGAACGAATAGGTGGCCAGCATCGGCGCTTCGTCAGTATGGGTGTAGATGATCTTGGCCATGGGTTGCGTCTCCCTGGTGCTCTTGCGTTGTGCGGTCGGTTGGGGGTTGCCCATCGGCTCTAACTTACCGAGGTTCCGCGGCCTTCGCCTAACGGCAGGCACTCCTTCTGGCGCGCGTTGACGGGCCGCGGGGGCGGTACTGCCGACGGGTAGGGGCCGCGGACGATCAGTGGAAGAAGTGGCGGGCACCGGTCAGGTACAACGTCACCCCGGCGGCGTCCGCGGCGTCGATGACCTCCTGGTCCCGCACCGACCCGCCGGGCTGCACGACAGCGCGGACGCCGGCGTCGAGCAGGATCTGGAGTCCGTCGGCGAAGGGGAAGAAGGCATCGGACGCCGCGACGGAACCGCGCGCGCGGTCCGTGCCGGTGAGCGTGTTGGCCCGCTCGACGGCGAGACGGCAGGAGTCCACGCGGTTGACCTGCCCCATACCGACACCGACGGATGCGCCGTCCCGGGCCAGCAGGATGGCGTTGGATTTCGCCGCCCGGCACGCCTTCCAGGCGAAGTCGAGATCGGCGAGGGTGGCGGCATCGGCGGCAGCACCGGCGGCGAGTGTCCAGGCGGCCGGATCGTCCCCCTCGGCGTCGAGGGCGTCCGCGACCTGCATGAGGACTCCCCCGGACACCTGGCGGAATTCCACCGGATTGCGCCCGAAGCCCTCGGGCAGTGTCAGCAGCCGGATGTTCTTCTTCTGCGAGAGGATCTCGACTGCCTCGGCGGAGAACGACGGCGCAATCACGACCTCCGTGAAGATGTCCTTCACGGCGCGGGCCATGCCCGCGGTGACCTCGCGGTTGGCCGCGATCACGCCGCCGAATGCCGAGACCGGATCGCAGGCATGGGCCTTGGCGTGCGCGTCGGCGATCGGATCCTCCGCAGTCGCCGATCCGACGGCGACGCCGCACGGGTTGGCGTGCTTGATGATCGCCACGGCCGGCTGGTCGAAGTCGAAGGCAGCACGGAGGGCTGCATCCGCGTCGACGAAGTTGTTGTAGCTCATGGCTTTGCCGTGCAGCTGGTCCGCCTGGGCGATACCCGGCGTCGCACTCTTCTCCACGTAGAGGGCTGCCTGCTGATGCGGGTTCTCGCCGTAGCGGAGGATCTCGGACCGCTCCAGCGCGAGGCCGGCATAGCCGGGCCAGCTGAAGGAGTCGTCGTCCGTGTCGAACTGCTCGGCCGTCCAGGAGGCGACAGCGGCGTCGTACGCGGCGGTGTGCGCGAAGGCGAGCGCGGCCAGGCGCCGCCGGGCCTGCAGGTCGAAGCCGCCCTCGGCAGCGGCCGTGACGACGTCGCCGTAACGGGCGGGGTCGACGACGACGGCGACCGACGGGTGGTTCTTCGCCGCGGAGCGCACCATCGCCGGTCCGCCGATGTCGATCTGCTCGACGACGGCGTCCGGCTCCGCACCGGAGCGGACGGTCTCGACGAAGGGATAGAGGTTCACCACGACGAGGTCGAACGCCTCTATCCCGAGTTCCGTGAGCTGGTCGACGTGCTCCTGCCGGCGGCGGTCGGCGAGGATGCCTGCGTGGACCTTCGGGTGCAGTGTCTTGACGCGTCCGTCGAGGGTCTCCTGGAATCCGGTGACCTCCGACACCTCGGTCACCGGGACACCCGCGGCAGCGATCCGCTGCGCCGTCGAACCCGTGGAGACGATGGTGACGCCGGCCCGGTGCAGTCCCTGGGCCAGCTCCTCCAGCCCGGTCTTGTCGAACACGGAGATCAACGCTCGGCGGATGGGCACACGGTCAAGGTGGTTCAGGCTCACGCAGTTCTCCGTCACTCGGCTTCGCTGGGTCGCGCACAAGTCTATAGGCGGTGCGCCGCGGTCATCCGGCGTGGCGGACGGGAGCGCCGGCTCCCGACCAGACGGGTCCCTCCGAGGGCCGGACGACGAATGATGACGCGCCCGGCCGGAGGCCCGCGAGGCTGGCGGTACAGTTCTCGCAGAACCCGGCCCCCCTCCCCGAAGGCATCATGAGCATCAACACGCAGCTCCCCACCGGCGACCAGGTGGTACAGGATCTCCCCTGGCGCTGGAAGGTCCAGGGGAAGATCTTCCTCATCGGCGGCCTCGGCTTCATGTTCGACGCCTGGGACGTGACCCTCAACGCGTACCTGATCCCCCTGCTGATCGGTGACTGGGGAATCTCTCCGGGCCAGGCGGGCTGGATCGCGACGTCGAACCTCATCGGCATGGCGGTCGGCGCCTTCGCCTGGGGTTCCGTGGCGGACATCATCGGGCGGAAGAAGGCCTTCACCCTGACGCTGCTCGTCTTCTCGATCTTCACGGTGCTCGGGGCCTTCTCGCCGGACATCGTCTGGTTCTGCGTCTTCCGCTTCCTCGCCGGGTTCGGCCTGGGAGGCTGCATCCCGGTCGACTACGCGCTCGTCGGCGAGTTCACGCCGCGCCGCCAGCGAGGCCGCGTCCTCACGGCGATGGACGCCTGGTGGCCCATCGGTGCCTTCCTCTGCGGAGTGGTGACGACGACTATCGTCGCCACGTTCGGTGACTGGCGCTACGCCATGCTGGTCATGGTGCTGCCCGCCCTCCTCGTGTTCTGGGTGCGCCGCGGTGTGCCGGAGTCACCGCTCTACCTGGTCCAGCGCGGCCGGCGGGACGAGGCGCGGGACGTCATCGACGACCTGGTGGCGCGCACCGGCGGCGAACAGCGGCAGTGGCGTCTCCCGGAACCGGAGGACACACCGAAGCTCTCCCTGGGCAGCATCTCGGGGCAGCTCACCGGGCTCTGGCGCTTCGACTGGCGCATCACGCTCACCGCGTGGAGCCTGTTCCTCACGATCCTGCTGGTCTACTACGGCGCACTGACCTGGATGCCCCGCATCCTGATCGAGTCGGGATACGGGCAGTCCGTCGCGTTCATCACCACCACCTTCATGACCGGCGTCGGGTTCCTCGGTGTCATCGCCGCCTCCCTCCTCGTGGAACGGGTCGGGCGCAAGTGGCTGCTCGCGATCACGGGCCCCGGTTCGGCCGTTCTCCTCGTGGCCTTCGCGCTGACGCTGGACCTGCCCGCGGTGGCGACGGCCTGGCTGCTGGGCTTCGGTTTCGTGGTGCAGGTGGCCATCCCGGTCCTCTACACCTACGTGTCGGAGCTGTACCCCACCGAGCTGCGCGGCAGCGGCTTCGGCTGGGCCTCGACGATCTCGCGCATCGGCGCGGGACTCGTGCCGCTGATCTTCGGAACCATCCTGTGGCCGTACCTCGGACTGCCGCTGACCTTCGCCCTGACGGGCGGACTCGTCCTGCTCGCCGTCGTCTTCATGGCCTTCAACGCGCCGGAGACCCGGAGCGTGAAGCTGCACTGACCGGGTCCGGGGACGACGAAGGGGTGCCACCGCAGCAGGTGGCACCCCTTCGTCATCGGGTGGGACTACGCTTCGGGAAGCTCCGCGTCGGGGGTCTCCTCCAGGGAGACGACCTTCCAGGCGCCGTCCGTGTAACGGATCGTCGCGCTGTAGATGGTGCCCTCCGGGGAGAAGGGACGCTGCTCGGCGACGGCCCCGTCCTCGGAGAATTCCGTGTACGCGTCGGGGTTGACCGGGATGAGCGCGGTGACGTCCGCTTCCTCCGCCACCTCGTCCTCCGCGCTCGTCAGGTACACGTTCTCCACCTTGGGCTGGCCGCCGAGGACCCAGCCGCCGTCGTCGTACACGCCCTGCAGCCGCTCCGCCTCGGCCTGCTCGGATGCTGCGCCGTCGAGGACCTCCAGCACGGCCGGGGCGTCACCCGTCTGCAGCAGATAGGCCTTCAGGTCGAAGAAGTAGTAGAGGAAGGCCTTGGCTCCCTCCGGTGTCGCCTCTCCGACGAGGTCGTTGGTCGGGGGCACCTGGATGTTGACGGCGGCCGAGGAGGAGCTCGCGGGTGACGGCTTCGTGTCCGACGGGGTCGCCGTCGAGGACTCGGGAGTTCCGGCGCAGGCTGTGAGCGCCAGCAGGGTGATGGCGGCGGTGGCCGCCGTGCGTGCGAAGTTCATGTTGGTCCCAACGGTGTTCGAGAACGGAAGTGGCGCGAAAGCCTTCTCCACTTTACCGGTGCCCCAGGCAACTTCTCACCTCCGACCGCCACTGCACCTCATGATGCGGAATTCGGCACAGGAC
>JASLAA010000237.1 GCA_030147325.1 Arthrobacter sp. | reverse complement strand
GTTCGATGGCCCCGTTGTCCGTCCGGACGACAGCGAAGGCGCCGGAGATACCGCCGGTCGCCCTGATCTCGGCACTGTTCTGGATCAGGACCAGATAGTTGCGCGGCCCCTCGGCTCCCATCATCGGGGGAAGGACCTCCGCGACGGAGGACGCGCTGTTGAGGGCTTGCCGTGCCTCGTCCATGGTGTCGATCGCCTGGGCCAAAGGAGCACCGACCTGAGGAAGGAGCCGGTCGCGATCGATTCCCTCGAGTCGTTCGAAGCTCAGTTGGACCGTGTTGGCGGCCGCGGACAGCGTGGGGGATACCTCTTGGAGCGGCGTCACATCGATTCTGCCGTCTGTGGGCGTCAGACTGTCCCAATCCAGGGAATCGAACGAGTCGAGCATCGGGGCTACTGCACGATTCACGACGTCATCTGCAGAGACGGTCACCTCGGTGATGGCGGAGAAGTTGGGCCCGAGGACGGGAAGGATGGACGCGGCTTTCCAGAGGGGGTCGGTTCCGGCATTACGCGCTGTAGCGGTGTGCTCCTGCAACTCGCTGAGGGATCTCTGCGCTGCATCGCCGTCGCCCGCGACGAGTTGGGCCTGTAAGGTCGGCAGGATCTCCGCGGTCGCCTGGAGATTCGACTCCACCTGGGTAGCGCGATAAGCCAGCCACGCTGTGCTGAGGATGCCGAGAAGAAGGAGGACTCCGACGGCAGCTGCTAGCCGGGCGGAACGGCGGCCTGGGCGCAGCGTCGAACGACGAGCCCCGGAGGAGCCGCTCTCTCCGAAGTAGTAGGCGCTACCCTCGGTGATGCGACGCCTGCGGTTGGCCCTGCGTGTCACTCATGTACCCCTGAAGTAGTGCGCTGCGCCCGCGGAAACCACGCGATCAGACTGCACCACGTGAAGCCACCACGGCCCTGAAGGTCTTGAACAGGATGATGATGTCCTGCATGAGCGACCAGTTCTCAACATAGTAGAGGTCCAACTGGATGGATTCCTCCCACGAGAGGTTGGACCTGCCGCTGACCTGCCACAGACCACTCATCCCGGGACTCACGTAGAGGCGGCGGTGCGCGGCGTCATCATAAAGGGCTACCTCGCCGGCTCGCTGCGGGCGCGGACCGACCAGGCTCATGCTGCCGCGCACGACGTTGAAGAGCTGCGGGAGCTCATCCAGCGAGAACTTCCGTAAGGTCCGCCCCACCGTCGTGACACGGGGATCATCGACCACCTTGAACAGGGGCTTGTCGGAGCTGCCCTGTGCGGCGAGGAGATCAGCGAGCTGCGCATCCGCGTCCTGCTTCATGGAGCGGAACTTGAACATGTCGAAGGTGGCGCCGCCGACACCGATCCGCTCCTGGGAGTAGAGCACCGGGCCCGGGCTCGAGAGCTTGACGAGCAAGGCCACGACGAGGAGTACGGGAGACAGGAGCACGATCAGGCAGGCACTGCCGACGACGTCGAACAGCCGCTTCAGGACGCGTGATCCACCGGTGAGCCGTGGTGTGGAGACATGGACGAGAGGAAGACCCGCGACGGGTTGGGTATGGATGCGTGGGCCGGCTACGTCGGTGAGGGCCGGCGCGAGGATGAGCCTGATCTCCTTTGCGGCGAGTGCCCAACCCAGGCGGCGCAACACCTCGGGGTGGAGGTTGGAGCCCGCAGATACGGCTACGGAGTCGGCCCTGGAATCATCGATGGCACCCATGATGGCATCGACATCGGCTCGCGTCCCGACGACGGGGAGATCTGCGTTGCCCTTGAGGGGCTGCCTATTGCTGTCGATCAGGTAGGCCGCGACCGGGGTGTACCCGGCCCTCGGAGTCTTGCGCAACGAGGTGGTGAGGTGATCCACGGCCTCACGGCCGCCCAGCAGGAGGACGCGGGAGGTGCTGAGGCCGCGCTTCCGTTCGGTGCTCAAGAACTGCCGGGTCATCCAGCGGGCGAGGAGGAGACCCATGATCCCTGCAGGAAGGGCGAGCCCCACGTACCCTCGCGCCGTGTCGTACTGCAGGGCGTAGGAAAGGATAGCGACGATCCCGAAGAGCCACAGGGACGCAGCGAAAACCCGTTTGTACTCCTCCGCTCCGGAGCCCAACACGCGCGGATTACGGGTGTCCCACGCGGTCAGCATGATCCACCAGGCGATGCTGAGCGCAACGGTGATCCACGCATAGGTGGTCAGGGAATCGACCCCTGTGGTGTCCCTCAGGCCGAAGCGGATGAGGAACGCACCGGACGTGGCCCACAGAATGACGAGGGCGTCGATGATGGCGAGTCGGCGCGGATAGCGCACCATCCAGGTCGTCGCAGGAGAAGGACGGCGTACCGCATCGTGCCGCAGCCCGGGGTCCACTGTATCCGCGCGGCCCATGGTCCTTGTACCCCTAGCCTTCAGCGGGGCGGCGGATTCGCTGATCGCGACGCCGGCCGAGAAGTGAGGTGTAGGACTCTGCGCCTTGAGCTCCGACGCCGGGCTGCGCGCGGATGCGGTCCGGCTGCTCAGCCGGCGGGGCCGAGGATCGCGACGGCTTGTTACCCCCGTCCAGATCGGGCGCGGTGG
>JASLAA010000109.1 GCA_030147325.1 Arthrobacter sp. | reverse complement strand
TGTTGTTCAGCGTTTTGCTCTTCGGTTCTGTGCCGTTTCCGGCATGATCTTCAGTCCCCGAGCACGGCGCCGTGTGGCCAGGTCGGGTGCTGGCTCGGATGCTCCGGCCAGGGGGTGGTGGCGGGCCGGAGATCGACGAAGCCGTTCTCGCGCGCGACTCGTGCGGCGAGGACCGCCGCCACGGCGGACGGACTGTGGATCCGACCTTCCAGCACGGCGTCGACCGCCGCGTCGAGATCCACCCAGCGGAGCTCGATCTCCGCCTCCTCGTGGGTGCGCGTGTGCCGATCCGCGACGGGCACCTCACCCACGCCGCGGGCGAGGTACACGCGCAGCGCCTCCGAGGACGACCCCGGGGACAGGAACAGATCGACCAGGACATGCCACTGGGAGGCCGTGAGATCGGCTTCCTCGGCGAGTTCCCGCGCAGCGGCGTCGACGAAGTCCTCACCCTCCTCGTCGAGGAGGCCGGCCGGGATCTCCCAGAGCGCCATGCGCACCGGGTGGCGGTACTGGCGCAGCAGGAGGACCTGGCCCTGGTCGTCGAGGACCAGTACCGCCACGGCGCCCGGGTGCCGGATGAAGTCACGCGTGATGGACTCGCCGTCCTCGGTGAGGGTGAACTCCTCGCTGACCACGTCCCACACCCGCCCCTCGTAGACCGGGGTGGTCCCGAGGAGGCGGCGTGGACTCTGCTCGTCGCGGAAGCTGCTGGTGGCGTTCCCGGACAGCTCCATCGTCAGACCTTCGCGCCGCGGCGTTCCAGGGCCGCCCTGACGAGGCCTGCGAACAGCGGGTGGGGGCGGGTGGGGCGCGAGCTCAGTTCGGGGTGAGCCTGGGTGGAGACGTAGTAGGGGTGTACGTCCTTCGGCAGTTCGGCGAACTCGACGAGCGTGCCGTCCGTCGTCGTCCCCGAGAACACGAGGCCTGCGTCGGCGATCTGCTGGCGGTACTCGTTGTTGACCTCGTAGCGGTGGCGGTGTCGCTCGAAGACGGTGGTCTTGCCATAGGTCCCCGCGACCACCGAGCCCTCCTGGAGCTTCGCCTCCCAGCGGCCCAGGCGCATCGTCCCACCCATGTCGCCCTCGCCGGCGACGATCTCCAGCTGCTCCGCCATGGTGGCGATGACCGGATAGGTGGTGTCCGGCTCGAACTCGCTCGAGGACGCGCCCTCCAGCCCGACGACGTTCCGCGCGTACTCGATGACCATGCACTGCAGTCCCAGGCAGAGACCGAGAGTGGGGATCAGGTTCTCGCGGGCATAGGTCAGTGCTCCCAGCTTGCCCTCGAGGCCCCGGATACCGAAGCCACCGGGGATGCAGACCGCGTCGACACCCTCGAGGGCGTTCCGTGCGCCCTCGGGCGTCTGGCATTCGTCCGAGGGAACCCACTTGATGGTGACCTTGGCCTTGTTGGCGAACCCGCCGGCGCGCAGGGCCTCCGTGACGGAGAGATAGGCATCGGGCAGGTCGATGTACTTGCCGACCAGCGCCACCTCCACGTGGTGCTTCGGGTTGTGGACGACGTCGAGCAGCTTGTTCCACTTGGTCCAGTTGACGTCCTTGAACCGCAGGTCGAGCGCCTGCACGATGTAGGCGTCGAGCCCCTGCGCGTGCAGGGTCTTCGGGATGTCGTAGATGCTCGGTGCGTCGGCCGCGTTCACCACGGCGTCGATGTCGACGTCGCACATCCGGCCGATCTTCTCCCGCATGGCCATGGGGACCTCACGGTCCGAACGGATCACGATGGCGTCGGGCTGGATACCGATGGAACGAAGCATCGCGACGGAGTGCTGCGTCGGCTTCGTCTTCAGCTCCTGCGAGGGCCCGATGTAGGGCACGAGGGAGACGTGCACGAAGAAGACGTTGTTCCTGCCGATATCCTGGCGTACCTGCCGCGCCGACTCGAGGAAGGGCTGCGACTCGATGTCGCCCACCGTCCCGCCGATCTCGGTGATGATCACGTCGGGGGCCTTCTTGCCCGCGACAGCCTCTGCGGGGAGGCGCATCCGGCGCTTGATCTCGTCGGTGATGTGCGGGATGACCTGCACCGTGTCGCCGAGGTACTCGCCGCGGCGCTCCTTCGCGATGACGGTCGAGTAGACCTGACCGGTCGTCACGTTGGCCGAGCCGTCGAGGTTCTCGTCGAGGAACCGCTCGTAATGACCGATGTCGAGGTCGGTCTCGGCACCGTCGTCCGTCACGAAGACCTCACCGTGCTGGAAGGGGTTCATGGTGCCGGGGTCGACGTTGAGGTAGGGATCAAGCTTCTGCATCGTCACGGAGAGGCCTCGGGCCCTCAGGAGGTGACCCAGGCTGGATGCCGTCAGTCCCTTGCCGAGTGAGGAGGCCACGCCGCCAGTCACGAAGATGTGCTTGGTCGTTGCGGATTTAAGGAACCGGGAGTTTATTTGCTGCGCCACGGAATTCGAGCCTATCACCGAGACACTGTGCGGGCAGCATCGGCGAGCAGTTCCTCTGCGTGGGCCCGCGCCGATGCGGAGTCCTCCTGGCCCGCAAGCATCCTCGCCAGCTCGCGCACGCGCTCCTCCTCGGGCAGGACCTCGACGTCACTGGCGGTCACGCCCCCGCCCTCGCCGTCGCGCGAGACATTCTTGGTGACACGGATGTGCCGCGCGGCGAAGGCCGCCACCTGCGGCAGGTGGGTGACAACGATGACCTGCACGTGCTCGGCCAGCATCGCGAGGCGGCGCCCGATCTCGACGGCGGCCTTGCCTCCTACGCCTGCGTCGACCTCGTCGAAGACGAAGGTGGGGACCGGATCGACGGCCGCGAGAACCACCTCGATGGCCAGCATCACCCGCGAGAGCTCGCCCCCCGAGGCCCCCTTGCCCAGCGCGCGCGGCGCCGAGCCGGGATGCGGCTGGAGGTTGAACGAGATGTCGTCGGCCCCGTGGACGGTCAGCGCCTCGGCCGGCGCCACCTCGATCAGCAGCTGGGCATCAGGCATCGCGAGGGCTGTCAGCTCGTCGCTGACCTTCGTCGCCAGGGACTCCGCGGCCGTGAGCCGAAGCGCGGACAGCGCCGTGGCCAGCTCATGCACCTGGCGGTCGAGGCCATCGATGACATCGTCCAGCTCGTCCACCCTCGACGAGTCGCTGCCGAGCTCGAGCAGTCGCTTGACGGCGTCATCCTGCCATGCCAGCACCTCGTCGATCGAGGGCGCGTACTTCCGCACCAGCACGGAGAGCGCCGCGCGTCGCGACTCGACCTCCTCCAGCCGGCCCGCGGCCTCGCCGTCGAGGGAGGTCCCGTAGCCGGCGAGGTCCGCGGAGATGTCGGCCAGGAGATAGCCGACCTCCGCGAGTCTCTCGGCGAGACGGCCCAGGTCGGCGTCGTGCTCCGCGACTGCTTCGAGCTGGCGCTTCGCCTCGTCCACGAGCGACACCGCATCGGCGCCCGCACCCACGTCGTCCGAGACGAGTGCCTGATGGGCCAGCAGGGCGGCGTTCCGTAGTTCCTCGAGGTTGCCGAGGCGCATCGATTCGGCCTTCAGCGCGGCGTCCTCGCCCGCCTGCGGGTCGACGGTCCCGATCTCGGCGACGGCGGCCTCCAGGCCCTCGGCCTCCCGGAGCCTCTCACGGGCCTCGCCCCTCAAGCGCTCGCGTTCCGCGACGGCGTCACGCCACTGGCGGAAGGCCTCGCCGTAGGCCCGGCTGGCTTCGTCGAGCGGCTTCCCTCCGAACTTGTCGAGCGCCTGGCGTTGCGCGGGGGCACCCTTGAGGCGCAGCTGGTCGGACTGTCCGTGCACGACGACGAGCTGGTCCCCGAGCTCGGCCAGTACACCGACCGGCGCTGCACGGCCTCCGACGTAGGCCCGGCTGCGCCCCTCGCTCGTGACGGTACGGGCGAGGATCAGCTCGGCCACGCCGTCGTACTCCTCGAGGGTCCCGCCGGCCTCGGCGGCCCTGACCGCGGCAGGGCTGCCCGGATCGAGCCGGAGCACGGCCTCCGCGGAGGCCGATTTCGCGTTGAGGCGGACCGCCCCGGCGTCGGACCGGGCGCCGCGCAGCAGCCCGAGTGCGGTGATGACCATCGTCTTTCCGGCTCCGGTCTCACCGGTCACGACCGTCAGACCCGGACCCAGGCTGAGCGTCGCGTCGGTGATGACCCCGAGGTCCCGTATCCGCATCTCCTCGATCATCGTGACGACCCGTCCTGCTGCTGCACCGGGCCGCGCCAGCCCTGGATCGGGAGCTCGAACTTGCGGACCAGCCGCTCCGAGAACGGCGTCTGTCGCGTCCGGGCCAGCCGTACCGGGTGCTCCGACCGCCGTACCTCGACGCGTGAGCCCGGCGGCAGATCGATGCTGCGGCGGCCGTCACACCACAGGACACCGGCCGCGTCGGTGCGCGCCAGGAGCTCGACGGCGAGGACCGACGTCGGCGCCACGACGAGCGGCTTCGCGAACAGGGCGTGTGCGCTGATGGGCACCATGAGCAGCGCCTCGACCTCGGGCCAGACGATCGGACCGCTGGCGGAGAACGCGTACGCCGTCGACCCGGTCGGGGTGGCGAGGACGACGCCGTCGCAGCCGAAGGAACTCACGGGACGCCCGTCGACCTCCATGACCACCTCGATCATGCGCTCACGGTTCGCTTTCTCGACCGCGGCCTCGTTCAGCGCCCAGCTGCTACCCAGCAGCTCTCCGCCGAACCACACGAGGACCTCGATGGTGGTTCGTTCCTCCACCGTGTAGCTGCGGTCGGCAACCCAGCGCACGGTCTCCTCGAGGTCCGCGCGCTCGCTCTCCGCGAGGAATCCGACATGACCGAGGTTGACGCCGAGCAGGGGGATGTCCGCCTCGCGTACGAGCTCGGCCGCGCGGAGGATGGTGCCGTCGCCCCCCAGCACCATGACGAGCTCGACGTCGCCGAAGTCGACGCCCTCCCCGAGCACTTCGGTGGGCGCGGCCAGCTCACCGTACTCCCCCTGGAGGTCGGCGAGCTCTTCGGGGCGCATGACCGGCTGCAGGCCGAGTTCGTGCAGGCGGGTGCATGCCTCCTGCGCCGCGATCATCGCGTTCCTGCGGCCGGTATGCGCGAGCACCAGTATTCGTCTACTCATCAAGCTCCGTCTGATCGGTCGGGCGGGACGGTCGCGGGAAGAGGTTGCCCTCGGCGAGCACCTGGTCCGTCAATCGGTCCAGCTCCTCTCCGATCCTAGGCATCAAAGCCGTCGACGGCACCTTTATCCACACGAAGTACTCCACATTGCCGTCCTGGCCCGGTAGTTCGCTGCGGGCAACGCCGGCGACATCCAGCCCGTGTGCGAGGGCGCACCCGAGCACACCCGCCACGGCCCGACGTCGGGCCTCGGTGGAGGTCACGACGCCGAGTCGGTTCAGGGCGCTGCGCCCGACCTCGAACTGCGGTTTGACCATCAGCACCAGGTCCCCACCCGGTCGGGTGGCCCCGGCGAGGGCAGCCAGCACGAGACGCAGCGAGATGAAGGACAGGTCCGCGACGGTCAGGTCGACCCGCCCGCCGATGTCCTCGGCCTCCAGCTGGCGCACGTTCATGCCCTCGAAGACGTGCACGCGCGGATCGTCCCGCAGGTGCTGCACGAGCTGGCCGTGGCCGACGTCGACGGCGGCGATCTCCCGTGCTCCGCGGCGCAGGAGGACGTCGGTGAACCCTCCTGTGGATGCGCCTGCGTCGAGACACCTCCTGCCCGTCGGAACCACGTCCGGGAAGGCCCGCAGTGCGCCGTCGAGCTTGTTGCCGGCTCGGCTCACGTAGTCCTCGCCGAGACCCTCCACTTCGAGCGTGTGCCCGGGCAGGACGGCCGCCGATGCCTTCAGGACCACCGTGCCGTCCCTCAGGACGCGCCCGGCAGAGATCAGCTGTGCGGCGTGGGAGCGGGAGCGCGCAAGACCCCGGGTCACGAGCTCCTGGTCACAGCGCGCCATGGGCTCCTGCCTGGCGGAGCTTCTGCTCCGGGTTGAGCTCGCCGCCCAGCCGGTTGAGGAGCTCGAGATACACGTCGGCATGCTCGGACACCGGACGATCCGCCAGCCCGTCGAGTCCCGCGAGGATGCTGTCGATCTGCGGATCACCCGTCGGGGACGGCGTTCCACCGGTGTCGTCGGGGGTTCCGGGATGCTTCGTCACCGAGGGTCCCTCCGTGAGTTCCGGGATGCTCCGTGCACGGTCATCTCACCCTGCTGCCGGGAAGACGACGTCGGGTGCGACCTCCGGTGCCGCTGCGGGGTACGCAGCCCACCATGCGGCGCAGGCTGCCCGCCAGCTGTCGACGTCGTCCTCCGGGCCGCTGACCGTCACGACGGATCCCGTGACGCGCGCGGTGGACTTCCGGCACGCATGGGTATCGCCGTCGACGCTGATCGTCGGATACTCCTCGTACAGCTCGGCGAGGGAGCCGATGATGTACTCCGGCCTCTCGTCGACCGTCGCCGCCAGAGCCGTGCGGACGGTGTCCACTCCCGTGAGGACCAGTGCCGTCGCCATGCCGGCGCGGTTCCCGCCCAGGATGTCGGTGTCGAGCCGATCCCCCACGACGAGGGCCCGCTGCACCCCTGAATGGCGTGCCGCGGTCTCGAAGAGTGCAGCCTCCGGCTTCCCCGCCACGAGGGGGGCCTTCCCCGTGGCTGCGGCGACCGCCCCCACCAGGGTCCCGTTTCCCGGAGCGATTCCGCGTTCCTGTGGGATGGACATGTCGGTGTTCGTCGCGACCCAGGTGGCACCGGCCGCGACGGCGTAGGCGGCTTCGGCGAGATCCTTCCAGCCGATGTCGGGGGAGAATCCCTGGATCACCGCGTCCGGGGCGTCTTCCGCAGATGCCACGACGGCGAGTCCCTGGGCCCGGACGGCGTCCGCGAGCGTCGCGCTTCCGACCACCAGGACGGACGCACCCGGATGGACCTGTGCTGCGAGCAGCTCCGCACCGGCAAGGGCGGAACCGAAGACCTGTTCCGCGCGTGCAGGTGCCCCGAGTTCCCGGAGGTGCGAGGCGACCTGCTCGGAGGAGCGCGAGGCGTTGTTCGTCACGTAGGCGAGGCTCTTGCCTTCCACCCCGAGGCGCTCGAGTGCCTCCGTCGCTCCAGGGATGGCTCGCGGTCCGGCGTACACCACGCCGTCCAGGTCCGCCAGGATGCCGTCGTATCCGTCGATCAGGCGCTCAGTCATCGACGACGTCATCCTGCTGCGTGGGCTTGCTCGTGCGCTTCCGTCGGGGTGCCGATGCGGCAGGCGCAGGCTGGTCGCCGGAGTGCGGGCCGTCCGCGGCCGGGCTGGTTGCCGGCAGGCTCTCATCCACCGGCTCGGCCGTCTCGCCGAAGAGGTCCGATCCAGCGGACCCGTCCATGCTGAAGAGCATCTCCGTCTGGAGCGCCTGTACCGGAGGGGAGGATTCGCTCACCGGCGACGCTTCGCCGGCTTGAGCTGCGGTGTCGTCCCCGACGGCAGCAGCAGGTGGCACCTCGACCACCGTGTCTGCGCCGCCCGCCTGCTCCGTCCCGTCCAAATCACCGCTCCTCGTGCCGTCCGAGGGCTCCTCCAAGTGCTTCTCGACAGGCTCTTGGGCAGGTTCCGGCACGTCCTCCAGCTCGGGCTCCTGCTCAACCTCCAGCTCGGGTACCTGTACGGGTTCCGGCACGTCCTCCAGCACGGGTTCCGGCACTGCCTCCAGCTCGGGTTCCTCTGCGTCCTCCAGCTCGGCCTCCTGCACGTCAGGGGACACGGCCGGGGCCGTTCCCGGGGCTGCGGCGACAGTTCCCGGGGCTGCGGCCGGGGCCGTTCCCGGGGCTGCGGCGACAGTTCCGAGCACCTCGGCGACCTTCGGGACCGGCTCCGTCGCGGGGTCGTCGTCCTCCCCAAGATCGATGATGTCCGGCTCGAG
>JASLAA010000070.1 GCA_030147325.1 Arthrobacter sp. | reverse complement strand
GGGATCACGCTCGAGTGCACCCTGCCGGAGCACTCGGTGACGGTGTCCGGCGACCGCGAGGAGCTGTCGGCCGCCATCGCCATCGTGCTGTCGAACGCCCTGAAGTTCACGCCGACCGACGGTACGGTCTCGGTCGGGATGACCGTCGACCAGGTGGAGGGTTCGATGATCCTGGCCGTCCGCGACACCGGGATCGGCATCCCGGACGCTGATCTTCCGAAGTTGTTCGATTCCTTCCACCGGGCCTCGAATACACAGCAGGTGCTGCCCGGCGCCGGGGTAGGGCTGTCCATCGCGAAGCGCACCTTCGAGGCGCACCACGGCACTATCAGGATCGAGTCGGAGCTCGGCGTCGGGACGACGGCGATCATCGAACTTCCTCTGCTCACGGACGCTGCCGTAGGGTGATGAGCTGATGAATTCATGGAAGGACAGCTCATGACGCGCGCAGCGGACGGCATCCCGGTACGCCGGCTCGATCTGGACACACTCCTGCCCTATCTCGACCTGCACCTCGTCGGGGCGACGAACGGTGTGAGGCTCTTCGATGCAGCACGCACGTCGTGGGCCGGCACGAGCTACGAGGCGGATTTCGCCCGTCTGCGCGAGGAGATCAGCGAGGAACGTTCGTTCCTGAAGCGGTTGATCGAGTCGCTGGGCCATACCCCGAGCCCGGTCAAGATGGCCTTCGCGCATGCCGCTTCCGTCGTCGCGCAGCTGGACCCGCTCAACCCCCTGCGTCGCAAGGCGACCGCCGGGGCGCAGCTGGAACTCGAAGCCCTCCAGTCGCTGCTCAAGGGCAAGGAAGCGCTCTGGTCCACCCTGCTCGCCCTGTCCCCCGACGCTGTCGCCACCTCCGGCGACGACGTCCTCGACAGGGGGGTGCTCGAACGGTTGCTCGAGGCGTCGAAGACCCAGCAGGACACCGTGGCTCGTGTCATGACGGAGACGGCCGCGGCCCGCTTCCTCCGGGACTGACGGCGCCTACACGAGCATCGTCCACCCGCCTTCCGACCGGGCCAGCAGCGACGCGCTCTTCCCCGCCCCCGAGCAGCCTCCCGTCGGGGAACCGCGCAGGCCGGGCTCAGCTCCCGGCCGGCTCCTCGTACTTGGGGAACACCGGTGCGGGCGCCGGCAGGGTGGTACCCGGTTCGATCCGTCGGCCGAGGGCACTGAAGCGCCGTTCCTCCCCGTCCTCCGACCCCTGTCCCAGGGAGGTCAGGACCGCCGCTGCGCTGGTCGGCATGACCGGCTGCGCGAGGATCGCCACGACCCGCAACACCTCCAGGGTCACGAAGAGGACGGTGTTCATGCGGGCGGGGTCGGTCTTGCGCAGCACCCACGGCTGCTGGTCCGCGAAGTACGCGTTGGTGTCTCCGAGCACCGCCCACACGGCCTCGAGAGCACGCGAGAACTCCTGCCGATCGTAGGCGGCGCGGCTCACCTCGAGCAGCGCGTCTGCCTGGTCGAGGATCTCCCTGTCCGCGTCCGTCAGGTCCCCGGGCTGCGGCACGGCACCGTCGCAGTTCTTCGCGACCATGGAGAGCGAGCGCTGGGCCAGGTTGCCGAAGTTGTTCGCCAGGTCCGAGTTCATCCGCCCGACGACGGCCTCGTGGCTGTAGGAGCCATCGGCGCCGAAGGGGACCTCGCGCAGGAGGAAGAAGCGCACCTGGTCCAGGCCGTACTGCTCCACCCAGTCCGCGGGTGCGACGGTGTTCCCGAGGGACTTCGACATCTTGACGCCCCGGTTGTGCAGGAACCCGTGGATCATGATGCGCTTCGGGACGTCGAGTCCCGCGGACATGAGGAAGGCGGGCCAGTAGATGGCATGGAAGCGGGAGATGTCCTTGCCGATCACGTGCACGTCAGCAGGCCAGAACTTCCGGAACGCCGGTGATTCGGTGTCGGGGAACCCGACCCCGGTGAGATAGTTGGTCAGCGCGTCCACCCACACGTACATGACGTGGCGGTCGTTGCCCGGCACGGGCACTCCCCAGTCGAACGTGGTGCGGCTGATCGACAGATCCTCGAGTCCGCGGCGGACGAACGAGATGACCTCGTTGAAGCGGGACTGAGGCGCTCCGAACTCCGGCCGGGACTCGTAGAGGTCCAGCAGCTTCTGCTGGTACGAGGAGAGCCGGAAGAAGTAGCTCTCCTCCTCCGTCCACGTGACCTCCGTGTCGGTCTCCTTGGAATACCGCACGCCGTCCTCACGGACCTCGGTCTCGTCCTCGGACCAGAACGCCTCGTCCCGTACGGAGTACCAGCCGGCGTACTTGTCGAGGTAGATGTCCCCGTTCGCCTCCATGCGCTTCCAGATCTCGGTCGCGGCGGCGTAGTGGTCGGTGTCCGTGGTGCGGATGAAGCGGTCGTAGGACGTGCCGACGACGTCGTTCATGTCCCGGAAGGCCAGGGCGTTGCGCGTGGCGAGCTCCCGCACGGGAATGCCTTCGCGGTCCGCGGCCTGCTGCATCTTCAGGCCGTGCTCGTCGGTGCCCGTCAGGTACATGACGTCGAATCCGTCGAGGCGCTTGAAGCGCGCCATGGCGTCCACGGCGAGCGTCTCGTAGGCGTGACCGATGTGGGGTTCGCCGTTCGGGTAGGAGATGGCCGTGGTGATGTAGAACGAGGGCTTTGCGCCGGCTGCGGGAGTCACCCTATGAAATTACCCCGGGCACTGCGTATTTGCCCAAGTGCGAGCGTCACCTCACCGGACGGCGTCGAGGGCCAGGACGGCGTGGACGCCCCACGTCCCGTTGGCGATCTGGGTGACCCGGAGGTCGACCACGGAACTGGCGAGCCCCAGCGCGGCCTTCCGCTCGAGCCCGTACAGCCGCTGCAGCCACGTGAGCATGGCGTTGAGCGCTTCCGCCGTCGCCTTGTTCAGATCGGCGTCGAAACCGAAGGTGATCCGAGCCGTCGGTGTCAGGGCATGGATCGACCGGAGGGGTGGGTCGGCGTGGACGTCGATCGTGAGGCTCGTCGTCATGCCGCACTCGATCGCGGTGCCGCCCACCTCGCCGTCGCCCTGGGCCGCATGGCCGTCACCGAGGTGCAGCAGCGCTCCGGGCACCGTGACCGGCAGGAAGAGCGTCGATCCCGCCGTCAGCTCACGGCAGTCGATGTTGCCGCCGCCCTCGGAGCGCGGGGGTGTCGTGGAATGCTCGCCGTGCTCGGCCGGTGGCAGACCCATGACGCCGAGGAACGGATCGAGCCGGACGACGTGCCCGTACTGGTTCGTCCCGGTTCCCGACACCGGGTCCAGGTCCCACAGCAGCCACGCCGGGTCGGTCCCTTCCAGCCCGAGACTGCGGGAGAAGGCGTCGTCCCGCCGGCCCGCCGCCGTCCAGCCCCACCCGGCCGTCTCGAATGCCTCGAACCGCAGGGCGAGGACGTCACCCGGGCTGGTTCCGGCGACCTCGACAGGGCCCGTGAGGGCGTGCCCCCGGCGGTCGGGGAACCGGTAGGGCGTCTCGGCTCCCGGGGTCACCTGGCGTTCGAGGTGACCCCAGGCGTCGAGGGACTCGACGACCACGCGGTCACCGGGTTCGACCCGGAGCACGGGCGGGGTGTCCCTGGACAGGACCTGCGTGGCCGTGTCCTGGGTGGCGGGCAGGTGGTGGGTTGCCATGGGGCTCCTTCTGTCCGGCCCGTCAGTCCTGGAGGTCCACTTCCCGCGCCACGGTGGCGCCGATCTCGGCACGGATGGCGTCGAGGACGTCCTGCGGTACTGCACTGTCGACGGTGAGCAGGGAGAGCGCCTGCCCGCCCTCCTTGTTCCGGGCGACCTGCATGCCGGCGATGTTGATCTCCCGCTCCCCGAGGAGGCGGCCGAGCGCGCCGATGACGCCGGGCCGATCGGTGTAGAGCAGGACCAGGAGGTGGTCGCTGATGGGGATCTCCAGGTCGTACCCGTTCACGCCGACCAGCTTCTCCACCTGCTTCGGTCCGGTGAGGGTGCCGGCCACGGAGATCTGGCTGCCGTCGGAGAGGGCCCCGCGCAATCGGAGCACGTTGCGGTACTGGTCCGACTCCGACGTGGTCAC
>JASLAA010000050.1 GCA_030147325.1 Arthrobacter sp. | reverse complement strand
GCACCCTCCGGGAAGGACGCCGGCTGCTGGGCCGAGCCATCAACCCGGCGGTTAAAGCGACAGCGGTGCCGCTGCCCTGGGGCTACGGCACCGCTGCTGAGATCCTGCCCGCGCTGGGAGCAGCTACTTCGAACTGGCCTTCTTCTTCGCCTTCTTTTTCGGCTCGTCGGCGGGAGCATCCTCGGCAGGTGCGTCCTCTGCGGAGGCTTCGGCAGCCTCGGGCGCTTCGACGGACTCAGTCGCTTCGGCAGACTCGGTGCCGGTCGCCTGGATGTCCTCGGCGACGTCCTGCTCGGTCTCGGCGTCGTCGACCGAGAGGGTCTCAGCGTCGTCGCCGGCGGGCCGGACGAATTCGGTCAGGTCCACTGCAGCACCGTTGGTGTCGGTGACGGTCGCGTACTCGAGCACCTTGGCGAGAGCCTTGCGACGGCGTACCTCGCCGACGATCATCGGAACCTGGCCGCTCTGGTCGAGCATCTGCGCGAACTGGTTCGGCTCCATGCCGTACTGGCCGGACGTGGAGACGATGTAGTCGATCAGCTCGCTCTGGCTGACGCCGACCTCTTCCTTCTCGGCGACGGAATCGAGGATGACCTCGTTCTGGAAGGCCCGCTCGGTGTTCCCGCGGATCTCCGCGCGGTGCTCCTCGGTGTCATGGTCCTCGCCGGCAGTGTGGGCGTTCTCGCCGTTGAAGTGCTGCTCGAGCTGCTCCTCGACGACACTCTCGGGGACGGGAACGGCGACGAGCTCGACGAGCTTGTCGAGTACCTTGTCGCGCGCCTCGACGCCCTGGTCCATGAGCTTCGACTCGGAGGCCTGCTTCACGAGATCGGCGCGCAGTTCCTCTGCCGTGTCGAACTCCGAGGCGAGCTGGGCGAAGTCGTCGTCGACCTCGGGGAGTTCGCGCTCCTTGACGGCCTTCACGATCACCTTGACCTGCGCGTCGGCACCGGCGTGCTCGCCGCCTGCCAGCTTGGTCTCGAACGTCGCGTCCTCGTCGGTGGACAGGCCGGTCACGGCCTCGTCCATACCCTCGAGCATCGTGCCGGAGCCGATCTGGTAGGACAGGTCCTGCGCGGAATCGACCTCTTCGCCGTCGACCGACGCCGTCAGATCGATGGTGAGGAAGTCCCCGTCCTTGGAGGGGCGGTCGACCGCCGTCAGCGTGCCGAAGCGGCCGCGCAGCTCATCCATGGCTTTCTGGACGTCCTCGTCGGAAGCCTCGACGGCCTCGACGGTGACCTCGATGCCCTTGTAGTCCGGAAGCTCGATCTCCGGGCGGATGTCCAGTTCGACGGTGAACGTCAGCTGGCCGTCCTTCTTCGCGGGATCGGGCACCTCGGTGATCTCGACCTCCGGGCGGCTCAGCGGACGGATACCCGTCTCCTGCACAGCGCTCTGGTAGAAGCCGTTCAGGCCGTCGTTGATGGCCGTCTCGATGACGTAACCCCGTCCGACACGCTGGTCGATGAGCTGCTGCGGGACCTTGCCCTTGCGGAACCCCGGAACCTGGACCTGGGTGGCGATGGTCTTGTAGGCCTCGTCGATGCTGGGCTTCAGTTCCTCGAAGGGAACCTCGACGTTCAGCTTCACCCGGGTGGGGGAAAGGGTTTCAACAGCGCTCTTCACAGCGTAGGACTCCTGAACTGATTGGGATTGGTTCTGCAGGGGAGGCACTTTCCTCATCACACGGCAGAGTCGGGGTGACAGGAGTTGAACCTGCGACTTCCTGCTCCCAAAGCAGGCGCTCTACCAAGCTGAGCTACACCCCGTAAGTGCGAGTGTCAGTCTACGCATCTTTGCGCCCACCGCGCACATTTGGCGATCAGTCGGCAGCTGTGGTGTAGTTATATGCGTTCCACGGAGGTCCTTCGGGCCCCGCTGCGGGGATGTAGCTTAATGGTAAAGCCTCAGTCTTCCAAACTGATTACGCGGGTTCGATTCCCGTCATCCCCTCTCCCCCGGCCAGCAGCCGGCCACCCGGACAACTGTCCGGGTGTTCTTCGTTAAGGATCCGACGTCCTCAGTCGGCCTGACAGACGGGACACCAGTAGACGTTCCGCGCGGCCATCTCGGCGGTGAGGATCGGAGTCCCGCAGCGCCGGCATGGCTCGCCCGTCCGCTTGTAGACGTAGTGCGGCGCGGACCGCTTGGGCCGTCCGTTCCTGGCCTCGGCAGTGGTCGTGACGATCCGCCCCTCCCTCACACCGTCCTTCATCAGCCTCACCGTGTCGGTCCAGATGGCGTCCGCCTCGTCCTCACGCAACTGCCTGCCGGGTCGCCGGGGATGGATGCCCTGCAGGAACAGCACCTCGGCCCGGTAGATGTTCCCGATACCGGCGATGACGGCCTGGTTCATGAGCTGGATCCCGACGGGCGTGATGCTCGACATGATCTTCCGGGTGAAGACGGAACCGTCCGAGCCTGCCTGCAGCGGGTCGGGACCGAGCTTCGCCCGTGCCGCAGCCTCCTCGGCGCCCGTGATCACCTCGCACGCCGTGGGCCCCCGCAGATCGGCCCAGCCGTGCTCCGATACCAGCCGTACACGGACGGCTCCGACGGGAGCGGGCGGACCGGTGTACGAGGCAGGCCCGGCGCCGTCCTCCGACGCCTGCTCCGACTCACCGACCCTCCGGGGCGCGCCGATACTCGAAGCCCCTCGGAAGGTGGCGTCGCCTCCGAAGCTCCAGGCGCCGTACAGCCCGAGGTGCACTCGCAGGACGCGGTCGTTGTCGAAGCGGAGGAACATCTGCTTCCCGTGAGCGAGGGCGCTGGCCAGGATCGCTCCGTCGAGCTGCGCCGCACCGGCAGCGAAGCGACCCTGCGGGCTGGACACGGCAAGCCGCTCACCGGTGAACACCGAGGCGAACTGCTTCGCCAGGCGGTGGACCGAGTGGCCCTCAGGCAACGGTCCCCGTCTCCTCGAATCGCGCGATCTGACCGATCCGGCGACTGTGCCGCACCGCCCCGCTGAACGGCTCGGCGAGGAAGGCCTCGATGATCGCCGTCGCTTCCTCCACGGAGTGCTGGCGCCCACCGACGGCGACGACGTTCGCATCATTGTGCTGCCGCGCGAGGCGGGCCGTGTCGAGGTTCCAGGCGAGCGCAGCGCGCACGCCGCGCACCTTGTTCGCCGCGATCTGCTCCCCGTTGCCCGAGCCGCCGAGGACGATGCCCAGGGAGTCACCGCCGGCGGCCTGCTCATCGACGACCGCCCGCGCGGCCGCGATGCAGAAGGACGGATAGTCGTCCTCCGGGTCGTAGGAGGTGGGCCCGTGGTCGACGACGTCGTAACCCGCCGCGGTGAGGTGCGAGAGCAGGTGGGCGCTCAGCTCCATGCCGGCGTGGTCGGTAGCAAGGTGGACGCGCATGGCGATGTGTTCCTCCTGAAGGCACCGGCACGGGCCGGCGGTGGGTGCGGGTCGGTCCGCCCGACGTGGCAGGACGGTCCCAGCCTAGTCCGCCGGCGGTGAGGTTCCGCAGCCGGCGTGCGGACGGGGACGGCGCATGGACTTCCGGGGCCGAGTGAGAGAATCGGAACGCCGCGTGACCCGCATTACACGCGCCGTACCCGATTCCCACCCTGGAGGCGATCCTTGCCCGGTCTGAACCTGACGCGCGACGAAGCACGCACACGCGCCGATCTGCTCACTGTCCACTCCTACGAGATAACCCTCGACCTGACGCGCGGCGAGCGCGTCTTCCGGTCGACGACGGTGGTCTCCTTCGACGCTCGGCAGGGCGCCGCGACGTTCATCGACGCCGTCACGGACACCGTGTACCGCGTCGAGCTGAACGGCGTCGAGCTGGATCCCACCGAGGTCGCGGACGGCGTTCGCATCCAGCTGCCGTCGCTCGCGGCGAGCAACACCCTCGTCGTCGAGGCCGACATGCTCTACATGAACACCGGCGAGGGACTGCACCGCTTCACGGACCCGGTCGACGGCGAGGTGTACCTCTATACGCAGTTCGAGGTCCCTGATTCGCGGCGAGTCTTCGCAGTGTTCGAGCAGCCGGACCTGAAGTCGACCTTCCGCTTCTCCGTCACCGCTCCGTCGCACTGGGACGTCATCTCCAACTCCACCACGCCCGAGCCCGTCCAGGCAGGCTCGGAGGCGGACGAAAGTGGCAGCGCCACGTGGTACTTCGAACCGACGCCGGTCCTGTCCTCCTATGTGACGGCACTCATCGCAGGTCCCTACCAGTCGGTGCGCAGCGAACTCACGAGTTCCGATGGCCGGACGATCCCGCTCGGGGTGTTCGCCCGGAAGTCACTCATGCAGTACATGGACGCGGAGAACATCTTCGCGCTGACGCGGCAGGGGTTCGCCTTCTACGAGGAGCAGTTCGGCGCCCCCTATCCGTTCGAGAAGTACGATCAGCTGTTCATGCCCGAGTTCAATGCCGGTGCCATGGAGAACGCGGGCGCAGTCACGTTCGTCGAGACGTACGTCTTCCGTTCGCGGGTGCCGGATGCGACCGTCGAACGCCGGGCGATCACCATCCTCCACGAACTCGCGCACATGTGGTTCGGCGACCTCGTGACCATGCGCTGGTGGAACGACCTCTGGCTGAACGAGTCCTTCGCCGAGTTCATGTCCACCCTGGCCGCGGCGGAGGCGACCGAGTTCACGCAGTCCTGGACAACCTTCGCCATCCTCGAGAAGGGCTGGGCCTACCGGCAGGACCAGCTCCCCTCGACCCATCCGATCGTGGCGCAGATCAACGATCTCGAGGACGTGCAGGTCAACTTCGACGGCATCACCTACGCGAAGGGCGCTTCGGTGCTCAAGCAGCTGGTTGCGTGGGTCGGCCAGGACAAGTTCATGGAGGGCGTGCGCCAATACTTCTCGAAGCACTCGTGGCGGAACACCGAGCTCGTCGATCTCCTGTCCGAACTCGAGGCCGCCAGCGGCCGCGACCTCAAGGAGTGGTCGGGCCTGTGGCTCGAGACCGCCGGGGTCAACACCCTGCGCCCCGAATTCACCGCGGCCGACGACGGCACGATCACGTCCTTCGCGATCCTGCAGAGCGCGATCGAGGCGTTCCCGACCATCCGGCCGCACCGGCTCGCGGTCGGTTTCTACGACCTCGACCCCGACGGCGCACTGGTTCGCGTCCATCGGCTCGAGCTCGACGTCGACGGTGAGCGGACCGAGGTCCCGGACCTCGTCGGCAAAAAGCAGCCGGCACTCGTGCTCCTCAATGACGACGATCTCGCCTACGCGAAGATCCGCCTCGACCCCGCATCGCTGCGGACCTCGGTACGCCATGTGAAGGATTTCCGGGACTCCCTCCCCCGGACCCTCGTGCTGGCATCGGCCTGGGATGCCGCACGCGACGGCGAGACCCCGGCGCGTGACTACGTGGAACTCGTGCTGCAGAACATCGGGGCGGAATCGGATTCCTCCGTCGTCCTCGTCCTGCTGCGCCAGCTCGCCTCGACCCTCGCGTTCTACGTGGCTCCGGCGGAACGGGAGGCGATGACGGATGCGGCAGCGGACAGTCTCCTCGAACTGGCTCTGGCGTCGGCCCCCGGGTCCGACGCGCAACTCCAGTTCACCAGGGCGTTCTCGTCCCACGCGCGGACCGCGGTACACCTCGATGCCGTCGAGGCCCTGCTGACAGGTGAACGGGTACCCGGGGGTCTCAGTGTCGACCAGGATCTCAGGTGGGAGCTGCTCACCAGCCTCGTGGTGGGTGGCAGGGCCGGGCAGGTGGAGATCGACGCCGAGCTGTCCAGCGACACGACCGCGACGGGCCAGCTCGCCGCGGCCGCTGCACAGGCTGCCCTGCCCACGCCGGAAGCGAAGGACGCAGCATGGGCCGCCCTCGTCGATTCCACGGAGCTCCCGAACGCGACGCAGCGCTCGATGATCTCCGGATTCATGCGCGTGCACGACCGCGCGCTGCTCGAGCCGTTCGTGGACAGGTACTTCTCGTCGGTGCGGGATGTCTGGGCGACGCGGACCCACGAGATCGCCCAGCAGATCGTCGTCGGCCTGTACCCCTCCCTGCTGACCACCCAGGAGACGCTGGACAGGACGGACGCCTTCCTGGAGGCGCTCGGCGAGGACTCGCCCTCGTTGCGGCGACTGGTCCTGGAAAGCCGGGACGGCATCGAGCGGGCACTCAGGGCCCAGGCCGCGGACGCATGACCCGGGGGTTGCTGCGCTGACGGCGTTGTGAGAGCAGGGACCGCCGGTACGCGCCGGCGGTCCCTGCTCGTTCCGGGCGGAAAGGCGCCACTCCCATACCAGGACAGCACCGCGCCGCCACCGGCACTAGGTTGGGAGCATGAACCTGCAGCAGCACGAGTACGCAGCGCGCATCCGCTGGACCGGGAATCTCGGCACCGGGACCTCCGGTTACCGGTCGTACAGCCGGGACCACGAGATCGCGGTCGACGGTCCGGGAGTGCTTCCCGGTACGGCCGACCCGACGTTCCACGGCTCCAAGGATCGCTGGAACCCGGAGCAACTGCTGCTCACCGCCGTCGCCCAGTGCCACATGCTGTCCTACCTGCACGTCGCGGTGAAGGCAGGCCTGATCGTGACCGGCTACGACGACTCGGCCACCGGATCGCTCCGCCTGAACAGTGACGGCAGCGGCGAGTTCACCAGGATCCTCCTGCGACCACATGTGCAGCTCGCAGCTGGAGAGCAGGCCGAGCTCGCCGACTCACTCCACGCGGAGGCACACCGCCTGTGCTTCATCGCACGGTCCGTGGCCTTCCCCGTGCACCACGAGCCGACCTCGGCCGGTCCGGAGGGCACGTAGGACGACTGCCCGGTGCTCCCGCCGGACCGATAGCCGTGCTTGCCCGCTGTAGCCTGTTATGGCGTCCCGCGCCCGGTGGCAGAGTCCGGGCGGAGACCCCGACACCTGTACGAAAGCGACTTCCATGACATTCCTACCCTCCCTCGGCTATGGCGGTCAGGTGATCGGCGCCGTCATCATCGGCGTCGGCGCCCTGCTCCTCTGGTTCGTCGTCCGTTATCTCATCACCCGCTCGGTCAGGCGCGTCCAGAACGGCTACAACGTCTTCAAGAAGCCGCACTTCCGCTGGGCCCAGCCCGTCCTCCGACCGTTCGACAGCGCACGCCGCGTCCAGCGGGCGGAGACCATCGGCGGCCTGCTCTCGAGCGTCGCCGCCGGTGCGATCGCGATCATCGCGATCCTGATGGTGATCGACACCCTGGGGTTCAACATCGGCCCGATCCTCGCGAGCGTCGGCATCGTCGGCATCGCCATCGGTTTCGGAGCGCGCGAGGTGATCCGCGACGCGTTCCTCGGGTTCTTCATCACCATCGAGGACCAGTACGGGATCGGTGACACCATCGAGGTCGGGGACACGGTGGGCGTGGTCCAGTCGCTCGGCCTGCGTATCACCCGGATGGTCGACCAGGACGGTGCCGTCTGGTATGTGCGGAACGGTGATATCACCAAGGTGGGGAACCGCTCACAGGGGAACTACGTGACACCACCGGCCGAACCGTCCGGACCGGCTGCGCCATCCACTCCGACCGGCGGAGCGGAGCCGCCGCCCGCCGCGGGGGCGACAGCTCCCCCGGCGCTCACCACGGAACGCCGGGCATGAGCGGGCAGGAGCAGACGGGCGCGGGGCGCGACGCGGGCGATTCCACGCCCCCGGCAGCACCCTCCTCCGGCGCGCAGCTCCCCCTGCGAGCTGCCGGAGCGAGCGTCCCCCTCCCGGCCGATCGGCTCGTCGCGACCGGCCGGGAGTTCACCCAGCCGCAGTACACCGAGAACTTCTACGAGACCGTCGGCGGGCACGACACCTTCGTGCGACTCGT
>JASLAA010000311.1 GCA_030147325.1 Arthrobacter sp. | reverse complement strand
GGACTGGTGGCGAGCCACAGGCCCTTCTTGGTGCCGATGGCGAGGAGAGTGGTTCCTGGTGCTGACATGGTGTGCCCCCGGTGGCGTCGCTCCGACTCGAGGCCGGCGTGTGATGCGAATCACTCCGGAGAATCTCATGCCCCACCTGTTTTGTACAGGCCCGACGGCGGTTCGTCCATGCCGCGAGCGGCGACCCGCCGTGCGTCGTGACGCACGGCGGGTCGCGGGGATTCAGCGGCTCTCGTTGTAGGCGTCGATGATCGATTGCGTGATCCGGCCCCGCGAGCTCGGGTTGTATCCGTTCTCCTGTGCCCACTGGCGGATCTGCTGCGTGTCCTCGCGCTTGGACTTCGACGCCGTCGCCTTCTGCCCCGTTGCCGACTGCTTACCCGAACCGGATTTCCGGCTCTTGTCCACGTAATCGGACAGGGCCGAGCGCAGGGCTTGCGCATTGCCCTCGGTCAGGTCGATCTCGTAATTCGTCCCGTCGAGGGCGAAGCGCACTGTCTCCTGTGCTTCCTCGCCGTTGAGGTCGTCGACCAGTTCTACCTGTACTCGCTGCGCCATCGGAATCTCCTGCGTTGTTCGAATGAATTCATCGCCCCATTTCGTCGAGCCTATCCCGGAATGTCCCGCCGACAGGGGGGAGGGCGTACGGGTGGACAATGCGACGAATTCGCGATCTCGATATCGACTCCTTCATTCCGTGTATCCCGAGGAGAATGGCCTAATGTCCCCTGGCAGCCCCCGCCTAGACTGCTGGTCATGGCCATCCTGATCGATCCGCCGTCGTGGCCTGCCCACGGGACGGTCTTCTCGCATCTCGTCTCGACCGCGTCGCTCGAGGAGCTCCACGCGTTCGCCGTAGCCGCGGGCATCTCGCGCCGCGCCTTCGACGAGGACCACTACGACGTGCCGGCGCAGCGGTACCGCGAGCTCGTGGACCGGGGAGCGCTCGAAGTCAGCGGCGCCGACCTCGTCCGGGCACTGATCCGGAGCGGGCTCAGGGTTCCGGCGCGACGGCGCGGGCCCAGGCTGCGGGCGGCCCTCAGGTCCCGTTGGGAACGGCTCCGGCCCGACGACGCGGCGTTGGGAGAGGAACTGCTCGACCGCTGGAACGAGCCGCATCGCACCTACCACTCGATGACACATCTCCTGGCGGTCCTCGAGGCCCTGGATCGACTGCTGGAACCGTCCGACGCCCGACTCCGCGACACCGTGCTGCTGGCGGCGTGGTTCCACGATGCCGTACACCACGGCATGGCCGGTGAGGATGAACGCAGGTCGGCAGCGCTCGCCGTCGAACGGCTACGGGGTGCCGTCGACGAGTCGGTGGTGCGTGGGGTCGAACGGCTCGTCCTGCTGACGATCGGACATGATCCGGAGCCGGGCGACCGGGCCGGCGAGCTCCTCTGCGACGCCGACCTGTCGGTACTCGGTTCCGCACCCGAGGACTACGTCCGCTACACCACCGCGATACGGCGCGAATATGCATCTGTCCCGGATGCCGACTTCGTCGCGGGCAGGCGCGCGGTGCTGCAACGGCTGATGGCGCTCGATCCGCTGTACCGCAGCGACGCTGCTCGCGGCCTGTGGTCGGAGAGTGCCGGACGCAATCTTGCACGGGAACTGGCCTTGCTCGTCCAGCGCTGACGGAGGAGGGCCGGAACCGCATGCGGCGCCGGCCCTCCTCCTGTCGGGACGGATCAGCCTTCGACGGCCGCGAGCTCGTTGGGTACGCCCGGCAGTTCGACGGACGAGGTGATCTCTCCCGAAGCGAGGTCCACCGCGTGGAGCTTCTTGGCCGCGGGGTCGGTCACGTACGCCGTGCCGCCGACGACCTTGATGGCGGGGTGCGGATCCTGCCACTCGGCCGGGCCCTCCCAGGCGTCGACGACCGGAAGGGAGTCGGTGATCTCACCGGTCTCGGGGTCCATGGAGTGCAGGGCTCCGTCCGAGGCGAGGATCAGGATCTCGTCGTTCGGTCCGCGGGCCACGTCACGGAAGGTGTACTCGACTCCCTCGGGCAGGTCGATGACCTCCATGGTCTTGGTCTCGGTGTCGATCAGCGTGAGCTGGTGCAGGAGGTAGCCCTCGAGGTCGGGGTCGTCCTTGTAGTCCCCGGCGATGATGGGGCTGTTCTCGCTCACGTACGCGTTGCCCATGCGGCCGAATTCGTCCGGGGCGTCGATCTTGGTGATCTCACCGTTGTCATAGACGAGGGCGCCATCGCTGCAGCCGAAGACGACGACCTCGTTCATGGCCGTACCCTCACCGTGGATGGAGGGGCACTCGTCGCTCGCGGCGACCTCGTTGCCGTCGGCGTCCAGCACCCTGATGCCGGAGCGGCTCTCGGAGTTGCCGACCGTTGTGAGGAAGGTGCCGTCCTCGAGGACGATCGAGACGCCGTGATGCGCCTCGTCACCCTCGACGACCTCTGTCGCCGGGAGGCTTTCGGGGTTCTCGAGGAGATCGTCGGTGGTGTAGATGGTGGTGTCGCTCGTGCCGTCGGCGTAGAGGACGGTCTTGTCGCCGTGCTGCACCACGTGGCCCGCGGCGTCGGCCTCGAACATGAGGTCCGTGAGCTTCGGTTCCGTCTGCTGCGAACCGGAGGAGTCCGTCCACGTGCCGAGGTCGAGGACCTGGAAGCCCTCGGGGACGGTGACGAGGGCGTGGCGTCCGTCCCCTGCGGGGTTCAGTCGCGTGAAGCCGTCGATGGGCATGTCACCCTCGAGCTCCATCGTGGTGCCGTCGAGGACCATGATGCCGCCGTCGTAGGTCAGGGCGACGCGGGGGGTGGGGGACGCCGCTGCGGCCGACGCCGTGGTCGCCGGTGCAGCCGAGGCCTCCGAGGCCGGTTCGGACGAGGAGCCACAGGCGGTCAGGAGCAGGGCCGAGGCGGCCACGGTGGCGGCGAGCGCCAGGTGCTTCGGGCGCTGTGCGAGGGGATTCGCTGTCATCATCTTCTTTCTGTTCGCGGATCTCAGGGAGAGAGTCCGGTGGAGATGCGCTCGGTATTGGTGCGCATCATGGTCAGGTAGGTGTCTGCACCCTCACCCGGCTCGGTGAGGGATTCGGTGAACAGTTCCACGACGTCGACGTCGAGGTCCGCGCCGTCGGCGAGGACCTGGACGAGCCGGTCCGGCTGGGACGATTCGGCGAAGATGGTGGTGACCCGCGCCTCCTCGATCGCCGCGACGAGGTCGCGGAGGTCGGACGCACTGGGGGAGGCGAGGGTGGTGCCTCCCGGGATGACCGCACCGATGATGCGGAAGTCGTAGCGGTCCGCGAGGTAACCGAAGACGTGGTGGTTGGTCACCAGGTTCCGCCGGTCCGCCGGGATGGCCGCGAAGGCGTCGGTCATGGTGGTGTCGAGTTCGGTCAGAGACAGGCGATAGGCATCCGCGGCGTCCCCGACGGACGGGGCGTCGATGCCGTCGATCCCCAGCACCCTCTCCTCCAGCGCATCGACGACGTCGACCATCAGTGCGGGGTCGGTCCAGAAGTGGGGGTCCTCCACTCCGGCCGACTCACCGTCGGCGTACTCGATGGGCTCGAAGGTGTCTCCCGCGACGAGGATCGGCACCTCCTCGGCGGCGGCGCTGTCGATGTGCCGCTGGAGTCCCTCCTCCAGGCCCAGACCGTTGGTCACGATCAGGTCCGCCTCGCGCATCATGGCGCCGTCCTGCGCGGAGATCTCGAAGGAGTGCGGGTCAGCGTTGGGCTGCATGAGGACGCGCACGTCGGCCTCGTCACCCACCACGTTCTGCACGACGTCGCCGAGGATGTTGGTGGTGACGACGATGACGGGCTTCTCCGACCCCGGCCCCGCGCACCCGGTCGCTCCGGCGAGGGCGGCCGAGGCGAGAACGAGGGCGAGATACCGGCGCCCGGCGGTCATCGACCCACCTCCGCCAGGTGGGCCGGGACGGTGTCGGTTGCGAACGTGCGGGCGATCCTGGCGTCGTCGGCGAAGTCGATCTCGAACAGGGTCTGCTCGGCGGGGGCGTTGAGGTAGGCCCGCTGCTGGTCGGCGGTCAGCTCGACCCCGGACAGCAGCGTCGGATCCTCGAGGGTCCGTGGCAGCAGCGGGTCGGTGGCGGCGATCATCCTGCCGGTCTCGGCTGAGAGCACGAGGATGCGCCCGTCGGCGGCGAGGGCGACGACGTGCCCCTCCTTGTCGTCCACCG
Source organism: Arthrobacter sp. (assembly GCA_030147325.1). Taxonomy (GTDB): domain Bacteria; phylum Actinomycetota; class Actinomycetes; order Actinomycetales; family Micrococcaceae; genus Arthrobacter_D. The sequence goes on along the minus strand of JASLAA010000311.1, from coordinate 16,710 downwards.
CGGAGACCTGGAGCAGTGCGGCCTCGGACGGGACGAACTGCCAGGAGCGCTCCCGCGTATCCAGCAGCCACGCACCCTGTTCGCCCGCGACGGCGGCGACGGTGGGTCGGCCCTCCCGGGCGCGGAACTCGGTGGCCTTCGGGGCGTCCACTCCTGCCGGGTAGGGGATGCGCTCGAAGGCGACCGTGTCGCCGTCGGGCGAGGCGAGCAGGGCGCCGTCGTCGCAGCCGATGACTGCGCCCACGGACGTGGTGATGGTGCCCTGGGCGTCGGTGCAGTCCGCCTCCGCACCGTCCACGGGTACGCCGTCCCTGTCGAAGGCCTGCACGGTGGCTGCGACACCATCGGGTCCGGGGCGCGTCATCAGCGTGAGGTCCGCGAGGGGGACCAGCATTCCGGGGTGCGGGTCGGCGGACAGCTCCGCGCGCACCGTCAGCTCACCCGTGGCGAGGGCGTCGTTGTCGAGCACGGTGCCTTCGCCGCTCGCGGGGAAGTAGACGCCCGTGGCCGAAGCGCCGGGCGTGACGACGGCCTCGCCTTCCCCCTCGACGGCGCCGACGGTCTTCGAGGCGCCGCGGTAGTAGTGGAAGTGGTCCTCGTGGTCCCACGTCCACATGCCGCTGTCGATGATCGTCATCGTCCCGGCAGTCGCCGACGACGCGAAGAGGTAGCGCCCGTCGGTTGCAGTGGCACTCACGTCCGGCACCTCGCCGACGTCGGAGGTCGTCTCGTCCGCAAGATCGAGCAGGCTGATCCGACCTTCGGGGTCGAGGGACATCAGGTGGAGCTGCGGTTCCGCGACCTCGGTGGATCCCTGGACGGTACCGTGGCCGTCGCCGAGGGCCGCCGGCGCGGGACTGGAAGCCGTCGAAGGATCGGTGACGGCTTCGCCGGCTGATCCGGTCGGGGAGCACGAGGAAAGGGTGAGGGCGAGCAGGGGAAGGGAGAGAAGCAGGAGCTTAGGCGTTGGCACGGAGAACTTTCTGTGACGGAGCGGACACCGGCTGGGGACCGGCGACTCCAGGCGTGGCGGGGCTTGCGAGGCTGGTGGGACGGTCGGCAGAGAGTGAGCGGGTGAGGGTGCGCACCATGGTGGACAGGGCGGCGCACCCGATGGCGGCCAGGGCGATCGAGGCCCCGGCGGCCGTGCCGTAGTGCCAGGATGCGAGGAGCCCGAGGAGGACGGACGTAGCACCGATCAGTGCCGCGAGGACCATGGTGACCGGTATCCGCGAGGTCCATGGAGCGGCGGCGACGGCCGGAGCGAGGAGCAGACCGATCACGAGCAGCGCGCCTACTGCCTGATAGGAGGCGACGACGGCCAGTGTCACCAGGCCGACGAGGAGCACCTGGGCAAGGCGTGGCCGCAGGCCGAGGACCTGGGCGATCCTGCGGTCGAAGGCGAGAGCGACGAAGGCGCGGTGGAAGGCCGCGGCGACCAGGACGGTGACGACGAGGGCGCCTGCCAGCAGCCCGAGCTCGCCGGGCCCGATCGCCAGGACGTCCCCGAAGAGGATGGCCGTCGCGTCGGTCGCGAAGCTGCGTGAGTGGGAGATGATGATGATGCCCGCAGCGAGCATGCCGACGAAGAACAGGCCGATGCTCGTGTCATGGGACAGCCGTCCCCGTCGGGTCAGGAAGCTCACACCGAGGCTCATGACGATCGCGCTGCACGCCGCTCCGAGGATGACGGGGACACCGGCCAGAGTGGCCAGCGCCACGCCGGGAAGCATGCCGTGAGCCATCGCCTCGCCGAGGAAGGCCATGCCCCGGATCACCACCCACGTCCCGACGACGGCACAGATGGCAGCACAGAGCGTGCCGCCCAGCAGTGCGCGCAGCATGAAGTCGGTGGCGAAAGGTTCGAGGAGCAGGGTCACAGGGGAACCCTAGACTTAAATGACTATCGTTCTCAACATGGTAGTTTCGGGGGATGCCTTCGGTTCGAACGTCCCCGCCTCACCTGCTGGTTCCGACTGCTCGGGCGCCGTACGAGCTTTCGCTCTCCGACGTCTGGTTCGATCACGACGGCGTCGATGCCCTGTGTGGCATCTCCCTCGCCGCCCGCTCCCGTGCGGTGACGGTGATCGCGGGACCGAACGGATCCGGCAAGTCGACGGCGCTGGCAGTGCTCGCCGGCCTGCTCGTCCCCCGCAGGGGCAGGGTGTCGGTCCCGTCGGGCCTGCACAGGGCTCTTGTCGTCCAGCGCAGCGAGGTCTCCGACCGCATGCCACTCACGGTGCGGGATGTCGTCACGATGGGGCGATGGTCCCGTTCCGGTCTGCTCGGACGCCTGGGCGCCGACGATCGGGGCATCGTCGACGAGTGCATCGGTCTGGTCGGGCTGGGCGGGTACCGGAACCGTCCGTTGACAGCGCTCTCGGGGGGACAGCGACAACGCGCCTTCCTCGCGCAGGGACTGGCGCAGCGTGCCGACATCCTCCTGCTCGACGAGCCCACCACCGGTCTCGATGCTGCCACCCGTGCAGTCGTCGCCGACGTCCTGCTCGCCGAGCGCGCCCGAGGGGCGACCGTGGTCTGCGTGTCGCACGACGATGCCGCCCTCGCCGCAGCCGATCACGTCATCCGGCTGGAAGCCGGCCGGGTGGCATCCGCAGGGCCCGGGTGCGGGCAGCGGTCCGAGTCCGGTTCCGGGTCTCGACCCTTCCCGCCGGGCGGGTGAAACAGGACAGCACCGGCCCTGTCGGGGCCGGTGCTGTTCCGTAGGACACGTCAGGACGTGATCTAGTGTTCGTCGTAATGGTCCCCGTGGGCGGCGTGGCGATGGCCGTCGTGGACGTAGTCCGTGTGATCGCCGTGCTCGACGACCTCGTGGGTGCAGTCCGCCGCGCCGTGGGTGTGATCGGTGACGGTGTGCTCTGCGGGCTCATCGTGCTCGTCGTAGTGGCCATCATGTTCCGCATGGCGATGGCCGTCGTGGAGGTAGTCTGTGTGGTCGCCGTGCTGGACGGTCTCGTGGGTGCAGTCCGCGGCGCCGTGCCGGTGATCATCGAGAGTGTGCTCGGCCGTGATCTCGGTTGTCATGTTCTTCTCCTTGGCTCGTGCTCGGAATCAGTGGATGTGCTCGGTGCTCGGCGATGCTTCGACCGTGTGGGCGATGGCGTCATCGATGACGTGGGCGACGTGCTCGTCGGTCAGCGAGTAGAAGGCTTCCCGACCCGATCTGCTCACGGTGACCAGATTCATGCTCCGCAGCACCCGCAGGTGCTGCGATACCAAGGGTTGGGACAACCCCGTGGCCCTGACCAGTGAGCCGACGGAACCCTCACCGCCCGCGAGGGAGACCAGGATCCTCAGCCGGGATACGGTGCCGAGCGCTTTGAACAGCTCCGCCACCCGTTCGAGCTGAGCGTCTTCCGTCATGAGAACATATAAACAGGTATGCATGTGAACATGCAACCCGGGCGGCCGCCACTGCTGAGCACGCATATCAGCGGAGGTTATGCACATCCGGGAATCACCTCCCCCCGGCGCGTCCATCGCTGTCAGACTGGACAGGACGAGGATCGACCGGAGTGCCGGTCCTTCACCAGTCGGTCAGGAAGCCGGCCGCTGGAGGAGCCTCGTTGCGCCACCCGTTCGGGTCGTGACCATTCAGCGGCTTCCCGCCCCCGTCCGGGCCGGTCGAAGGAATCCGCCGATGCAAGGCTTGCGCACCCACACCGCGATGAGGCACGCCCGCCTCTCGTTGACCGCTGTCTGGGACCACTTCCTGAACATGGGAGGGTCGATCGGACGCCTCGAGGTCGATGCGTACCTCCACGGGATGATGCACCTCCCCGAGCCCGACCGCGACTGTGTTTCCCAGGCGGTCAATGAACTCCTCGATGACCTCGCCCGGGTCGGCCACGACGCCTGCTGCCGTGCCCCCTACAGCCGGACCGGATCAGAGCCGGGCGATCGCGCCGACCCCGCTCGCACCTCCTGCACGGCGACGAGGTCAGGTCGTCCCCCTGCCGGCGCGGAATCCGCCAACGGGACTCCGGGTCGTCGAGTGCCTCGGCCAGCGCAGCCGCCACCCGTCCATCGGGTCGCGCGCCGGGAACGCTGACGAGGTACCCGTTGCGCACGACTGCCGCTGTCCCGCCCCGGTAGCTGGGACGCTCCCCGCAGGCCCGGTTCCTCGAGCCCGGGGTAGCCTGACGGCATGGAACGCGTCGCAATCATTTCTGATCTCCATGGAAATGCCACAGCCTTCGCGGCGGTATTGGAGGACCTGGCCCGCCGCGGGATCACCACCATCTACAACCTCGGGGACGTCGCCGGAAAAGGCCCCCGCGGATCGGAATGCGTCCGGCTGAGCCGCCTGCACTGCACGCTCACGGTGCGGGGGAACTGGGACGACTTCCTGCCGAGCGAGACCCCTGAATGGCGTGACGACGCAGGATGGTGGTGGCACAACGAGTTGACGCCGGAGGACCGGGACTGGCTGGGATCGCTTCCGCTCTCCCACGATCTCCTGCTGAGCGGGCGGCGCGTCCGCATGTTCCATGCGTCGGCGAGAAGTGTCTACCACCGGGTCCATGCGCGTCACACGGACGCGGAGTTCGAGGGGATGTTCGAGGCCACCGAGCTCACAGGTGACGGGCCGCGGCCCGATGTGGTCTGCTACGGGGACATCCATGACGCCTTCATCTCGACGGACCGCGGCCGGACCCTGGTCAACGTGGGCAGCGTCGGTAACCCGCTGGACGAACCACAGGCCTCCTACGTGATCCTCGAGGGCGAGCCCCAGGGCGGTCGAACCAGTCCGTTCAGCATCCAGTTCGTGCGGGTGCCCTACGATATCGAGGCCGAGATCGCCCTTGCGGAGGCGCTGGGGATGCCGGCCCTGGAGGCCTATGCCGTCGAACTGCGTACCTCCGTCTACCGCGGCCGGCACGCCGCGCTCGGACTGCTCACGGAGGTGTCGCCGTGAGCGGTGGTCCCGGGCCGTGCGTTCTTCTGCAGGACCGGACGACCTGCTGACGGGTCACCCGGTCTAGATTGGTAGCGCATGGATGTCCGTGCGGAGGCTTGGACGGAAGAGGGACGATGCACGAGCGGGACCTGCGCAGGCGGAACAACATCACGGAGCTGGGTCCCGCGGACGGACCGGTGCTGCTGTTCGCCCATGGCTTCGGCACCGACCAGGACATGTGGCAGCGCATCCTCCCGCGATTCACGGACTACCGGGTCCTGTTGTTCGATCACGTCGGGTCCGGACGGTCGGACCACGCGGCCTACGACGGCTCGCGGTACGACTCCCTCGAGGCCTACACGGAGGACCTGCTCGAGATCTGCCGGGTCCTCGACCTGCGTGACGTCACGCTGATCGGGCACAGCGTGGGCGCGATGATGGCGATCTCCGCCGCCGCCCGGCAGTCCGCGGATGCCGCCCGGATCGCGGCGGTCGTCCTGATGGCAGCATCGCCGAGCTACATGGACAGGGTGGAGGACGGGTACGACGGTGGATTCTCCCGGGAGGACCTCGACGAACTGTTCGAGTCGCTGGATGCCAACTTCCTCGTCTGGGCCTCGCGGATGGCGCCGGTGTTCATGGGGAGGCCGGAGCAACCGGAGCTCGGCTCCGAACTCGAATCGAAGTTCCAGCGCACCAACCCCGAGATAGCCCGCGAGTTCGCCCGGGTCGCCTTCCTCAGCGATGTGCGGCATCTCCTTCCAGCGGTTGAGGTGCCCGCGCTCATCATGCAGTGCACGGAGGACGCCGTCGCGCCCATGCACATCGGCGCGTATATGCGATCGCGGCTGCAGTCGGCGACGCTGGTCACCATGAAGGCCCGCGGCCACTTCCCGCAGGTCAGTGCGCCGGACGAGACCGCTGACATCATGCTGGCTTTTCTGGCCGACGCGCCGGTCCCACGCGCTGCGGTGTCGTGATCGACGCCGACTACGAGGCCCTGTTCCGGTCGGCGCCGGCCGGTTACGTGGTCGCGGGGTCGGACGGCACCATCGTCGTGGTCAATCAGCTGCTGTGTGACTGGACCGGCAGGACCAGCGACGAGCTGATCGGGACGAGCTTCTCCCGCCTGTTGCCCGCGGGCAATCGCATCATGTTCGTCACCCATGCGCTGCCGCTCCTGGAGGAGACCGGCACTCTCGCGGAGTTGTCGGCCGACCTCCTCGGGCCCGGGCGGGAGCGCATCCCCGTCCTGCTGTCGGCCACGCGGACGACGATGGCCGACGGGTCCGTCCAGGACCGGATCATCGTGTTCCGTGCGGCTGAACGCCGGCTGTACGAGCAGGAACTGGCAGAGGCTCTGCGCGGCCTGCAGGAGGCCGAGGCCGCCCGGCAGGAGCTGCTCGACGAGGCGCGGCAGCAGGCGCTGCATGATCCGCTCACAGGCCTCGCGAATCGTTCCCTGCTCGAGCGGGTCGGCCGCGAGACCCTGGCTCGCGCCGCCGTCGAGTCCAGCTCGGTCGGGTTGCTGTTCTTCGACGTCAACCGGTTCAAGCGCATCAATGACAGCCTCGGACATTCCGCGGGAGATGAGGTGCTGCGACACGTGGCGGCGTGTCTGCGGGCTGCGGTACGCGAAGGCGACATGGTGGCGCGCTACAGCGGTGACGAATTCGTCATCCTGGTGCCGCGCGTCGGCGGTGCGGCGGACCTGCCCGCGATCGAGGCCCGGGTGCGGTCGGAGCTCCTCCGGCCGGTTTCCGTCAGCGGCAGGGATATCACGGTGGACATCGCCGCCGGGTGGTCCGTCTGCTCGCCCGCCGCCGGTCCTCTCCTCGACGTGGAGCTCCTCGCCCGTGAGCTGATCGATGCGGCTGATGCCGCGATGTACGAGTCGAAGGCCCGAACGCGTGGCCAGCCCCTCCAGCGGCAGCAGGGCCCGGAGAGGCTGCGGCTCGAGACGGACCTGCGCGGGGCCGCCGCCCGCGGCGAGCTCGTGATGCACTACCAGCCCCAGTTCGACGCCGTCACCCTGCAACTCGTGGCCGTCGAGGCTCTTGTGCGCTGGCAGCATCCGGAGCTCGGTCTGCTGCCTCCGGGCGCCTTCATCGAGGTCGCCGAGGAGTCGGGACTGATCGAGGAGATCGGCGAGTTCGCCCTGGTGTCGTCCTGCGCGCTGGGGGCGTTGGTGCAGAACCTGGGACACGGCCTCGAAGTCTCCGTCAACGTGTCCGGCAGTCAGTTGCTCAACTCGGAGTTCGGCGACCTGGTCGAACGAACGCTCGCGGCAACCGGGCTGGCGGGGAACGCCCTGACTCTCGAGATCACGGAATCGAGGGTCATCTCGGAGTCCGTCATCAACGACGGCATCCTCCACCACCTGCGCGGACTCGGTGTCGGTATCTCGGTCGACGATTTCGGCACCGGGTACTCGTCCCTGTCGCAGCTGCACCGGCTGCCCGTGACGGAGGTGAAGATCGACAGGTCCTTCATCGCGGACATCACCGATGCCGATTCCACGGGCCTGATCGAAGGGATCATCGGCCTGGGGCGCGGGCTGAAGCTCCGGATCGTCGCAGAGGGAATCGAGACCCCCGAGCAGCTCCGGATCCTGCGGGCGCTGGGGTGTGACCGGGTACAGGGCTATCTCCTGGGAAGACCTGCCCTGCTGGACGCGCTCGGACAGCACAATCCCGCGCTCCACACGGCGTCGCCGTCGTCGTTCACCCCGCCGGCGCAGACCTCGGTCCCGTGCCTCTCCGCGGCGGGATCCCGCGAGGACGGGTAGCCCCTCGAGTGGTCCCCGGGGTCATGACGGGCCCAGCGACGCCGGCAGGTGGGCGCCGGAGCTCGCCGGGATTGGGTAATATCTCCTAGGTCGTTTAGCAGCAGGCGGCCCCCACCATCGCTTCGCCGGCATCGCGCGTGCCCGGCGGCGGGTTGATGCGAAAGTTCGACTGTTGATTGAAGATGACAACGACCAGGGCGTGATCGTCCCGGTCATCCTGCAGGACCTCGTCCTCGATAGCGACGACGTCGAGGAGTTCCTGACGAAGCTCGTGACGATAGCGGGCCGTGCCCTGTCCGCGGAGGACGAGGTGCTCTGCGGTGTGACGCTCCTGCGCTCGCGGTCGAAGACCACCGTGGCGAGTAACAGCCCCGATGCCCAGAAGATGGACGAGGTGCAGTACGAGTTCGACGACGGGCCGTGCCTTCGGGCGGCTCGGGAAGGCACCGTGCACTACGTCTGCGACTTCGCCCGCGAACGGCGCTTCCCCGAGTACAGCAGGGCCATCGCCGGCCACGGCATCACGTCCGCGCTCGGTGTTCCCATCCCGCTCGAGGGCGAGGCCATGGCTGCATTGAACTTCTACTCGCCGCTCGTCGACGCGTTCGACGAGGAATCCATCGCCGCCGCACAGAGGTTCGCCGAGGAGGTGTCCGCCTCGCTCAGGCTCGCCCTGCGGATCGCCAGGCTGACCGAGTCGAGTGCAGACATGAAAGCCGCCATGGAGAGCCGGACCACCATCGACCTCGCCGTCGGCGTCATCATGGGCCAGAACAGATGCTCGCAGGATGCAGCGATGTCCATCCTGAAATCCGCCTCCAGCGTGCGTAACGTCAAGCTGCGCGATGTTGCCGCCTCGGTGCTGCAGTCCCTGGGACAGGGTCCCGGGAAGACTCATTTCGACTAGATCACCAGCGGCGTCAGCCCTGCGCGGCGGGCCGGTCCGCGAGGCGCACGTCCACGTCCTGTGTCTCCGAACCCCTGCGGGTCTCGACGGAGACGGTCTCACCCGGATCGCGCTGGCGAAGTGCCGCCAGGAGATCCTCGGGTGCCATCAGGTCCTCGTCGCCGATCCTGGAGATGATGTCGCCGGGTCGGATTCCTGCGTCATCGGCGGGACCGCCCTCGGACACGGACAGGACCACCACTCCCGTGACGTCCTCGAGATTCAGCTGCTCGGCGATCTGGGGTGTGATGGCCCCGGGGGCCAGCCCCATGAACGCGTGCTCGGCCCTGCCGTCCTCGCGCAGTTCCTCGGCCACCTCGATCGCAGTGGGAGCAGGTATCGCGAATCCCAGGGCCACCGCGCCCTGACTCGGCGGGATGTAGGCCTCGCTGATGCCGATGATCTCGCCCCGACCGTTCACGACGGCGCCTCCTGAGTTGCCCGGGCTGATCGCCGCGTCCGTCTGGATGAGGTCGACGAGCGACTGGCTGGTGGCCGCCGAGCCGGGGATCTCGCGGTGCAGGCCCGAGACGATGCCCGAGGTGGCGGTGTTCTCGAACCCGAGGGGGGAGCCGATGACGACGGCGAGTTCGCCGATGCGGGGCAGGCCCGACTGGAAGGTCGCCGCGGGGAGGTCGGTCCGCTCGGCCCGCACGAGCGCGAGGTCGGACACTGCGTCCGTCGCTTCCACCGTTCCGGCCACGCGCTGACCGTCGGCGAAGGCCACCTCGACCTCCTCGTTGCCGCGGACCACGTGCTCGTTCGTGAGGATCAGGCCGTCCTCGGTGTAGATCACCCCGCTGCCGAGGCCTTCCCCGGTGAAGATGGTCACCACGGAGGGCTGCACGGCGTCGACGATGTCCGGGATGCTCATGTCGCTCCCCTGGGAGGCCTCCGAGGTCGCAGGACCACCGGTGGGCGCGCTGCCGGAGGCGCTCTCGGAGGTGCTGCTGCCCTGGACCTGGGCCGGAGCGCCGCCGGCCGGCGCGGCCGGGTCCCCGCCCGTGCACGCTGTCGCCGAGAGCAGGAGGGCGCCGCCCAGTGCCGCGGTCAGGACGGGGGTTCGGATACTCGAGGTCATGGCGGGATCCTTCTCGACGCGGCCGGTCGCCCGGCGGGCTCGTGGTCGACCAGGCAGGGGCTGTGCCCGGTCACTCCCCACGACCGTACGAACGTCACCGTGCCGCGGGCAAGGAGGAACAGCGTGACGGCAGGGCTGGACAGAGGGGAGCGAGCGGGTGCATCGACGTCGGGCTGCCCCTCGGGAGCGGCGTCGGTCAGGGCCCGTCCTGGCCGGGCCTGCGCAGCGGATGGTCCCGCCAGGAGTCCCGATCCGGGGTCTCGGGCCCGTAGCCGGGACGGAGCAGGGGCTCGTCGGGGTCGTCCTCGGGGTTGGGCTTCCGCGGTGCTCCGCGGCGATGGGTGAGCCAGTAACCCCACGCTATGCAGGCTGCGGCGGCGAGGATGATGAGGATCCCGATCGCAAGGAGCAGAGGCGCTTCCTCGGGTGCCGGGGTCCCCGTCGAGTCGGCGCGGGCGAAGTCGGACACGGCCTGGGGAACGAAGAGCGTGCTGATGAACAGCAGGACCAGCCCTGCCAGATACTGCTTGATACCGAGTCTCATGTCTCCCCTGGGTGCCCGTGCAAACGTGTCGGATCGGTTCAAGCTTAGGCCCCACTGCCCGCACCCCTACGCTGGACGGGTGACCACGACCATGCCCACCAACCGGCAGCTCAGCCGTACCATCCTGCGGCTTGCGGTGCCTGCCCTGGGGGCGTTGATCGCGGAACCGCTGTTCCTGCTGGCCGACTCGGCCATCGTCGGTCACCTCGGTGTCGACGAACTCGCCGGGGTGGGCCTCGCTTCCACGGTCCTGCAGACCGCCGTCGGGCTGATGGTCTTCCTCGCCTACTCGACCACGCCCGCCGTCGCCCGCCTCCTCGGCGCAGGTCGCCTGCCCGACGCGCTCGCCGCGGGGCGCGACGGCGTGGGCCTCGCCGTCGTGCTCGGGATCTTCCTCTCGGTCGCGGGTTGGGTGACGGCTCCTTGGGTGGCAGCGCTGATGGGGGCCGAGGGTGCCGTCCACGCGTTCGCGGTGGATTACCTCCGCTGGTCCATGCCCGGCCTCACCGCGATGCTGGTGGTGCTCGCCGCGACCGGCGTGCTGCGCGGACTGCAGGACACGCGCACGCCGCTCGTGGTTGCCGGCGCGGGTTTCGGCGTCAACATCGTCCTCAACTACCTGCTGGTCTACGGAGCAGGATTGTCGGTGGCGGGTTCCGCACTCGGCACGAGCCTCGCCCAGTGGGGCATGGCGGCCGTCTATCTCGTGATGCTCGTGCGCGCAGCCCGCCGGGAGCGCGTACCGCTGAAGCCGTCCTTACGCGGCATCCGCGCGACCGCGGGCGTGGGTTCCTGGCTTATGCTCCGCACGCTGTCCCTGCGCGTGGCGATCCTCGCCACGGTTTTCGTCGCGACGGATCAGGGGCCGCTCAGCCTGGCGTCCCATCAGCTGGTCATGACCGTCTTCACGTTCCTCGCCTTCGCGCTGGATGCCCTCGCGATCGCCGCCCAGGCACTCATCGGCAAGGAGCTGGGAGCGGGCAACCGGGTGCTGGCTCGGGCGCTCACCCGCCGGATGATCGTCTGGGGCGTGGGGTTCGGTGTCCTCACCGGATGCCTGGTGGCTGCCGTTGCGCCGTACGTGGGCTCGATCTTCACCACCGATCCAGCCGTGCAGGCGGCGTTCGCCGCAGGACTGTGGGTGCTCGCCGCGTCCCAGCCGGTGTGCGGGTTCGTCTTCGTGCTCGACGGCGTCCTGATCGGGGCGGGAGACGCCCGGTACCTCGCGATCGCCGGCGTCGTGAATCTCGTGGCCTACCTGCCCCTGTTGGTGCTGGTGGGCCGCGCGGAGCTCACCGGGGGCGAGGGCATCGTGTGGCTGTGGCTCGCCTTCGGAGCCGGGTACATGCTGGCGAGGGCTCTCACACTGGGCTGGCGCATTCGCGACGACCGCTGGATGGTGACCGGCGCGACCCGCCGTCGCACCGGGGCAGCGGGGTGAGGAGGGCGGGATGAGCGCTGGCGCGCCGGGCCGGGGCGCGGGACGATGGAGTTCCGCGGACGGCGCCCACTGAGGACCGCGATCGGGGAGAGCCGGACGAAGAGCACGAAGGGTGGCGGCGGCAGGGATGGCGGGAACGACGACGGCCGGGACCGTGGCCGGGCTGATGGCCGAACTGGCCGCGCTCGAGGACCCGCGCATGCGCGCAGTGAACGAGCGGCACGGCGATGACCACGGGGTGAACCTGACGGCGCTTCGCGCCATCGGGAAGCGCCTGAGGACCCAGCACGAGCTGGCCGGTCACCTCTGGGCCACCGGTGACACGGCGGCGCGGCTCCTGGCACTGCTGATCTGCCGTCCCAGGTCCTTCGGGCAGGACGAACTGGAGGCGATGCTGCGCGACGCCCGGGCACCGAAGGTGCAGGACTGGCTCGTGAATTACGTCGTCAAGAAGAGTGCGCACGCCGAACAGCTCCGGACGGCGTGGATGGCCGACCGGGATCCCGCCGTCGCCGCTGCAGGATGGTCCCTCACGAGCGAACGGGTGCTCCGGCACCCCGAGGGGATCGACCTTCCCGACCTCCTGGACATCATCGAGGACGAGATGAAGGACGCACCGGATCGCCTGCAGTGGGCGATGAACCATACGCTGGCGCAGATCGGTATCCATCACGAGGAGTACCGGACACGCGCCATCGGGATCGGCGAACGGCTCGGGGTTCTCGCGGACTACCCGACTCCGGCGAACTGCACCTCACCGTTCGCGCCGATCTGGATCAGGGAGATGGTCCGTCGTGGACCGCCGGATCAGCGGTGACGGACCGGGGCGAAAAGCGACGACTACACTGATCTGGCCGGTCAACCACCGGTCCAGTTCCCGTCCAGAAAGGGCCCCGATGGCTCGTGCAACGCCCCTGCCCGGCCCGGACACCGCGGAGCGGGCGGTGTGGAGGCCGTTCCTGGCGCGAGCCGTGGTGAGCGCCGTCTTCGGGCTCATCACCATCTTCTGGCGCGAACCCACCACGCTCGTGCTGTCCCTGGTGGGCGGGCTGTACCTGCTGGCGCTCGGTGGAAGCTACCTCTGGACGCACCGCTCGGCGCAGTGGGGTCCTGCGTCCCGGTTGCCCACGGACATCGGTGGGGGACTGCTCCTCGGGGCGGGAGTGGCAGGGATCGCCTTCGCGGAGGACCGCACCTTCGCCTTCGCAGCAGCTGTCGCGCTCGTCGTCGCCGGTCTCGCCGAACTGTTCCGGGGTCTCTCCAGCAGGCGACAGGCCGCGGGCAGGGATCTCGTCGTCGTCGGGGTGATCAGCATCGTGACCGGTGGTGCCCTCCCGTTCGTCGCGCAGCTCGGCGCCCACGCGCTGCTCGGCGTGACCGGTGGCGGGGCGCTGATCACCGCCGTCGTCCTGGGTATCGCCGCGCTCACGTACCGGCACGATTCAGCGCTGAGCGCACAGCACACTTCCGGTGCCCCGGGCTCGTCCGACCCCGTAAACTGAGTCTCTACGCGTCGTAGAAATTATTGCACCACCGGAAGGAGTGCCCGTGGCCAAGCGCCAGCCGGGGAAGCCCACACAGGGACGATTCCGCCACGGCATCAAGGCACCACTCATCTTCTCGGCAGTCCTGGCCGTGGTGGCCGGCGCCGCGACATCGATCTTCGCCACCGGTGGCGGATCGAACGTGCTGCGCGTCGATCTGGGCCTGACCGCTGCGGGGATCGCGTTCATCGCCTCGCTGGTGATCTGCGCGATGCTCATGATGGCGGAGGCCCCCAACGCCGAGCATCTCAGCAAGGGGTCAGGCATCAATCGTTCCTCCGCGAAGCCGGACCCCAAGGGCAGCCCGGCCGCCCGGACGGAACCCGACGACGAGCCGCGCTACGGTGAGCGACTGCCGAAACAGGACGGCTGACACGACCGCACGAGGCTGAAGCCGCCCTCCGGGGCGTGACATCGCGGGCTCCATCCGTACGTTCGACCTGGGATTGCCTGGCGCAGGAGGTGCAGCGGCGCTCCCTCGGCGATTCGAGGAGGATTCCTCAGCGGCTTCCGGCCTTCCGCGCCCGGTACGCCTTGACGTGTGTCCGGTTGGCGCAGTTGCCGGTATCGCAGAAGCGCTTGGACCGGTTGCGGCTGAGGTCCAGCACCACTCCGTCGCAGTCCTCGGCAGCGCAGGAGCGCAGCCGGTCGAGTTCGTGTCCGCGGATGACGTCCGCGAGGGCCATGGCAGCTTCCGTGGCCATCCGCTCCTCCAGCGGCGCCTCGGGCCCGGTGGCATGCAGGTGCCAGTCCCACTCGTCGTGGCGCACGAGTTGGGGGAGGGCCCTGGCCCTGCGCAGGATCGTATTGACCAGCCCGACCGCGTCGTCCTCCTCCGCGAACCAGATCACCTCCAGTTCGTCGCGCAGTCGGCGGACGGACTGCAGCTCGTCGTCGGTCCGTCGCCGCGAACCGGAGAACCGTTGCTCATCGAGGAACCGGTCGAGCCCCTCGACCGTCGCCAGGGGGTCGACGTCGTTCCTGGCCGTATTGATCAGCGCTGCAGCGGACGCGAGCGCCACTTCCGTGTCATAGGCGAACATCCTGTTGACTCCTGACATCGACTTCCCTTAGTGTCACGACCATAACCACTCTTCACTCATGACACCAGTCAGCGACCCGTAGGGAACCGATATGACCCTCCGCCCCACCACCGGCCTCTGGATAGCACTCGTGTCCGCCGCGACGTTCGGCGTCTCGGGGCCGTTCGCCAAATCACTCCTCGAGATCGGGTGGAGCCCCGGTGCCGCTGTCGGACTGCGCATCGGTGGAGCCGCCGTCGTGCTCCTGGTCCCCGCGCTGATCGCCCTGCGCGGACGCTGGTCCACCGTCCGCGGCAACGCGCTCACCGTCGCCGTCTACGGCATGACGGCGATCGCGCTGTGCCAGCTGTTCTATTTCAGCGCGGTGCAGCGCATGTCGGTCGGGGTCGCCCTGCTGCTCGAATACCTGGCCCCCGTGCTGATCGTCGGTTTCCTCTGGTTCCGCTCGCGCAAGGCCCCCAGGGTGCTCACGATGATCGGGTCCGTCACGGCGATCCTCGGGCTCCTGCTGGTGCTGGACCTGGCCGGCGACGCACGCCTGGATCCCGTGGGAGTCCTGTTCGGTCTGGCCGCTGCCGTCTGCCTCGCGGTGTTCTTCCTCATGTCCGCGAAGGTGGACGACTCTCTCCCGCCCCTCGTGATGGCAGGCGGGGGGATGCTGGTGGGTGCGCTCACCATCCTGGTGCTGGGCCTCACCAACATCATGCCGTTCCGCTTCGTCTTCTCCGACGTATCGCTCGCCGGCGCCACCTTCAGCTGGGTCGTCCCGGTGGTGGTCCTGGTCCTCGTCGCCACCGTGGCCGCGTATGTGACGGGCATCCTCGCGGCGCAACGCCTCGGATCGAAGGTCGCGAGCTTCGTGGCACTGACCGAGGTGATGTTCGCCGTCATCGCGGCCTGGTTGATCCTCGGTGAGCTGCCGGGTGTCATCCAGCTGTTCGGCGGACTGCTGATCGTCGCGGGAGTCGTCTGCGTACGGATGGACGAGGTGCGCGCCGCGGACACCTCCAGCTCCGCTGCTGTCCAGGCGCCCGCTCCGGTGGAGCCCCTGCCGCACGGTTGACGGTGTTCCCGTCAACGGACGGCATCGTCGGCCATGAGGGGGGCCCGCCGCCGTATACTCCGATCATGCCGATCACGCGCGCCAATCGTGGCATCCACGCCCAGCACCCCGTCGTCCGACCGCACGGGGCGCGGCGGTGAGCGGCGGGCTCGTCGCCCTCCTGGACGACGTCGCGGCCCTGGCCCGCATCGCGGCCGCCTCCGTCGACGACGTCGCTGCCGGAGCGGCCAAGGCGGGGGCGAAGGCCGCCGGTGTCGTGATCGACGACGCAGCGGTGACTCCCCAGTACGTCTCCGGTGCGGACCCGTCCCGCGAACTGCCCATGATCAAGCGGATCTTCTGGGGCTCCCTCCGGAACAAGCTCGTGATCATCCTGCCGGCACTGCTGCTGATCAGCGCGTTCATCCCCGGCATCATCCCGTTCATCCTCATGCTCGGCGGCACCTACCTGTGCTACGAGGGAGCAGAGAAGGTCTGGCACAAGCTCCGGGGCCACCACGCGGAGGAGAAGGCGCCGGCCGTCGAGAGGGGCCCCGAGGCGGAGGCGAAGGTCACCAAGGGTGCCATCACCACCGACTTCATCCTGTCGTGCGAGATCATGGTCATCTCCATGACCGAGGTGGCCGACGAGTCGCTGTGGGCCAGGGCGATCATCCTGGTCGTGGTGGCGATCGCGATCACGGTCCTCGTGTACGGCGCTGTCGCCCTGATCGTGAAGATGGACGACATCGGTCTCCACCTGACCACCAAGGACTCGGCCGGCTCCAAGCGCTTCGGAGAACTGCTCGTCAGGGGGATGCCCACCGTGCTCACCGTGATCACCCTCGTGGGTACGGTCGCCATGCTGTGGGTCGGTGGCCACATCATGCTGCAGGGTGTGTACGACCTCGGTTGGCACCTGCCGTACGACGTGGTCCATGTCCTCGAGAAGCCCTTCGCCGGCATCGCGGTGGTCGGAGGATTCCTGACCTGGCTCGTGAACACCCTCTGCTCGGCCGTGATCGGACTCGCCTGGGGTCTCATCGTCATGTCGGTCGTCCAGCCGCTGCTGAAGGCACTGCCCTCCAGCAAGAAGAAGGGCGGGCACGAGCAGGGCGACGTCCGCGCAGCGGTCGCAGGATATCGACCCGCCAAGCGGGCCGATACCTCCGATACCTCCGATACCTCCGATACCTCCAGCTAGGGCCTCCCGGCACCCGGCCCGGGTGCCGGTCTACCTGCCGAAGCCTCGCAGCCTCAGCGAATTGGCGACGACCAGGACCGAGCTCGCCGCCATCGCAGCGCCGGCGAGCATCGGGTTGAGCAGTCCGAGCGCCGCGACGGGGATGCCGACGGCGTT
>JASLAA010000286.1 GCA_030147325.1 Arthrobacter sp. | reverse complement strand
GAGTCGGCCGAGGCGCGTGTTGCCCGCTTCGAGCGCGACGCCCTGCCGTTCCTCGACCCGCTGTACTCGGCTGCGCTGCGGATGACGCGCAATCCAGCCGATGCTGATGATCTGGTGCAGGAGACGTTCGCCAAGGCGTTCGCCTCGTTCCACCAGTTCCGCGCCGGGACGAACCTGAAGGCGTGGCTGTACCGCATCCTCACCAACACCTACATCAATCTCTATCGCAAGCGGCAGCGCGAGCCACTGCAGTCACATTCGGACACGATCGAGGACTGGCAACTCGCGAAAGCCGCCGAGCACACCTCGTCGGGTCTCCGTTCCGCCGAGGTCGAGGCGCTCGACCATCTACCGGATTCCGACGTCAAGAGCGCCTTGCAGGCCATTCCCGAGGAGTTCCGGCTCGCGGTGTACTTCTCGGATGTCGAGGGCTTCGCCTACAAGGAAATATCAGAAATCATGAACACGCCCATCGGGACCGTCATGTCCCGGTTGCACCGCGGCCGCAAGCTGCTGCGCGAGCTGCTGGCCGAATACGCCCACGAGCGGGGCCTCGGCACTGGCGCCAGGACCCGGGTCGCCGCGGGTGCAACGGGCACGGAACAGGAGATGAAGAAATGAGCGATTGCGAGAGTATGGGCGACTGCGCCGACTCGAGGATCGAGCGGCTGTACGAGTACCTGGATGGGGCGCTGTCCCACCAGGACCTCGTGGAGATCAAGGACCATCTGGACGGCTGCCCGCAGTGCGCGGAGGAGCACGACCTCGAGTGCGTCATCCGCTCGGTCGTCAAGCGGTCCTGCACGGAGGTGGCACCGTCGACACTCAAGACGAGCATCCTCGACCGCATCAGCCAGTTGAAGACCGTGGACCACTGACACACCGCGCCGATTCACGGCCTCGTGGCCGGTTCCAGGGCACCAACGACAGAACCTCCGACCCACTGGGTCGGAGGTTCTGTCGTTGAAGCTCGATACTGTGCTGGTACGCCTGGACTCAGGTGTTGGGGCGCTTACCGTGGTTAGCGCCTCCACGCTTCCGGTCGCGACGCTTGCGTGCTCTCTTGCTCATGGCTGCCTCCTTCTTCTTCAGGCACTGTAGGTGTGCAGAACTGCATCCAAGTCTCCCATACGGCGCCCTGCGTCGCCTAAACCGCCCGTGGTGCCGTCGTCGTCGCGCCTAGGATTGGGGAACCATCCGTGACCGAAGGAGTTTATGAATGCGTGCCGCCTACGCAGCAACCCGATCAGCGGACGATCCCCTTGCCGCCCTGGTGGTCGGTGACATCGAGGCTCCCGCGGCCCCTGCCGGTTTCAGGAGGGTGAAGGTCCTGGCGTCCTGCCTGAACCATCACGACCTGTGGTCGCTCCGGGGCGTCGGCCTGCCGGAGGAGCGGCTGCCGATGGTGCTGGGCTGCGACGCGGCCGGGGTCGACGACGACGGCAACGAGGTGATCGTCCACGGCGTCATCTCCGCTCCGGAGTGGCGCGGCGACGAGACCCTCGACCCGAAGCGGTCACTCCTGTCCGAGCGCTATCCCGGGACCATGGCCGACCACGTGTGGGTGCCGTCCCGGAACCTGGTGCCGAAACCGCCGGAACTGTCCTTCGAGGAAGCCGCTTGCCTGCCCACGGCGTGGCTCACCGCCTACCGGATGCTGTTCACCGTCTCCCCGGCAGCACCGGGATCGACGGTCCTCGTGCAGGGAGCCGGTGGGGGAGTCGCCTCCGCGCTGGTGGCGCTCGCGTCCGCATCCGGCTTCCGGGTCTGGGCGACCAGCCGCAGCGCATCCAAGCGGCAGCGTGTCCTCGAGCTCGGGGCGGAGCAGGCGTTCGACGCCGGTGACCGGCTGCCCGAACGCGTGGACGTGGTCTTCGATTCGGTGGGAGAGGCAACCTGGGCGCACTCGCTGAAGGCCCTGGTGCCCGGCGGCACCCTCGTCACCTGTGGCGCGACGAGCGGCCCCGCACCATCCGCCGACCTCACCCGGGTGTTCTTCCTGCAGCTCCGCGTCCTGGGATCCACGATGGGCACGCGGGACGAGCTGGTCCGCCTGACCCGATTCCTCGTCGCCACCGGGGTCCGTCCCGTGATCGACGCGGTCCTGCCGCTGGAGGACGCAGCACAGGGGTTCCAGCGAATGCTCGACGGCGATGTGTTCGGGAAGATCGTCTTCCGTCACTGAGACCCTCCCGTCCTCCTCAGGCCGTGGACGTCACGCGCCTGCCGCGAGGATCGCCGCCCGCTGTTCGCGACGCAGGGACTGCTCCGCCGGATCGGGGACGGGCGCGGCGGCGAGCAGCCTGCGCGTGTACGGATCCCTCGGGTACTTCAGGATCTGCTCGGTGCTGCCCTGTTCCACGAGGGTGCCCTTGTTGAGGACCGCGATGTGGCTCGCGAGCAGCTCCACGACGGCCAGGTCGTGGCTCACGAAGAGGCAGGCGAAGCCCCGCTCCCGTTGCAGGTCCTGCAGCAGATCCAGGACCTTGGCCTGCACGGAGACATCCAGCGCCGACGTCGGCTCGTCTGCCACGAGGAGGTCCGGACGGAGCGACAGTGCACGGGCGATGCCCACCCGCTGGCGCTGTCCGCCCGAGAGTTCGTGCGGGTAGCGGTTGCGGAAGGCCACCGGCAGCTGGACGTCCTCGAGCAGGGATGCGACGCGCTTGTCCAGCTCGGCCCGCCCGGGCTTCTCATGCAGGAGCAGGGGCTCGCCGATACTCTCGCCGATGGACATCCTCGGGTTGAGGGACGCGGCGGGATCCTGGAAGACGATCGCGAACCTCTTGCGCAGCGGCAGGAGCTGGCGGGCACTCAGGGTGGTGATGTCCGTGCCGCCGATCGTGACACTGCCGCCCGAGGTCCTGATGAGACCGGTGACGGCGCGCGCTATGGTCGACTTGCCCGACCCCGACTCGCCGACGAGTCCCATGACCTCGCCCGGGTTGATCCTGAGGGACACGCCCTGCACCGCCTTGAAGGCGGGCTGGCGGAAGCGCCCGGGGTACTCGATGTCGACGTCGACGAGTTCGAGGGCGGGAACCACTCCCGACGCCGCGCGTGTCTCCTCGGCACTGAGGGCCGCGGCCGCGTACTCCTCGTGGATGCTCAGGTGGCCGTCGATCACCTCGACGTCGCTGAGGACGCCGCCCACCTTCGATCCGAGGTGGGGCACGGAGCCGAGGAGCTGCTGGGTGTAGGCCTCCGCCGGTGCCGCGAACAACTGGGCGGTAGGGGCCGACTCGACGATCCGACCGTGTTCCATCACGACCACGTGGTCGGCGAGGTCGGCGACCACACCCATGTCGTGGGTGATGAGGAGCACCGCACTGTTGAGCCTCTTGTTGAGCTTTCGCAGCAGGTCGAGCACTTCGGCCTGCACCGTGACGTCGAGCGCCGTCGTCGGCTCGTCCGCGATCAGGAGCATCGGATCGTTCGCGAGGGCGATCGCGATCATCGCGCGCTGCCGCTGGCCGCCCGAGAACTGGTGGGGGAAGCTGTCGTACCGGCGCTCGGGCTCCGGGATCTCCACCATGCGGAGCAACTCGATCGAGCGGTTCTTCGCCTGGGCGGGGGAGAGCTCGGTGTGCTGCTCGACGGCTTCGCGGATCTGTTCGCCGACCGTCAGCACGGGATTCAGGGCGGTCATGGGTTCCTGGAAGATCATGGCGATCTCGTTGCCGCGGACGCGCCGCAGTGTGCTCTGCGGTGCACCGATGAGCTCCTTGCCGAGCATCTTGGCGCTACCCGAGGAACGTCCGTTGCGGGGGAGCAATCCGAGCAGCGCCATGGAGGACATGCTCTTGCCGGAGCCCGATTCACCGACGACCGCGAGGATCTCACCGGGGTGGATGTCGAAGGACACATCCTTCGCGGCCATCACCCACTGGTCGTCGACGTTGAATTCGACGCCGAGGCCCCTGACCGAGAGGATGGGGCCGGTCCCTACGGGGTCCTGCTCGTCCGAGATGATGACGGAACTGTGTGACATTACTGCTTCACCCTTGTCTGCTTGGGGTCGAACGCGTCGCGGAGACCGTCGCCGATGAAGTTCACCGCGAGGGCGATGCCGATGATGAAGACGCCCGGCCAGAGGAAGAGCCACGGCCGGACGGTGAGGGCGGACCGGTTGTCGTTGATGGCCTTGCCGAGCGAGGTGTCGGGTGCGGTGACGCCGAGTCCGAGGAAGCTGAGGCCCGTCTCGAGGAGGATCGCGCCGGAGATGGCCAGTGTCGTCGAGACGATGATCACGCCGACCGTGTTCGGCAGGATGTGTCGGAAGATGATGCGGGCCGAACTCGCGCCCACCGACTTGGCTGAATCGACGAACTCCTTCTCGCGCAGTGACAGGAACTCGCCCCGGACGAGCCGGGCGAGACCGGTCCAGGTGACGAGCCCGAGGAATACGGCGAAGGGTACGATGCCGTACTTCGCGACGATCCCGGCCACGACCGCTGCGATGACGACGGTGGGGATGGTGATGACGACATCCGTGATGCGCATGAGGACCGCCTCGGTCCAGCCGCGGAAGTAGCCCGCGACGGCGCCGACGGTCGTCCCGATCACCATCGCGACAAGTCCCACGATGAACGCGATGATCAGTGACGTCTGGATTCCCCGCATCGTCAGGGCGAAGTAGTCGCGGCCGAGGACGTCCTGGCCGAAGGGGTGCTCGCCGAGGCTGAACGGCCAGAGCGTCAGGGTCGGCCGCCCCTCGTTGAACCGGGCAGCGAGGACGTCGTAGCCCTTGTTCCACCACCCGGGGATCCCCGCGAAGCCGATCGAGGAGAAGGCCAGGAGGAAGATCAGCACCAGCAGGGCGATCCCTGCCAGAGCGCCCTTGTGCCGGAAGAAGCGCTCGCGGATGAGGCGTCCCTGGCTCTTGGCGGCGGTCGTCTGGATGCGGTCGGTCTGCAGCCTCGTCGGGGCAGCCGTCGCGATGTCGGAGTCCTGACTCAGCAGGCTGAGTTCGGACAGTTCCGTCGATGCTCGGGAGTCGTTCGGTTCGAACTTCTTGTCACTCATGGGGGTGTCCTAGCTCAGCGTGATGCGGGGGTCGAGGAACGCATAGGCGATGTCGGCGAGCATGTTGAACAGCACGGCCGCGGTGCCGACGACCAGGAAGAAGGCCATCACGGGTCCGGGGTCCACGTTGTTGATGCCGTCGATGAACATCTTGCCCATGCCGTTCCAGCCGAAGACCTGCTCAGTGATGACCGCCCCGCCGAGAACCCCGGCGAAGTCGAAGGCCATCAGGGTGGTGATGGGGATCATGGCGTTGCGGAAGGCGTGCTTCACGAGGACGGTGCGCTCACTGAGGCCCTTGGCCCGCGCGGTGCGGATGTAGTCCTGGTTCATCACGTCGAGCTGGCTGGCCCTGGTGTACCGCGTGTAGGTGGCGAAGGAGATCAGCGTCAGCGCGATGGTCGGAAGGATCAGGTGCAGGGCGTAGTCCAGGTTGATCTCCCAGAAGGTGCCCGCGAGGTTCGCCGACTGTGATCCGGTGGTCGGGATGGGACGGCCACCGGCCTTGGCGGACAGTGTCGGGTACGCCTGCAGGAGGCGGTCGAGCATGATGAGCAGGCTCACCGACACCGCGATGACGGCACCGATGCGAGCCGCCTGTGCCCGGAACGGACCGCCGACGAGGCCTGCGACGACATAGGAGACGACGGCGAGGGCCAGGACGAGCGCCACCACGACGAACCAGTTGGGATCGGCCAGCAGGGGGATCGAGACGAGGTAGCCCACGAAGCTCACCGCGGCGGCGGCGAGAGCCGCATGAAGGACCCGACGACGCCGGAAGCCCGCCAGCAGGGCCGTCCAGAGAACCGCGACACCGGCGGCGGAGACGAGCATGCCGATGAAGCCGAAGCCGGGGGTCACGAACCAGCCGGTGACCAGGAGGAGGTAGAGAGCCAGGGCCGTACCCGCGGTGGCGACGCCGAAGACCAGCAGCCGCCGTCTGCGGTCGCCACCGATGACTACCGCCCAGATCACGCCGGCGACCACCCCTATCAAGGCGATGGTGGCATACGGGAACTGCGGATTCGCCAGCCAGGTGTTCAGGTCGATCGCCAGGTACTGCTTGAGCAGCGTGGAGAGCCAGAACAGGGGGAGCGAGAACAACAGGAAGGAGATGAAGGTGACCGAGTAGTCGAAGGTGCTGTACTGGCGGATGGCGGTGACGATACCGACGACCACTCCGAGGATCAGGGCGAGGACCGTGGCGACGACGACGAGGCGCAGTGTGGATCCCATGGCGCTCTCGAGCTGGGGGAGCACTGCGGCACCCGTGCGGTCCTGGCCCAGGGTGCAGCTGACACCACCGGGGACGATGCAGTGTCCGACGTCCTGCAGCCAGAGGAAGTACCGGGGGATGGGCGGTACATCGAGGTTCATGGCAGCGGTGCGCGCGGCGATGGTCGAGGCCTTCTGCGGCCCGCTCGCCTCTCCGAGGTCCTCGAAGGGGTCGCCGGAATTGATGGTGAGGAAGTACATGAGGGTTGTCGCTGCGAGCATGATGAAGAACGAGATGATGGTTCGCTTGACGATGAAGTAGAACACGTGGGGGCTCCTAGGAAACGGTGCAGGCTGATGCGGGGCCGGGCATGAGGACGGGCAGGCCCGAGGGCCTGCCCGTCCTCATGCTTCATCCGGAGGAGGCGATCAGTTCTGCTTCGTCCAGCTGTAGGCGTTCCAGGTGATGCCGGTCTGCGTCGGGTTCATCTCCACGCCCTGGAGCTTGGAGGAGTGACCGACGATGTCGGCATTGGCGTAGAGCACCACGTTGTACTGGGTTTCCGCGAGGCGCTGCTCCATCTCGGTCTTGAGGGGCACGACCTGCTCCTCGTCCGTGGTGGTGACGATCTCGCTCCACAGGCGGTCGACTTCCTCATCGGCGTAGCCACCGTAGTTCTGTGCGCCTTCGGAGATGTAGATCGACTCGCCGGAGGCGACGAGGCCGGAACCGGACCAGCCGAAGATCACGGCATCCCAGGCGCCGGGCTGCGAGAGCTTGGAGCTCCACTCGGCCTCGGGCTGCGGGATGATCTCGAAGCCGGCCTGATCGCAGGAGTCCTTGATCAGGGCGACCATGTCGGCGCGCAGCTGACTCGTGGAGGCGTACATGAGGCTGACCTTGACGGGCTCGTTCTTCCCGGCTTCGGCCAGGAGGTCCTTGGCTCCTTCGATGTCAGCGGTGCCGTCGCCCTGTGCGGCAGGGGCGCCGTCGAGCACGGTGTCGTAGTCGGGCTGGCCCGGCTGGTACTCGCGCAGGTTCATGACGGAACCTTCGGGGTCGATCGGCGTCACGAACTTGTCGACCATGTCCGCGCGCGGTACGCACGCGTTGAAGGCCTGGCGCACCTTGACGTCCTCGAAGACGGCACCCGGTCGCTGGTCGAGGTCCACGTGCGAGAAGGTGAGGGACGTCCCGGTGTCCACCGTGATGGTCTCGCCGATCTGCTCGAGCGCGGCCTTGGTGTCCACCGTGGGGCTCGAGGGGTCGATCACGTCGACGTCGCCGTTCTGAAGGGCCTGGACGGCCTCCTCGTCGACGATGGTCTTGAAGACGAGCGTGTCCGTCTTGCCGGCGCGCTCGTCACCCCAGTACTGGTCGTTCTTGACGAGGGTCAGCGTGCCGTTCACGGCGTTGTCGAGCTTGTAGGGGCCGGACGAAGGGAGGAGTGCCGTGTCCGGCAGGGTCGGGAGGTCGACCTCGTAGTTCCAGCCTGCGTTCCAGAATTCCGCGACGGGCTTCAGGGCCTCGATGTCGTCCGACTGGATGGCTTCGACCAGTTCGGCGCCGTCGCCCTCGGGAGACATCCCGCCCTGCTCTGCAGCGATGTGGGCGGGCATGAGTGTCCCGGGCGTGAGGAGTGCTTCCCAGTCCGCGTACGGATCGCTGAAGACGGTCTCGAACTCCTTGGCTCCCGGTTCACCCTCGATCTTGTCCATGAGGGCGAATCCGTTGGTCGAGGACGCCAGGAAGATGTCTGCCTCTTCCCCCGTCTCGGCATCCGTCTCGCCACTCGGGTGGGTGCCGGACAGCGCAGCCCACGTGAGCAGCACGTCGTCGTAGTCGATCGGCGTCCCGTCGGACCACACAGCATCCTCGTTGATGGTGTATTTGACGGTCAGCGGATCGTCGCTGGTCTTCTCGTAGGTACCGAACTCCGTGTTGGGCTCCAGCTCCCCCGCAGCGGTGAAGGCCGCGAAGCCGCTCGATGTCAGGTTGTCCACATAGGTGTTGTAGACGGAGTTGGTGCTGGCGGTGTTGCCGTTGTACCCGGTCGGGGCCTGGCTGATCGCGATGTTGATCGTCGACGCGAGGTTCTCCTCGGCACTCTCGGAGGCCGGAGTCTCGGCGGTTCCGCCGGCTGACCCGCAGGCACTCAGCATGAGCGCTCCGATGGACAGTGCGGCGAGCGTCATGGTGCGCTTATTACGCATTCGATAGTCCTTACTGTGCTTGGTGCGCGGGACGCAGGAAGGTCCCACGAAGTGGATTGCCGCAGTGACGTCAATCACACTCGGTCAGCATAGCGAAGCATGGTTGCCTCCGGACACTCAGTGAGCCAGTAATAACCCATTTGTTACCTCGGCGAAATATAAGGCCCCTTAATTCCGCCCGAACAACGGAAGAACCCCGAGGTTCGCGCATCCTCGGGGTTCGTCGTGCGGGGTTCGTCCTGCGGTGGATCGCCTACTCCGGAGCCGGCACGTCCAGCCACTGGAACCAGCCGCGATGCAGGACGAGCCAGGCCATCAGGCCATAGCCCGCCTGACCGGGCGTGCCGCCGTTGGCGGCCAAGTCATGGCGCCACTGCTCATGCGCCAGGAGCGGGGTGAAGGTGTCGACGAAGACGTGCTTGCGCCGGGTCGTGACGTCGCCGAAAGCCGCGGAGAGGTCCGCAAGACGTCGGTTCCGCTCCGCGTCCAGGCCGGGCGGAGGTCCGACGACGAGCACCTTGACGCTCATCTGCGCAGCGCCGTCGAGGATGTTCGCGAGATTGAGACGGCTCCTCGCCGTCGACAGCTCGAGGTCGAGGTCGCGGTCGGACAGTCCGATCACGAGCCGGTTGTCGAAACCGTCGCCGAAACGGCGTCCGACCTCCTGCAGCCAGCGGTTGGCCAGTGCCTCGGTCCCCTCGCCGGGAGCCGCGAGGCTGTACGCCTCGACCGCCACGTTGTCGGGGCGGGTGCGGGCCATCACTCGTCCGAGCCAGCCCAGGGCCCGCGGGTCGCCGAGCCCTGCGAGGAGTTCGTCGCCCACTGCTGCTAGCCGGATTATGCGTTGTTCCACTGGTCCCTCGGTGTGCTGGTCGTCGGATGGTGCCGGCCTGACCGGATGACCGGGAACAGCCGTTAAAAGATGGTGGGTGGGGCCTGGGCCCCACCCAACATCATACTGATGGCTTACGACTGACGGCCGAAGGCCTTCTTGATGAGCAGCTCCTGCTCCACCGCATGGCTCTTGGACGAGCCGGTCGCGGTCGAGGCCGACGCCGGACGGGATGCCAGCCGCAGCGGTCGATCGAGTTCCTGCGGGAGGTTGAGCCCGATGAACGGCCACGGTCCCTGGTTCGCCGGTTCGTCCTGCGCCCACACGACCTCGGCGTTCGGGTAGGTGGCCAGGGCGCCCTTGATCTCGTCCAGGGGGAGCGGATACAGCTGCTCCACGCGCACGATCGCCGTCCGGCCGTCGTCGAGCTTCTGACGGGTGGACAGCAGGTCGTAGTACAGCCGTCCCGACACGAGGATGACGCGCTCGACGTCGTTCCCCGGCGTCGTGAGCGTGTCCGCGATGACCGGGCGGAAGGTGCCCTCCGTGAAGTCCTCGACAGAGCTGGCTGCAGCCTTGAGGCGGAGCAGCTGCTTGGGTGTGAAGATCACCAGGGGCTTCCGTGGCTTGTTGTAGGCGTGGCGACGCAGCAGGTGGAAGTGCGACGCCGCGGAACTCGGGTTGGCGACGACCATGTTCTGCTCGGCACACATCTGCAGGAAACGCTCGATGCGGGCCGAGGAGTGATCCGGGCCCTGGCCTTCGTAGCCGTGCGGGAGCATCAGCACGAGCGAGGATCGCTGTCCCCACTTCTGCTCGGCGGAGCTGATGAACTCGTCGATGATCGTCTGGGCGCCGTTGACGAAGTCGCCGAACTGCGCCTCCCAGATGACCAGCGCGTCGGGACGCTCCACGGAGTACCCGTACTCGAAGCCCATCGCGGCGTATTCGCTGAGCAGCGAGTCGTAGATCCAGAACTTGGCCTGGTCCTCGCTGAGGTCCTCGAGGGGCAGCCACTCGTGACCGGTCGCCCTGTCATGGAAGACGGCGTGGCGCTGGACGAAGGTTCCCCGACGGGAATCCTGGCCGGCGAGGCGAACGGGTACGCCCTCCATGAGGAGTGAGCCGAAGGCCGCGATCTCGCCGAACCCCCAGTCGATACCGCCTTCACGCGACATCTGCTCGCGCTTGTCGAGCAGCGCCTTGAGCTTCGGGTGGACCGTGAAACCATCGGGGATCGCAGTGTGTGCTGCTCCGATGTGAGCCAGGGTCTCGGCGCTGATGGCGGTCTGCGGGACCGCGCTCTCGCCGCTGTCGGCCTGCTGCGCGAGCGGACGCTCGAGGTTGGACACCGCCTGCGGATCCTTGGTGACGATGGGGATCGGTGAGGTCTGGGCTGCGTGGGTCTCGGCGAACACGCGTTCCAGGCGCTCCTGGTAGTCGCGCAGCGCCTGCTCGGCTTCTTCCTGCGTGATGTCGCCACGGCCGATCAGGGCCTCGGTGTACAGCTTCCGCACGGAGCGCTTGGCTTCGATCAGGTTGTACATCATCGGCTGCGTCATCGACGGGTCGTCGCCCTCGTTGTGACCGCGCCGGCGGTAGCAGACCATGTCGATGACGACGTCCTTGTTGAACCGCTGACGGAACTGGTACGCCATCTGCGCTACCCGGACGACGGCCTCGGGATCGTCGCCGTTCACGTGGAAGACCGGTGCCTGGACCATCTTCGCAACATCGGTGGAGTACACGGAGGAACGCGACGACGTCGGGCTGGTGGTGAACCCGACCTGGTTGTTCACGATGACGTGGACGGTTCCGCCGGTGCGGTAGCCCCGCAGCTGCGACAGGTTGAGGGTCTCGGCGACGACGCCCTGGCCGGCGAAGGCAGCATCACCGTGGATGAGGATCGGCAGGACGGGGAACGTCTCGCCCTGGTCGAGGAGGTCCTGCTTGGCGCGGACGATGCCCTCGAGCACGGGGTCGACTGCCTCGAGGTGGGACGGGTTCGCGGCGAGGTAGACCTTGGTCTCGTTGCCGGCGTCCGATGTGAAGGTCCCCTCGGTGCCGAGGTGGTATTTCACGTCGCCCGATCCCTGCACGGAGCGGGGGTCCTGCGTCCCCTCGAATTCGCGGAAGACCTGGGCATAGGTCTTGCCGGCGATGTTGGTGAGGACGTTCAGGCGGCCGCGGTGGGCCATGCCGATGGCCACCTCGTCGAGTCCGTCGTCGGCAGCACCGGAGATCACGGCGTCCAGCAGCGGGATGAGCGACTCCCCGCCTTCGAGGGAGAAGCGCTTCTGCCCCACGAACTTGGTCTGCAGGAACGTCTCGAAGGCTTCGGCGGAGTTCAGCTTGTGCAGGATGCGCAGCTGCTCCTCGCGGCTCGGCTTGGAGTAGGGGTGCTCCAGCTCGTCCTGGAACCACTGACGTTCCTCCGGGTCCTGGAGGTGCATGTACTCGATGCCGGTCGTGCGGCAGTAGGCGTCCCGGAGCACACCCAGCATGTCGCGGAACTTGAGCATCTGCTTCCCGCCGAAGCCGCCGGTGGGCCACTCGCGGTCGAGGTCCCAGAGGGTGAGTCCGTGCGTGCGGATATCGAGGTCGGCGTGCTTGCGCTGGACGTATTCGAGCGGGTTCGTGTCGGCCATCAGGTGCCCGCGGACGCGATAGGCGTGGATGAGCTGCTGGATCCGCGCGACCTTGTTGATCTGGTCTACCGGGTCCACCTGGATGTCGGCGCTCCAGCGGATCGGCTCGTACGGGATCCGCAACGATTCGAAGATCTCGTCGTAGAACCCCTGCTCGCCGAGCAGCAGCTGGTGGATGATGCGCAGGAACTCGCCGCTGCCGGCTCCCTGGATGACGCGGTGGTCATAAGTGGAGGTCAGCGTGATGGTCTTGCTGATCGCGTGCTTCGCAAGGGTCTTCTCGCTCGAGCCCTGGAACTCGGCCGGGTACTCGAGGGCTCCGGCGCCGATGATGCAGGCCTGGCCCCGGGACAGTCGGGGCACCGAGTGGACGGTGCCGATCCCTCCCGGGTTGGTCAGCGACACGGTGGTCCCGGCGTAGTCGTCCGCCCCGAGCTTGCCGGCGCGGGCCTTCTTCACGAGTTCCTCGTAGGCGTGCCAGAACTCCGAGAAGTTCATGGTCTCGGCCTTCTTGATGTTCGGGACCACGAGTGAGCGGGTGCCGTCGGGCTTCGGCATGTCGATGGCGAGGCCGAAGTTCACGTGCGCGGGCTGGATGGCGGAGGGTTTGCCGTCCACGACGTCGTAGTAGACGTTCTGTGAGGGGAACTGCGCGAGGGCGCGGATGATGGCGTAGCCGATGAGGTGGGTGAAGGACACCTTGCCGCCGCG
>JASLAA010000266.1 GCA_030147325.1 Arthrobacter sp. | reverse complement strand
GTGTCACCGAGCAGAGGCGCCTGACCTGCGGCTTCCTCTACCTCTGCAGCGGCTACTACGACTACGAGCACGGGTACGAGCCCTCCTTCCCCGGTCTCGAGTCCTTCGAGGGTGAGGTGGTGCGTCCGCAGTTCTGGCCCGAGGAACTGGACTATGCGGGCAAGCGCGTCGTGGTGATCGGCAGTGGGGCCACCGCCGTGACGCTGGTACCCTCCCTGGCCCGGGATGCCGCCCACGTCACGATGCTGCAGCGCTCGCCCACCTACGTCACGGCCGTGCCCAGCCGGGACAGATTCTCCGACGCCGCCCGCCGCTTCCTGCCCGCGGGCCCGGCACACCACCTCGCCCGGGCCAAGAACGTCCTGTTCACCCAGGCCTTCTACCAGCTGTGCCGGCGCCGACCGGAGATCGCCAAGAAGCTGATCCGGACGCAGACGGAACGCATCCTCGGCGACGAGAAGCTCGTCCGCGAGAACTTCACACCCGCCTACAACCCGTGGGACCAGCGCCTCTGCGTGGCCCCGGGCGCCGACCTGTTCAAGGCACTGAAGTCCGGCCGCGCGTCCGTGGTCACGGACACCATCGACACGTTCACCCCGCAGGGCGTCCGGCTCTCCTCGGGGCAGGAACTCGAGGCCGACGTCGTCGTCGCCGCCACCGGCCTGGCGATGCTGCCCCTCGGCGGCGCCACCTTCCGGGTGGACGGGCGCACGGTGGACCTCGGCGACTCCTGGGTGTACCGGGGCCTGATGATCAGCGGCGTCCCGAACCTGGCGCTCTGCGTCGGCTACACCAAC
This sequence comes from Arthrobacter sp., assembly GCA_030147325.1. GTDB lineage: Bacteria > Actinomycetota > Actinomycetes > Actinomycetales > Micrococcaceae > Arthrobacter_D. The sequence continues at coordinate 3,290 of JASLAA010000266.1, read as the reverse complement.
GCGTCGTGGACGCTGCGCGCAGACCTCAGTTCCCGCTACGTCTGCCGACTCATCAGATACCTGGACCGCCACGGCCACCGCTACGGAGCACCCGCGGTCGACGGCGGGATGACCCCCCGTCCCATCCTCGACCTCACCTCCGGGTACGTGCAGCGCGCCGTGTCGGCCTTCCCCAAGCAGGGCGACCGGCAGCCGTGGACCATGCGGCAGAACTATCTGCTCGATGCCCCCACGGCTCTGCGGGGAAACCTCGCGAAGAACATGGTGTTCGATACACCGGCCCCACCCAGCGCACCCGCTCCCGACCTGCAGGAGATCCACGCATGAGCATCCGTCCCTTCCAGTTCGCCGGGGCGACCGCCGTCGTCACCGGTGCCGCCGGCGGCATGGGCGAGCACCTCGCCCGCGGCCTCGCCGAGCGTGGCTCCACCCTCCTGCTCGTCGACCGGGACGCCGCAGGCCTCGCCGCGGTTGCCTCAGCCATCCGTTCCTCCTACCCCGGCAGCTCCGTCACCACCTTCGTGGCGGACCTGGCGGACCGCTCGGCCGTCGAGCAGCTGGCCTCCGAGCTGCTCGATGCGACGGACCGCGTGGATCTCCTGGTCAACAACGCGGGGGTGGCCCTCGCCGGCAGGTTCGAGCAGATCAGCATGGAGGACTTCGACTGGGTCATGGCCGTCAACTTCCATGCGCCGGTCCTGCTCACCCACCGGCTGCTGCCGAGGATCGCGCCGGGCGGGCACATCGTCAACGTGTCCAGCCTGTTCGGCCTCGTGGGTCCGAAGGGCCAGACCGCCTACTCGTCCAGCAAGTTCGCCCTGCGCGGGTTCACGGAAGCCCTGCGCAACGAGCTGCTGCCCCGCGGGATCGGCACCACGAGCGTGCATCCGGGCGGCATCCGGACCAACATCGCGCTCAACGCACGCATCGGGGGCGAGCTCAGCGACGCGGAGGTCAAGCGCGCGAAGGACGACTTCAACCGACTGCTCACCTTCCCCGCGGACAAGGCCGCGGAGCTCATGCTCGAGGCGGTCAAGACCCGGAAGCCGCGTCTGCTCATCGGATGGAGCGCGAAGGTGCCCGACGTCGTCGCCCGCGTGGCTCCGCTGTCCTTCGGGTTCTTCGAGCGCCGGGTGTCGCAACTGCTGCGCGTCGCCGGCTCGATCCGGACGTGAGCGGGCAGGACCCCGCCGGTGCTGCTGCGCCGACGTCGCACGACCCGGCTCCGACGTCCGACGGCGGCTGCCCGACCCGTCGGCGGTGACCGGGTCCGTTTCCGTTTCCCTTTCCGGGACGAGGGCGCACCCGGCTTCCCCGGGTTCCGGCGGCGTGGAGGCGCGCGCCAGCTAGTCCTGGGACCTCGACGGCGGCACGTAGGTGTCGCGCCAGCGGGCCAGCTCCGCGAAGAACTCGGAGCGGGCCGGCTCGGGTGAGAGCGCGAGGTCGTGGATGCCGCCGGCGATCCGCACGAGGGTGACGAGCCTGCCCACGCGGTGTGCGCGCCCGGCGATGTGCGCGACGTCGAGCACCACGTCCGTCGAGGAGATCCGGCCTGGCTCCCTCGCCGCGTTCGAGGTGGCGTCGGAACACGCGACGAGGACCGGGCAGTCGACGGCGAGGCCCCGGTTGAGCTCCGCGTGGCCCCGCCGGATGGTCCGTAGCCAGCCGGCGACGACGGGGAAACCGGCGTGTGGCTTCCACGCGAGGTCGTACTCCCAGTCCCCGCCCGTCTCCCGGTGCAGGTAGTGTCCGTACGCGGATCCCAGCTTCCCGACGACGGTGCGTGGTTTCAACGTGCCGAGCCGGTGCACAGCGGCGGTGCCGAGGGTGCGCTGGAAGAGGCTCGCGTTGAGGTCGAACCAGGGGCTGTTGAGGACCAGTGCGTCCACGATGCCCTGCCCCCGGCGGCGGTGCGCCCAGAGCGAGGTGACCAGGCCGCCGGTCGAGTGGCCCATGACCACGAGCACGTCGTGGCCTTCGTCCTCGCGGATGATGCGTGCCGCCTCGTCGAGTTCCTCGTCGTAGTCCTCGAGGGACGTGATGTAGTTCGGGGTCTGATGGTCCCGCAGCGACCGCCCGTATTTCCGCAGGTCCACCGCGTAGAAGTCGAACCCCGCTTCGTGCCAGGCGTCCGCAAGGTTCGTCTGGAAGAAGTAGTCCACGAAGCCGTGGACGTAGAGCACCGCCCGGCGGGATCCGCCGGGCACCGTGCGCCGGACGAGGGTGGCGACGACCTCGCCCTCGTCGTCGTCACGCAGCGGCAGGGTGCGCACCTGGTATCCGGCTCCGAGGACGTCCTCGCGGTAGGGATCCTGCTGCCCTGCTGTCGTCGTCATCGTGGTCTTCCTGATCTGTTTGCGCCGGGACCGTCCGGCTGCGCCTGCGAGCGGAGGCTGCCGGCGCGTTCCCCCGGCAGGCTCCCGCCACCAGTGTGCCATCCCGGTAGCCGCGCACAGCACCTGCTCCTGGTCGGCGCGAAGGGTTCCCCACCGGTGCGGTGGCGGTGCACGATCGGCTGCCGATCGCCCTAGATTGGGATCATGACCATCAGCATCTCGACGGCCACCCCGGACGACGCCGGAGCCCTGGCTGCGTGCGCGGCCGTCACGTTCCCCCTGGCCTGCCCTGCCGACTCGCTGCCCGAGGACATCCAGCGGCACATCGGGACCCACCTGTCCGCCGAGCGGTTCGCCGGGAACATCGCCGCAGCGGGCACCACCATCCTCTGCATCCGGGACGCCGGCCAGATCGCCGGCTACAGCATGATCGTGCTGGAGCAGCCCACCGACCCGGACGTGCTGGGCGCGCTGTCGATCTCACCGTCGGTCGAGCTCAGCAAGTTCTACGTGCACCCCGACCACCACGGCCGCGGCTCGGCCCGCGCCCTGATGACCGCGACCCTGGATCTGGCCGCCGCATCAGGGCTGCCGGGTGTCTGGCTCGGCGTCAACCAGGAGAACGAACGGGCCCTCCGGTTCTACACCAAGAGCGGCTTCCGTCGGGTGGGCAGCAAACGGTTCCAGCTCGGGGAACGCTTCGAGGACGACTTCATCCTCGAACAGGGGCTCCCGGCATCCGCAGGAGAGGTCTGAGCGACCGCTCGGCACCCGCCCGCGTCACCGAGGTGCCGGGCGGACATCACCTGCCGCGGGCCGCGTCGAGGGGATCGCTGACGCGCACCATCTCATCGCGTGACACCACCTTGATACGCTCGCGGATCACCGGCCGGCCCTCGACCGTCGAGGTGGAGGTCTCGCCGAGGAGCCTCTCGTGGGCGTCCAGTGCGAGCC
>JASLAA010000245.1 GCA_030147325.1 Arthrobacter sp. | reverse complement strand
ACGCGCCTCGGGCTCTGGTCTCACTTCACCATCCAGTTCCCCGGAACCGTCTTCGTCCTCATGTGGGGCTATCCCTATCTCATCCGTGCAGAGAAGGTCGGCGAGGCCTCGGCCTCCGCCCTGATGACGCTGTTCGTCGCGGTCGGCATCGCCTGCGGCCCCCTCCTCGGCCGTTACGTAGGACGCCACCCTCTCAGGCGTTCGACGATGGTGCTGTCGATCGCCGCGCTCATGGCCGGAGCCTGGCTCGCGGTGCTGCTCTATCCCGGCCCTGCGCCCCTGCCGCTCCTGACCGTCCTCGTGGTGGCGCTGGCCGTCGGGGGACCGGGGTCCATGATCGCCTTCGACTTCGCCCGCACCTTCAACCCGGCCGCGCGCATGGGCACCGCCACCGGCATCGTCAACATCGGAGGGTTCACCGCATCGCTGTTGTCCATGTTCGTCATCGGCGTCGTCCTCGATCTCCTGCTCGGCAGCGGCTTCTCGCAGGGCGACCTCTACTCGCTCGCCTCGTTCCGTCTCGCGATGGCCGTCCAGCTCGTCGTCCTCGCGATCGGCGCCGTAGCCGTCGTCGTCGCGCGGCGCCGGGTACGACGACGGATGGCGGAGCAGGGCGTCGTGGTGCCACCGCTCCGCGAGGCCCTCGCGCGGGAGAAACGCCTCCGGGGGGACAGGAGAGCCGCCCGCCGGACCATCCGGAGGAACGAGTAGGGGTACGGTCCGCCCGGAGCTGCTCCGCCTTTGTCCACATAGCCGTCCCGCTCGGATCGCGCGGGACGCAGGGGGAGCAGGCTGGCGGGCATGACATCCTCCTCACAGCCCCTGCCGGATCCGGAGTCCCCCTCGATCTCCGTCACCTCGCCCGTGGACATCCTGTCCTATGTCCCTCACGCGCTCGGGTTCGCCCCGGTCGAGAGCCTTGTCGTCCTGACGACGGCGGGTCGGCGCCTCGGCGCCACGCTCCGAGTGGACCTCCCCCTCACCGCCTCGGAGCCGCTGGCCTTCGCCGACGGAGTCCTGTCCTTCCTCCGGGGGGACTCCGAGGCGGATGGCGTCCTTCTGGCCGTCTACACAGCGGAGGACTGGCTGCCCCTCACCGCCCCGCCACGCAGCGCCCTGGTGCTGACCATCGAGGCGACTCTCGAAGCCGCGGGACTGCCCGTACGTGCCGGGTGGCTCGTCTCGGGTGACACGTGGCGGGACTACTTCTGCCGGGACGGGGAGTGCTGCCCCTGGCCCGGGCAGCCGCTCGACGCCGTCGTGCACAGCCCGTTGAACGCCGAGCTGATCTTCGGCGGCAGCACCTTCGACGCCTCGGCCCTGGACGCCGTCCTGCGCACAGCCCCGGGCGTCCGTCGCCGGACGTCGATGGCCGATACCGACGCCATCGAGGACTCGCAGGCCCTGTATGCGGCGCACTGCTCGCAGCAGTGGGCCCTTCCGGACCAGTTCCGGGCCACCGCGGCGGTCTGGGACGCCGTCCTCGAACACCCGGAGGTCCTCGACCCCGCGGGGGAGCCGGACGTCGTCGGGTTCCTCCTCGCCAGCGTCGAGTCCCGGACCGTGCGTGATTTCCTCCTGGTGAGCTCGTGTCTCGGGTCCTCCGCCGCTCTCGGTGGGGCGCTCGCCTGCGGAGTGGTCGGTGCCGGCGCCGAGGTGAGGCCGAGTCTCCAAGCCGAGCCTGAGGCAGCCCGGGTCCTCCCGGAGGTGCGCGGCGATCCCCGGTTGAGGAGCGCGGTGGCGTGTATCGCCGGTACCGGGACGGTGCCCGACAGCGGGCTTCCACCAGGTGGCCATGCAGCCCTGGCGTATGCCGACGTCCTGGCCGGACGCTATACGCGTGCGATCGACTGGAGCCGCGTCGATGTCATGACGGACGTCCTGGCACGGCTCGCCACTGTGGCGGGCGGGGAATCCCGAGCAGCGGTGCTCACCATGTCCGCCTGGTTCGAGTATGCCCGGGGCAGGGGTTCCAGAGCCGCCGTGTTCCTCGACGCGGCAGAGGCCGAAGTACCTGGCTATCGGTTGGCTCGCCTGCTGCACGAGCTGCTGCGCCGCGGAGGGCTACCGGCCTGGGCGAGGGACCGTTCGACGGCGTGGACGCGGCGCATGCCCGTGCCACCGTCATCATGGGCGGCGTGAAGCAGCGGGTTCGCGGCCCGCGCCGCCTGGTCGTGTCTGCCCGCGGCAATTTCCAGCGGCATGACGAACGTGAGACAATGGAATTTGAGACCCGGTTGGGTCCGTGCACCAGAACACCACCGAGCACAGAGCCGGGCAGACCGCCGAGAAGCGGTCATCCCGGGGAATAGCGAGGGAGGCAGGGCCGTTTTCCGAGGAAGTGGCCCCGCCGGATGAGTCTGGAGATCAGCATGGACTTGACAGGGTCATAGTGGTGTTGTCCGTCTGATGGCATCACACATCGCCGTACGAAAGGTTCCCTGTGCCGGTCAAGAAGACAGCAGCACCGGCGTCGACAGACGCTGGTACCACCACAACCAAGCGACGGGTGGCGGCGAAGAAGCCTGCCACGAAGGCTGCTTCCTCCGCTACGGCCGCCAAGGCCTCGACCTCGGACGCCCAGGGTTCGGTGGACACGCTCGAGGTCACCGACCCCGTGGCCGACGGCGACGCCGAGGACCTCAAGCCGGAAGCTGCCGAGGTCGGCTCGACCACCGGATTCGTCTATTCCGACGCGGACGACGACGATGCCCCTGCCCAGCAGGTCGTCTCTGCCGGCGCAACGGCGGATCCCGTGAAGGACTACCTCAAGCAGATCGGCAAGGTGGCACTGCTCAACGCCGAGCAGGAAGTTGACCTCGCACTACGCATCGAGGCCGGTCTCTTCGCGGAGGAGAAGATCGCCGCCGATCCGGACATGGATCCGAAGCTCAAGCGTGAACTCGAGTTCGTGATCCACGATGGCAAGCGGGCGAAGAACCACCTGCTGGAGGCGAACCTCCGCCTCGTGGTGTCCCTCGCCAAGCGGTACACGGGCCGCGGAATGCTCTTCCTCGACCTGATCCAGGAGGGCAACCTCGGTCTCATCCGCGCGGTGGAGAAGTTCGACTACACGAAGGGCTTCAAGTTCTCGACCTATGCGACGTGGTGGATCCGACAGGCCATCACCCGCGCCATGGCCGACCAGGCCCGGACCATCCGCATCCCGGTCCACATGGTGGAGGTCATCAACAAGCTGGCCCGTGTCCAGCGCCAGATGCTGCAGGATCTCGGTCGTGAGCCGACCCCCGAGGAGCTGGCGCTGGAGCTGGACATGACTCCTGAGAAGGTCGTCGAGGTCCAGAAGTACGGCCGCGAGCCCATCTCGCTGCACACGCCGCTGGGCGAGGACGGCGACTCGGAGTTCGGTGATCTGATCGAGGACTCCGAGGCAGTGGTACCGGCCGACGCCGTGAGCTTCACGCTCCTGCAGGAGCAGCTCCACTCGGTGCTGGACACGCTCTCAGAGCGCGAGGCCGGAGTGGTGGCCATGCGTTTCGGTCTGACGGACGGGCAGCCCAAGACCCTCGACGAGATCGGCAAGGTCTACGGGGTGACCCGCGAGCGCATCCGCCAGATCGAGTCGAAGACGATGTCCAAGCTCAGGCACCCGTCACGGTCACAGGTGCTGCGGGACTACCTGGACTGATCGATACCGCGACCCACAAGGGCCCTTTCCTTCGGAAGGGGCCCTTTCGTCGTCTCCCGGGCAGCAGATCCCGGTCGCGGCTCGGCAGCTGGTCGTCGCCCTGCCCGACCACCCGGCACACAGGAAGGGCCCCCACCAGCGGAGGGGGCCCTTCCTGTGTGCTGCGACGCCTGTACACGGGGCGTCCGCTCTAGGTCAGTGGTCGGGGTTCAGCTGCCGATCAGTCGCCGACTGCTGCCGGCTTCTCACGAAGCCGCTCCGTCTCGTCCTGCCACTCAGAGGTGAGCGGCTTCAGGTTCGCCTCGACTGCGCGCGCGTGGTGGCCGCAGAACAGAAGCTCTCCACCGGAGGACTGAAGGACTGCCCTCACGTAGGCCTGGGCGCCGCATCGGTCACAGCGGTCCAGGGCAGTGAGTTCGCGAGTTGCTACTGCAGTGGTCATGGTTGCCTCCTCATGTGGATCGTCCTTTCATATAACCACTATTCGTCGCCGCGCCTTCGCAGGCTGGGCCTCCTTTCGCTCCGGGCGTACGAGGGGTATGGGTCACCTCGTACGCCCGGCGGTCGGAGCGGCCGATCGGGGCCGCCGGGACGCGCCTGCGGGACGGTGTCGGAGCCGCGTAATAAACTGAAGTGACTCTTCCGAGCAATCACCCTCCTGACGCCTGTCCTGGATCGTGCCCGTTCCGCCAAGGAGACCCTTCCGCAGTGACACCTCCCACCTCGAACTACACAGCCCGGCACCTCTCGGTCCTGGAGGGCCTGGAGGCCGTGCGCAAGCGTCCCGGGATGTACATCGGGTCCACCGACTCCCGGGGTCTGATGCACTGCCTGTGGGAGATCATCGACAACTCCGTCGACGAAGCGCTGGCGGGCTACGGACAGAGCATCACGGTGATCCTCCACGCCGACGGCTCGGTGGAGATCCACGACGACGGCCGCGGGGTACCGGTGGACATCGAACCGAAGACCGGATTGACCGGCGTGGAGGTCGTCTTCACCAAACTGCATGCCGGAGGCAAGTTCGGTGGCGGCTCCTACACCGCGTCGGGGGGACTCCACGGCGTCGGCGCGAGCGTCGTCAACGCGTTGTCCTCGCGCCTGGACGTGTTCGTCGACCGCGGCAGCAAGACCTACACCATGTCGTTCAGGCGCGGTGAGCCGGGCGTGTTCAAGGACGGACGGACACCGGCACCCACCTCCCCGTTCGAACCCTTCCTCGACGGCTCGCGGCTCGAGGTGGTCGGTTCGGCCAAGCGCGGGGTGACGGGAACCCGCATCCGGTACTGGGCGGACCGGCAGATCTTCACCCCTGATGCGGCCTTCTCCTACGAGGAACTCCAGACCCGCGCACGGCAGACGTCGTTCCTCGTGCCGGGTCTGCGGATCACACTGCGTGACGAGCGCAGGCTCGCCGGAACACCGGCGGAGGAGGGCCCCGTCGAGGAGGTCTTCCACCATGACGGAGGCATCTCCGAGTATGCGGAGTTCCTGGCGCTCGATGCTGCCGTCACCGACGTGTGGCGCTTCCAGGGCTCGGGCAGGTTCAAGGAGTCCGTGCCCGTCCTCGACGAGCGCGGGCACAGCCAGATGGCAGAGGTGGAACGCGACTGCGACGTCGACATCGCGCTCCGCTGGGGGATCGGCTACGAGACCACCGTGCGCAGCTACGTCAACATCATCGCGACGCCGAAGGGCGGTACGCACCAGAACGGCTTCGAGCAGGCGCTGCTGAAGACGTTCCGTACCGTCATCGCCGCCAATGCCCGCAAGCTCAAGGCAGGCAACGACAAGATCGAGAAGGACGACGTCTTCGCGGGACTGACAGCCGTCCTCACCGTCCGTCTCGCGGAGCCCCAGTTCGAGGGCCAGACCAAGGAGATCCTCGGGACATCCGCCGTCAAGGCGATCGTGGCGCGGGTCGTGGAGAAGGAACTGCAGGCGCGGTTGTCCTCCACCGCCCGCAACGACAAGGCGCAGTCGGCGCTGCTTCTGGAGAAGGTCGTCGCGGAGATGAAGTCGAGGATCTCCGCCAGGGTGCACAAGGAGACCCAGCGCAGGAAGAACGCCCTCGAGACCTCCACGATGCCGGCGAAGCTGGCCGACTGTCGCATCGATGACGCGGAGCGGTCGGAGTTGTTCATCGTCGAGGGCGACAGCGCCCTCGGGACGGCGAAGCTGGCGAGGTCGTCCGATTACCAGGCACTCCTGCCGATCCGGGGGAAGATCCTGAACGTGCAGAAGGCATCGGTGGGGGACATGCTGTCCAACGCCGAGTGCGCCGCCCTCATCCAGGTCGTCGGCGCCGGGTCGGGTCGCAGCTTCCAGCTGGACGCGCGGCGCTACGGGAAGATCATCCTGATGACGGACGCCGACGTCGACGGCGCCCACATCCGGACCCTGCTCCTGACGCTCTTCTTCCGGTACATGCGCCCCCTGGTCGAAGCAGGCCGGGTCTATGCTGCCGTTCCGCCGCTGCACCGGGTTGAGGTGGTCAACGGTGGATCGAAGGCCAACGAGATGATCTACACCTATTCCGAGGCGGAACTGAACCGTCTGCTGACCGCCCTGGAGAAGCAGGGCAAGCGGTACAAGTCACCGATCCAGCGGTACAAGGGCCTCGGCGAGATGGACGCCGACCAGTTGGCCGAGACGACGATGGACCCGCGCCACAGGACCCTGCGACGCGTGCGGATTACCGAGGCCGAGTCCGCCGAGCGGGTCTTCAATCTCCTCATGGGCAGCGACGTGGCTCCGCGGAAGGACTTCATCGTCGAGGGTGCTGCGTCACTCGACCGGGACCGCATCGACGCCTGATCGGCATGCCGGCGGGTCCGCGCGGGCGCCGACGCCGGTGGAACAGCGTCCGCCTGGTCAGCCCAGCAGCTCCGGGGCTATCAGCAGGGCCGGCGGGACCACCAGGAGCAGTCCCGCCGTGGAGAGCGCCAGTCCCTGTTGGATGCGATTCAGCGGTGGCAGGGGAGTCAGGAGGCGCCGCAGGCGGTGAGCCGTCGCCTGCGTGTCGGCGGATGCCCCGGCCAGGTCCGTCACCCCGAGACCGGGCCTGCTGCCAGGCACCTCCGTCAGGGCATCCTCGAGCGGGTCGGGCGTCGACGGCAGCGCCCCTGAACCGACGATGGCAATGGCTCGCACCAGTGTCGGCTCGTCCACATGGCGCAGGGCCTCGTCATCGGCGAGCATCTCGATGAGTTCGCTCACTGCGCGTTGTGCGAGCTGCGACGTCGGCAGCCACGGCAGGGCGGATCTCCACGCCGCGAACGCCCACAGCAGCAGGTGGTGGCGCTGATGCAGGTGGGCGTGCTCATGCGTCAGGACCGCGTCGAGCTCCGCCCTCGTGAGGAGGTCCATGAGCCCGTCCGACATGACGGTCACGGACCGCGCTCCACCGGGCAGGCAGTAGGCCACGGGAGCGGGATGGCTGATGACCAGTGTTGCCGGCTGATCGGCGGACGGTGAGCTCAGCAGGTTCAGCATGTCCCGGTGGCGCCTGCGCTGGCGCCTGATGCGGACGAACGTCAGGACGAGCGTGAAGACCAGATGGCCGAACAGGAGTGTCGCGGCGCTGATGGCGAAGACGTGGACCACGCCGAGGTTCTCCGCCGGCTGACCGTTGAGCAGGATGCCCAGGAAGCCGGCCGACGCCGACACCAGATTGTCACCCAGCGGTTCGAGGCCCCAGACGAGCATGGCCCCGATCATCGACAACCCGCCGGCGAGTGCTATGGACTGCCAGAGCACCATTGCCGTGAACGGGGCCCGTGACGGCCAGTCGGCGCGGGACAGCAGGATGGGTGCAGGCCACGCGAGGACGATCGCGAGGGCCGCGAGCAGGTAGGAGGCCCAGAACACGGGCGGGTCAGCTGCGGCCGAGCAGCTTGCGGAGTGTCTCGGCCTCGGCCTCGGAAACGCTGCCGATGAAGCGCGCGAGCACTGCCTCGCGGTCGGGGGCGGTCACGAGGACATCATGCATGAGTTCGGCGGTGTGGTCCTCGCGGCTCGTCACGGACCTGTACTTGTGGGGCCGGCTGTCTCGCTCGCGCTCGACGAGGCCCTTCTTCTCCAGCCGGGAGAGGACGGTGAGCACCGTAGTGACGGCGAGCTCGCGGCCTACCTCGCCGGACGGTGCCTCGGCGATGGCGTCCCGCAGCTCATTGGCGGTCATCGCTTCCGGCGTTGTCCAGAGCAGATCCATCACCGTGCGTTCGAGATCTCCGAGCGTTGCCATGTTCTTCCTTCAATCGACCCGATCCGAGTCCGCTTCGGATCCGGATCCGCTCCCTCGGGGGGAGCGATGAGGCGTGGTGTGCATCAAACGTACCTCCTCGCAGCGAACATTTCTACCCCGCGTAGAAAAGGATCCCGATTTGTTCTACGATATGTAGAAGAACTTCTTCTACAGCTTGTAGAAGTTCCGTCGTCGCCGACGCCAGGCGCTGCTGAGAGGGCCCGATGGAAGCCTTGGAAATTGCCAGGTGGCAATTCGGAATCACCACTGTCTATCACTTCCTCATGGTCCCGCTGACCATCGGACTGGGTCTCCTGGTCGCGACGATGCAGACGATGTGGCATCGCACCGGTCAGGAGCACTACCTCCGGATGACGAAGTTCTGGGGGAAGCTCTTCCTCATCAACTTCATCATGGGTGTCGCTACCGGCCTCGTGCAGGAATTCCAGTTCGGCATGGCCTGGAGCGAGTACAGCCGCTTCGTCGGCGATGTCTTCGGTGCCCCGCTGGCAATGGAGGCGCTGCTCGCGTTCTTCGTCGAATCGACCTTCCTCGGGCTCTGGATCTTCGGCTGGGGTCGACTGCCGCGCCTCGTCCATCTGCTGTGCCTGTGGGCCGCCGTGCTGGCCTCGGTCTTCTCCGCCTACTTCATCCTCGTCGCCAATTCGTGGATGCAGCATCCTGTCGGAGTGGAGATGGTGGACGGCAGGCCCGTGATGGTGGATGCCTGGGCGGTCTTCACCAACAACACCGCCCTCGTCGCCTTCCCCCACACGGTCTTCGGTGCCCTCGCCGTCGCAGGTGCGTTCCTGCTCGGCATCAGCTGGTACCACCTGTGGAAGCGCCGCCACGACGGACTCGATGTGGTCGCGGCGGACGGCCGCGTCGTCGTCGGCGCCGGGCGCGGCGCCCGTGACGCCGTCGACCACACGGTGTGGCTCCGTTCCGCCCGCGCCGGCGCCGTCGTCGCGATGATCGCCTTCGCGGGCACCGGCATCACCGGGGACCTCCAGGGCAAGCTCATGTTCGACCAGCAGCCCATGAAGATGGCGGCAGCCGAAGCCGCGTGTCACGACGGCACCGGCTTCTCGATCCTCTCGGTGGGCAATCTGGGCGCACAGAGCTGCGACGACATCACGGCGGTCATCGAGGTACCCGGGGTGCTCTCCTTCCTGGCGAACGGCGACTTCACCACCGAGGTCAAGGGCGTGAACACCCTGCTGCCCGAGTACCAGGAGAAGTACGGCACCCACCTCCCGGACGATCCGATGTACGGGGAGCGCGCGGGCGCCGAGATCGACTACCTGCCCGTCATGGAGGTGACCTACTGGGGGTTCCGCATCATGATCGGCTTCGGCGCCGTTGCGGCCGCAGCAGCCGCCGTCGCCCTGTGGGTCCTCCGCAGGGGAACGGTGCCCGAGTCGCGCTGGCTCATGCGACTCGCGGTCTTCGGGATCCTCGCCCCCTTCGGAGCCAATTCCGCGGGCTGGATCTTCACCGAGATGGGACGGCAGCCCTTCGTGGTCGCTCCCAACCCCGACCCGTCCGGGATCGACAGCGTCTTCATGTTCACCGCCGCGGCCGTCTCTCCCGGAGTGTCGCTGGCGGAGCTGGTCGTCTCCCTCGTCGCTCTGACGTCCGTGTACGCCGTCCTGCTGGTGGTCGAGGTGAAGCTGCTGACCACCTACGTGCGAGGGGGCACCGCCTCCGCCATGCCCGAGCTCGCGCATTCCGACGACGAGCCCGGTTCGCACCCCGAGCGGAAGGATGACGGCGATGTGCTCGCTTTCGCCTACTGACACTCGTCCGGCCCGGACCCCCGACCGAAAGGCTCCACGATGAGCGAGGCACTCCCCACCCTCTGGTTCGTCCTGATCGCTGTGCTGTGGGCCGGGTACCTCTTCCTCGAGGGGTTCGACCTCGGCGTGGGGATGCTCATGAAGCTGATGGCCCGCAACGACACGCAGCGGCGCGTGCTGCTGAACACGGTGGGCCCCGTGTGGGACGGCAACGAGGTATGGCTCGTGACCGCGGTCGGAGCGATGTTCGCTGCTTTCCCCCACTGGTACGCCTCGCTCCTCTCGGCGCTCTACCTTCCGTTCCTGCTCGTGCTGCTGGGGCTGATCTTCCGCGCCGTGGCCTTCGAATGGCGCGGCAAGCGGGACAGCGACGCCTGGCGGAATCGCTGGGACTGGGCCATCGCGCTCGGCTCCTTCTCCGCGGCGGCGGGTATCGGTGCCGCCCTCGCACTGACGACGACGGGCCTGCCGCTGGACGTGGCAGGTAACCGGGTGGGGGGTGCCTTCGCCTCGGCCACGCCGCAGGCCTTCCTGGGGGCGGCCGCCGTCGTCCTGTTCTGCCTCGTACACGCCGCGGCGTTCCTCGCACTGAAGACCGACGGAGGCGTCCGGGGACAGGCCGATCGTCTGTTCCGGCGGCTGCTGCCGGTGGCGATGATCCCCTTCCTGGGCTGGGCGCTGCTCGTCCAGGTCGACACCGGGTCGGTCCTCACCTGGCTCGTCGTGGTGGTCGCCGTCGTGGCGTTCGTCGCCGCCCACCGGTCGTCCGCCGCGGGACGGGACGGTCGCGCCTTCGCCGCCCTGGGCGTCGGAATGCTCGCACTCGTCGGATCGGTCTTCGGTGCCGCCTTCCCCGTCGTCCTGCCGTCGACGCTCGACTCCGCCTTCGATCTCACGGTGCAGAACGCCTCCTCCTCGCCCTACACGCTCGGGCTGATGAGCATCGTGGCGTGCTTCGGTCTGCCGCTCGTCCTCGCCTACCAGGCGTGGACCTACTGGGTCTTCCGGCGACGCGTGTCGGAAGCCAGCATCCCGGCGGCGCACGCCGTCACCGCCCTGTGAGCGCAACACCCGCGTCGTCCCGCCCCGGCACGTCAGCGGATTCCGCTCCGGACGCCACCACGGACCTCTCCGGAGCCCGCCCTGCCTCGCCGCTGCGCGGGTTGGCGTCGGGCGGACCTGCCGGACCTGCCGGGTCGGCGGGAGCCCTCTACCTCCTGGGCATCCTCGCCGGTGCACGGGCGGCAGGACTCGTGCTCATGGCGCAGGCCCTCGCGCTGGGCATAGCCTCCGTCGCCGACGGCACCCTCGATCCCGGCGCCGTCCTCCAGCTGGGGATCCTCGGGGCAGCGCTGCGCGCTGCCGCTGCGTGGGGGCAGGACGCGACAGCAGCGCGGCTGGCGCTCGGCACACGGGAGAGGCTGCGCGAGGCCGCGCTGGGACGGGTGCTCGACGACGGCGGCACCACGCGCGCCGGGACCACCGGTAGCGGGCAGGGTTCCCTCGCCGTGCTCCTGACCCGTGGTCTCGACGGGCTGGACAAGTACTACACGCAGTACCTCCCCGCCCTCGTCACCTGTGCCGTGGTCCCCCTCCTCATCGGCGCTCGGATCCTCGCGGCGGACTGGGTCAGCGCCCTCATCATCGTGCTGACCGTTCCGCTCGTGCCGGTCTTCATGGCTCTGATCGGCCTCCACACGCAGGAGCACACGCAGCAGGCCGCGGCCGCGCTCGGGCGGCTGTCGGACCACCTGCTCGAACTGGCCAGGGGCCTGCCCGTGCTGGTCGGTCTGGGCAGGGCGGCCGAACAGACCCGTGCGCTGCGCGACATCGCCGATGCCTACACCTCGCGCACCCTGACGACGCTGCGGACCGTCTTCCTGTCCTCCCTCGCGCTGGAACTGATCAGTACCATCTCGGTCGCGGTCGTCGCGGTGTTCGCCGGCGTGCGCCTGATCCACGGGGATCTCGGACTCGAGACGGCCCTCATCGCCCTGATCCTGGCCCCGGAATGCTACGGGCCCCTGCGCGACGTCGGCGCAGCCCATCACGCCAGTGAGGACGGCGAGGAGGCGGGCGCCCGCGTGCGTGCCGTCATCGACGCCCCTGCGTCCATCGCGTGCGCGGACGGAACATCCGCAGGCGTGGGGAGTCGGGCCGAGGGCACCGGGCGGTCGCTCGACGGCGCGGTCGGTGTGCAGGTCCGGGGACTCACCGCCCGGTACGACGGCGTCCTGGCCCCGATCTTCTCCGACCTCTCCTTCGCGCTGGAGCCCGGGTCCGTCACCGCGCTGCGGGGTGGAAGCGGGGCCGGCAAGTCCACCCTCATGCGTGTGCTGGCAGGGGGAGCGGCCGTTCCTTCCGGGCTGCACCTGGACGGGACGATCCACGGGCTGGTCGGCGGCATCGCGTGGGTGCCGCAGCATCCGGAGCTCCTCATGGGAACCGTCCGCGACGAGCTGGCACTGTATGCGGATCTTCAGCCGCAGGACCCCGCGATCATCGACCAGTTGGCGGCCGTGGGCGCGGCAGCGCTCGCGGAGCGGCGCAGTGCGGAGCTGAGTCCGGGGGAACTGCGGCGCGTCGCCGTGGCGCGCGCTCTCCTGAGGGCACAGGACCCCTCCGTGCAGCTCGTGCTCCTGGACGAGCCCACCTCGCACGTCGACGAGCCCGCGTCCCGGTCCATCCGGTCCGCCATCGCTGCACGCCGCCCTGAACTGACAGTGCTGCTCATCGCACACGACGACGAGACCGCCGGGGTCGCCTCCAGCGAAGTGTGGCTGGGGGAAGCACCCGCCGTCCGCGCGGGCTCCTCCGCGCACCGCATCCCCGGAGCACGGGCTGACGGGACGCACGGCGCGGCCGAGCAGCCCGGACGGACCGCTGCCGTGCCGGATGCCCACCCGGCTGCGACGCCGTCCGATCGGTCGGCGGGCCTGCGCGGAGCCGGCACGATCGGGCTCGGGGAAGGGCTGGAGAGCTCGCCGCCACTTCCGGGCCGTTCGGGCGCTCCGGGCCCGGCGTCCTGGGTCCGTGCCGGACGGGACGTGCTGGCCCTCGTGCGGCCGTGGGACAGGCGGTTCCTCGCAGCTGCCGGCCTGGGGCTCGGCGCAGCCGTCTTCGCCGTCGCCCTGACGGCCCTGAGCGGTTGGCTGATCGTCCGCGCCGCGGAGCAGCCGCCGATCCTCTATCTCCTGACCGCGATCGTCGGGGTCCGGTTCTTCGGGATAGGCCGCTCCCTCCTTCGCTACGAGGAACGCCTGTGGCTGCACCGGGCCGTCTTCCACCGCGCGGACGAGACCCGCCTGCGACTCTGGACGGGTCTCCTGCGCGCAGGCCGTTCCTGGCGGACGATCGCCCGGGGTTCCGGAGGAATCGAACTTCTGGTGGGCGACACCGACGAACTGCGCGAGCTGTCCTCGAGAGCCCTGCTGCCCTTCGCCACATCCGTGCTCACCGGACTCGCGGCGCTGGTCACCACCGGACTGATCCACCCGGCATCACTGGGGTGGCAGGCCCTGTCGGTCGGGGTCGCTCTCGTCGTCGCGCCGGCCATCGCGGTGCTCCGTGAGCAGGCCGCCGGTGCCGCCGCGGTGCAGATCCGCGCCGAATCGCTCGAACGCGTCACCGGCCTGCTCCGCGCGGCGCCCGACCTCCGGGTCAACGGCGCCCACCAGCGGGCACTCGCCGTGACCCGGAAGCTCGACGGGCGTGCCGCCGCCGCGGCCCGCCGTTCGGCGGCAGCGGCCGGTGCGTCGACGGCGGTCGTCGTCGCCGCGTGCTGTGCTGCCTCCCTCGGCATCCTGGTCTCTGCTGCCGGGCTACCGGCCGATCTGACGGCGGTTCTCGTGCTCATGCAGCTGGCACTGATCGAGCCGTTCGTCGCCGGAACAGCAGCCGTCCAGCACTGGGGGCCACTCGCTGCCGTCACGCGGCGCGTCCTGCCGAAGCTCGACCCGGTAGGGGGCCGGCGGCCGGGGTCCGACACCGGCGACCGGGGGCGGGCGGCGCCTGCCCGGACAGCGGCACTGGTCGGCGCGACGGTAGGTTACGAGCCCGGCCGTCCCGTGGTGGTCGGCGTGGACCTGGAACTCGTCCCCGGCCGGTGGACCGGCCTCACCGGTCCCTCGGGCAGCGGGAAGTCGACGCTGATCGGCGCCCTGCTGGGATTCCTTCCACTCGACGAGGGTGACCTCCTGGTGGACGGCCGGCCCGTCCGCGCGGGGGAGGTCCCGCGCATCGCCTGGTGTCCCCAGGAGAGTCACCTGTTCAGCTCGACCCTCCGGGCGAACCTGCAGCTCGCTCGCCCCCCGGCTGATCCCGCGTCCGAGCAGGAACTGGAGGCGGCGCTGGAGGCGGTGGGGCTGAAGGACATGGTGGAGGGCCTGGAGGACGGTCTGGACGCGTCGGCCGGCCCCGGCGGATCGAGGCTGTCGGGCGGGCAGCGCCAGCGACTGGCGGTGGCACGCGCCCTGCTGACGAGGTCCGGCGTCGTCCTTCTCGACGAGCCGACGGCCCACCTGGACGCTGACGGGGCGCGCTCCCTCCTCGCGGACCTCCGGAGCGGACTGTCCGGGACCGCGGTGCTGCTCGTCACCCACGATGCGTCCGAGGCGGACGCGTGCGACGAGGTGGTGTCCCTGGGCGTCGCCTCGGTGGACCCGGAACGAGCCGCTGTGTCGATGCACCCCTGAACCCTGCCGTGCCGTGACCGGCCGAGGTCCAGACGTCCGCTCACGCGCTGCAATAGGCTGGGCCCATGAGTACGCCAGCATCTCCTGGGCACGACGCCGGTACTGCGTGGGCAGGGGGGCCCGAGGCTCCGTCGTTGCCCGGACCCCTGCTCTGGCGCCCGCTGTCCTACCCCGACGTCGGACCCTGGCTCTCACTCGTGCGCCGCATCGCCGCCGAGGACGAGCCGGACTGGGTGGAGCAGCGGGCGGATCTAGAGCAGGCACTGCGGGCTTCGAAGAACGATCCCCGACGCGACACCGTCGCCGGTTTCGACGACGCCGGCGTACCGAGGGCGTTCGGGCGGGTGTCGATGAACCCGGGATCCACCCTCGTGCACGGTGCAGGCGGCGTCGACCCGGGCTGGCGCGGACGTGGGATCGGCAGGGCCGTCCTCGCCTGGCAGGCGTGGCGCGCCGGGGTGCGCGTGCGCGAAACCGGAGAGCCGGCGGGGATCTTCAGGAACTACGTCGAGGAACGCAACCCCTCACACCTGGCGCTCCTCAGGGCGAGCGGCAGCACGATCGTCCGGTACTTCACGGAGATGACGCGGCCGCTCGACCGGCCCGTTCCGGAGCTGGCCTTCCCCGACGGCCTGCAGCTGCTCAGCTTCGCCGAGGGCGCGGACCGGAACATCGTGGAACTCGTCCGCCTCGCCCACAACGACGCGTTCCAGGACCACTGGGGGAGTGAGCCCCGCGACCAGGAATCTTGGCAGTTCACCGTCAGCCACCCCGAGTTCCGCTCCGACTGGAGCATTGCGCTGCTGGACCGTGCCACGGGTGACGTGGCCGCCTACCAGCTGGCGAGCTACGACCCCGATTCGAAGACCCTGCTCGGGCATTCCGAGGGGTACACGGATCTCCTGGGAGTCAGGAGGTCCTGGCGCGGGCGTGGCCTCGCGCCCGCGTTGCTGGCGGAGGCGATGAAGCGGTACCGGGCGGCGGGGATGGAGAACGCCGGTCTCGGGGTCGACACCGAGAACCCGTCCGGCGCGCTGGGACTCTACGAGCGCATGGGGTACGAGCCGACGCAGCGGTCGATCGTGTTCGACCTCCCCCTCAGGGCATCGGCCGACTGACACTGCTGCAGGTGGAACGGCGCCGTCCCGGCGGCACGAGCCGGGCCGCGCCGCGCTACGCCTGCTACAGCAGCGTCCCCTGGCCGTCGTCCTGCCCGCCTGCCACCGACTTCTTCGGGACCGCGGGGACCACCGGCGTCGATCCCTCGACGAGCCGCACCCCGATCCCTGCTGTTCCAGGAGGGGCCGCGGCGGAGCCGGATTGCTCCACGAGCCCGACGAGGCTCGGCCCGACGGCGTCGATCTGTTGCGTCAGGGGCACGCCGGAGCCGTCCCGTCGGCCGTGCTCCGTGGGCAGCGCTCGAGCGACCCCGTTCGCCGACGCGGCACGAGCGGGTCCGTGACCGGCCCAGGCCAGCGAGAGCGCCTCCTCCCCGCGAAGGAAGCGGTGTGCCCGCACGCCCGCCGTGGCGCGCCCCTTGACCGGGTACTCGGACACCTCGGTGACCTTCGCGGACCCCGCTGTGGTCCCCGGCAGCGCGTCGTCGGAGGCCGCGACCGTGACCACCACGGCCTGTTCATCCCCCGGGGCTATGGCGCCGAAGTGCAGGACCGCGTCAGGGGCGGCGAGTTTGATCCCTGCCATCCCTCCGGCCGTCCGGCCCTGCGGTCGCACCGCCGACGCCGGGAAGCGCAGCAGCTGCGCCAGTCGCGTGATGAAGACGAGGTCGTCGGCGTCCGTCGCGGCTGCGATGCCCACGACCCTGTCCTTCGGCTTCAGGGAGATGACCTCCCAGTCGTCCCGGTTCAGCGGGTAGTCCGGCTGCACACGCTTCACCACGCCCTGCGCCGTCCCGAGCGCGACGACCCCGTTCAGCGGCGCCAGTCCGACGAGCGTCTCGCCGCGTTGCAGCGTGATGAACTCCGACGACGGTACGCCCCCCGCGAGGTTCGGTACTCCGGCGGTCGGCGGTAGCGCGGGCAT
>JASLAA010000234.1 GCA_030147325.1 Arthrobacter sp. | reverse complement strand
ACCACACGGCCGTCGTCGTCGACCCAGTTCTCCAGGAAGTCCGTTGCCGCCTGCTCGGCGGTCAGGACGTCCTCCGCCACGGGGCCGTCATCGGTGCCCTCCGGCGACGGGCTCCTGTTGAACGGGAGCAGGCCGGTGGTCCAGAGTGCGATCACGACCGTGGCCGCGAGTGCCGCCGTGCCGCAAGCGATGATCCACGCCAGTGTCCCTCGTCTCACGGGCGGCGCCGGACGGGTGCCGGCAGGAGCTTCTGCGATCCACCGCGCACCAGAAGGCCGAAGGCGGCCAGGCCGGCCGCGACGAACGGCACGACGTACCAGGGAGTCGCCGAGCCGGTCGGGGTGCCCTCGTCGCCGGTGGCGACGGGCGCGGATCCGGTGTCGGTGCCGCCCACGGGCGTCTCGGTGACCGTGGCGCTGTCGGAGATGGGCTTGATCGTCAGTCCACCCGACGCGTTGTCGAGCACGAGCAGCGTGTTGACGCTGCCGGGCACGAGATCGACGTTCGCCAGACTGGGGGCGCCGTTCTTGAAGAGCTGCAGTTCCCAGAGGCCGTCGTCGACCGTCGCATACCCGGTGACCTGCCCGCTCTTCGCGCCGACCGCGATCGGGTCGCCCATGATGGTCTGGATGTCCACGGTCTCGGCGAGAGTGCTCGCCTGGAGGACGCGGATCCGGGCCCGACCGTCCTCGGGCGCGGTGAGGTCGTCGATGATGACCTTCGCCGTCAGGTCCGCGTTCTTCCCCAGCACGGCCAGGGTGACCGGCTGGTCCTTCTGGACGGTGATGAGCTGGCTCAGGGCGGGGTCGGTATCGGGGCCACTGCCCGCAGGGGTCATGTCCACCACGAAGGTGCCGGCCGGAAGCCTGAGGTACTCGGAGACGTCGCCGTAGGCGACATCCTCCAGCTCGAACAGGACCTCGCCCCCCGCGACCGCGGTGAGCTCGACGTCGACGGTCTTGGTGTCGGGGGAGAGGTGGGCGACCCTCGCCCATCCTCCGGGTGCATGCGCCTCCTCGGGTGTCTCGGCCGCCATGGCAGGGGCGGACCCGACGGCGCAGTACATCGCCGCAGCGACGACGACGGCGAGCACCCCCCTGGTGGTGCGCAAGCGTGTGGTCCGCGCCGTCGTGTGCGTGCCCGACGTGGCGTGGCCCTGGGAGTCCTGTAGGTGAGCTGTCATATCGATCGTCCTGAACGGTAGAGGGAGGAGGTGGGTCCGGCGGGAGCCGGGACGCGGCACAGCGGTCACTGGGCAGGCAGGACGTCGGTCGGTGCGTCGACCGAGAAGGTCGCGAGCACGCCGCGGTCCGTCTGGACCGCGGACTGCACGGCGAATGCACCATCGAGGTTCTCGAACCATGCCTGGTGGTCGGCAGCGGCGTCGCTGCCCGGAGCCAGCGCACCGCCGTCGACCTCGGAGATCAGCACCTGCCGGCGGACCGTTCCGTCCTCCCCGGTCACGGCGGGGAAGGACACGGAGAGCGAGTCGTCGAGTGCGCCACGGCGGCTGAGCGCCGCGACGATCCGCGTGTCGACCTGCCCCGAGACCAGCTGGGCCCTGGCGTCCTCGTCGAGACGGAGGGTGGGATTCTGCACGAGCTCGGCACCCAGCGAGGCGCGGCGGGCGTTCAGCTGGTTCGCCTGCTCGGTGTGCGCGGCGATGCCCTCGGGGCGGATGCGGCGCACGTCCACCTGCTGCGACCCCACACCGAAGGACGCCACGACGGCGGAGTTGGTGAGTGCCCCGTTGACCTGCGGGTACTGGTCCGCGGAGGTACGCATCGAGTCGGTGGTGACGATGTAGTCCGAATCCCGCCACCCGTTGGGCGAGGCGTCCATCACGTCCGCGTCGGTATCCATCTTGTAGTACCAGATCACGTTCTCGCGCTCGAAGCCGCTGCGCACGAGGTCCACCCAGAGGGCGTCGTCGACGATCATCCGGTCCTCCTCGGGAACATTGGCCTCGAGCCAGGCCTGCGCCTGAACGGCCGGTTCGTCGAGATCCGAGAACAGGAAGCCGCGGGCCTGGTCCGCCCAGAGCGGGGCCGCAACGAGGGTTGCGACAGCTGACGCTGCCACCACGGCGCCGGCTCCGGCCCGGCGGACGCCCGATCCCCGCCGCAGCGTGGAGAGCGCCTTGCCGATCACACCGGCGATCAGGAGTGCGGCGAACGGCAGGAGCATGATGATGTAGGGCACCGGCAGGTAGCTGCCCGGCCGGAACATGAAGGCCACGAGGGCCAGCACCAGCACCGCGAACGGGCGCAGCTTGGCGATGAACAGGCCGGCTATCGCTGCGGCAGCGCCGGCCACGATGAACACCGGGTCCAGCTGCCACCACATGCCCAGCGTCCGGCTGAACTGGCTCTCAGGATCCGCGATGGAGCCGCTCGAGGCACGGGACGAGAGCTGGAAGGCCACACCCTCGAACAGGCTCACCCGGTTCGGTCCGGGGATCAGTTCTCCCTTGACCACCGCGAACAGGATGTATCCGAACCCGACCAGGACGAGCATCGTCGTCGCGACCGCCAGCGTGTAGCGCCGGGTTGCCGGCCACGCGGACCGGTACATGACGAAGGCCAGCAGCGGCAGCGCCAGGAGGTAGGTCTCCTTCGTCAGCACAGCGACACCGAACACCACTGCTGCGCTGACGAACCCCGCCAGCTGGTGCTTGCGGCTCGTGGCGAGGATCAGGGCACCCAGGAGCCACGGGGTTGCGATGTTGTCCAGGTACACGGTGCGATGGAACTGCAGGGCCAGCGGAGACAGGGCGAACAGGAGCGCGGCCCCCGTCGCCGCGGCGCGGCTCAGGCCGATCCTGCGGCCGAGCAGCCAGAGCAGGCCGACACTGATGACGGTCGCCACGAGGACGGCCTCACGGCCGGCCATGACGGCGGTGTCCCAGCGCTCGAAGGCACCGGTGAGCTGGGCGTAGCCGGCCAGCTGGATCCAGCCCAGGGGCGGATGGTCGTACCAGTAGGTGTAGTGGGCCAGCTCGCCGAGGTGCACGATGGCCCAGGCCTGGGCCACGTAGGTGCCCTCGTCGTCGATGCGCTGGGGTGACCCTGCCATGTTCCACGCCTGGACGACGCCGGCGAGGAGCAGCACGGGCACGAGGAAGAGGGGAGCGCGTCCGTGGACGCGCATCCACCGCTGCCGGGCCGACTGGCGGGACCGCCTGGCGGGTGGCTGCTCGATCGGACGGACCGGCGGCGGCGAGGAGCGCTCCACGGTGGGGGAGCGGTGGATGGTACTGGTCATGAGGTGGCTCCCTGGGTGCTGATGCGTGCGGCGGCGGAGGAGGCAGCAACGCCCACGAGTTCGCGCTCGTGCGCCGGGGCTTCGGCCGCGGTGCGGTGCGCGCCGGTGTGCTCGGTCTTCTCCCAGGAGTTCTCGCCCTTGAGCTGGCGGTAGACCGCCCGGACCGCGGCGGCGGCCAGGAACACCTGGTAGGGGAAGGTGCCGAGGACGAGCCGGACGTAGTCGCGGACCCGCACCTTCTTCCCGTAGAGGCGCCCGAACTCGCTGAGCCCGGCCGCTTCGGCCGCCAGGGTGACGATGGTGGGACCGAGCGGCAGGAATGTGATCAGGGCGACGACGACCGGGACCTTCGCGAAGAGCACGAGGGCGATCGAGACGGGGATGAGCAGGCCGGTCGCGGCCTGCAGGAAGGGCATCGCCAGGATGTAGCGGGCGAAGAGCCGCTGGCGGGTGGTGGGCAGCTTGCGCCACTCGCCCTTGCCCAGCACCTGCAGGAAACCCTGGTTCCATCGCGTCCGCTGCTTGAATAGGGACTTCAGGGTGCCCGGCGTCTCCTCCCGGGTGACGACCTCGGGGCTGTACGCCACGGCTACCGTCGCGCCCTGGCTGGAGAGCCGGACACCGACCTCGCAGTCCTCCGCGAGGCAGTCGGCGTCCCACCCGTCGGACCATTCGAGCCAGGTGCGCCGGATGAACACGGTGTTCCCGCCGAGGGGGATGAACTTCGCATTGGCGTGGAAGTGCAGCCGGGAGCGGAACCAGAAGTAGTACTCGAGCACGTTCCGCAGGGACCACCAGGTGGTCTCGAAGTTCATGAGCTGCACGCCACCCTGCACCACGTCGGCGCCGGTCTCGGTGAAGCGCGAGTCGACGAGCGAGAGGAGGCGCGGGTGGACGTCGTCCTCCGCGTCGAAGACGCCGATGACTGAGCCGCGCGCCGACTTCAGGGCGAGGTTCAGGGCCTTCGGCTTGTTCTTGGGGACCGAGGAATCGACAACGACCCTGATGAGGTGGGGGTGCCGGTCCGCGGCAGCGCGGGCCACTGCCTCCGTGCCGGGATCGTCATGCCCGACGATCGCGATGATCTCGAAGTCCGGGTGGTCCTGCTGGGCCAGCTTGTCCAGGGTCTGCCCCATCACCTCCTCCTCGTGCCGCCCCGGCACGAGGAGGGTGAAGGATTCCGCG
>JASLAA010000127.1 GCA_030147325.1 Arthrobacter sp. | reverse complement strand
AAACACGACTAGGCTAGGTTCATGAGACGCGCAAAAATTGTTGCAACATTCGGCCCCGCAATCGCAAGCTATGAGAACACCCTCGCCGTGCTCGATGCCGGCGTCGATGTCGCGCGGATGAACATGAGCCACGGTGACTACACCGTGCACAGCACCACCTACAACAACGTTCGCCGGGCGTCCGAAGAGCTCGGCAGGCCCGTCGGCATCTTCGCCGACCTGCAGGGGCCGAAGATCCGCCTCGGCCGCTTCGCCGACGGCCCCCACGCCCTGGCTCCGGGCGACGTCTTCACCATCACCGTCGAGGACATCGAGGGAACGCAGGAGATCTGCTCGACCACGTTCAAGGGCCTGCCCCAGGACGTCAACGTCGGTGACATGCTGCTCATCGACGACGGCAAGGTCTCACTGCGCGCGACCGCGGTCGACGACACCAGTGTCACGACAGAGGTCGTCGTCGGTGGCATGGTCTCGAACAACAAGGGCATCAACCTGCCCGGCGTCGCCGTCAACGTCCCCGCACTGAGCGACAAG
The DNA here is from genome assembly GCA_030147325.1 of Arthrobacter sp. Lineage (GTDB taxonomy): Bacteria > Actinomycetota > Actinomycetes > Actinomycetales > Micrococcaceae > Arthrobacter_D. Next base: position 12,813 of record JASLAA010000127.1, on the reverse strand, counting down.
GACGAGGCAGACCTCCGCTGGGCCATCCAGATCGGCGTCGACATGGTCGCGCTGTCCTTCGTGCGCGACGCCGGCGACGTGACGCGGGTCCACGAGATCATGGACGAGGAGGGCCGCCGCGTGCCGGTCATCGCCAAGATCGAGAAGCCGCAGGCCGTGGACGCCCTCGAGGAGATCATCGACGCGTTCGACGCCATCATGGTGGCTCGTGGCGACCTCGGCGTGGAGCTTCCCCTACAGGACGTGCCGATCGTCCAGAAGCGTGCGGTCGAGCTCGCCCGTCGCTGGGCCAAGCCGGTCATCGTCGCCACGCAGGTACTCGAATCGATGATCGACAACCCCCGCCCCACGCGCGCCGAGGCCTCCGACTGCGCCAACGCCGTCCTCGACGGCGCGGATGCCGTCATGCTCTCGGGCGAGACCAGCGTCGGCAAGTACCCGATCGAGACCGTCCGCACCATGGCGGACATCATCGAGTCCACCGAACGCCACGGCCTCGAGCGCGTACCGCCGCTCGGCAGCAAGCCGAAGACCCGAGGCGGTGCGATCACCCGCGCAGCAGTGGAGATCTCGGACCAGCTCGACGCGAAGTACATCTGCACCTTCACGCAGTCCGGGGACTCTGCGCGTCGCCTGTCGCGGCTCCGGCCCAAGAAGCCGGTCTTCGCCTTCACCCCCGTGCAGTCGACACTGAACGCGATGTCCCTCATCTGGGGCATCCAGCCGAAGCTCGTCGAGTTCGTCGAGCACACGGACCAGATGACCGCCCAGGTGGACCGGGTGCTGTTCGAGCAGGGTCTCGTCGAGGTCGACGACCTGGTGGTCATCGCAGCCGGGTCCCCTCCCGGACAGGCCGGATCGACGAACTCGATCAAGGTCCACCGTGTCGGCGACATCACCGACGCAGGCCAGCTGCCCGACGGACACACGTCCTACATCAAGGAAGACGTCGGCCCCTGGCCCGTGAAGAACAAGAAGTGATCTGACCCGCCGGTCCGGTCAGCGAAAGACCCCCACCCGAGGCGGGTGGGGGTCTTTTTCGTGGTGCGAGCAGCGGTGCAGTCGTCAGTTGACCTGGTTGATGATCGTCTCGGCGACCTCACGCATGCTGAGGCGGCGGTCCATCGACGTCTTCTGGATCCAGCGGAAGGCCTCGGGCTCCGTGAGCCCCATCTTCGTGGTCAGCAGGCTCTTGGCGCGCTCCACGAGCTTGCGCGTGGCGAACTGCTCCTGCAGGTCGCTGACCTCGGCCTCGAGCGCCTTGATCTCCTCGTGGCGCGACATAGCGATCTCGATGGCGGGGATGAGGTCCGCGGGAGTGAAGGGTTTGACGACGTAGGCCATGGCGCCGGCGTCGCGCGCGCGCTCGATCAGTTCCTTCTGGCTGAAGGCGGTCAGCAGGACCACGGGGGCGATGCGTGCCTTGACGATCTGCTCCGCCGCGGTGATGCCGTCCATGACGGGCATCTTGACGTCCATGAGCACGAGGTCGGGCTTGTGCTCCATGGCCAGCGCCACGGCCTTCTCCCCGTTGTCGGCCTCCGCGACGACCTCATAGCCTTCCCCACGCAGGATCTCGATGATGTCGAGCCGGATGAGCGTCTCGTCCTCGGCCACGATGACCCGGCGTGCGGGTCCGGCGGGCGTGGATTCGGTGGGTTCAGACACTGTTGCTCCTTGATGATGATGGCGTTCCGACGGGCCCGTGGAAGGTTCCTCCCGGTCCGGGAAACAGCCTATCGGCATGTAGAGTGGATTCGCGCACCGGCGGAGCAGGAAGTCAGCCATTCCACTCGCAGCCGGCGTCGGCAGGGCCCGAATGGCGGAATTGGCAGACGCGCTGCACTCAAAATGCAGTATCGAGAGGTGTGTGGGTTCGAGTCCCACTTCGGGCACCAGAAACGCCTCGTCAGAGGCGTGTAGGCGCAGGAGAAGTGCACAGGAGTTGTAATCCGGTGCACAGCAACCCATGATTACGGCCATGGCCAGCATCATGGAACGCGCCCGCAAGCACGGCTCGAAGTCTTTCACCGTGCGTCGGAGGGACCCCGAGACGAAGCGTGCCCAGGGCATCACCTTCGACTCTCGCGGGGAGGCTGGACGTGCTGGGAATGATGTCATGACCGCCCCCATGACCCATGCAGGGGAGAGCCCTGCCGGCAGCAACAACGGGAGCACGCAGGACGACCTCGACCTAGCCGCGGACGAGACGGGCAGGGAGGGCCAGGGGAGACGCCTGCGGCGGCAGCAGGATGAAGCTGCCGAGGCAGAGCAGTGAGCGGCAGTAGCGAGGACGAGCCGCGGGAGGCTTTGGCCGCCCGACTACAGGAAGTCGCCGGTCGCCTCGCTGACGAGGGCGAGGAGGTTTCGAAGCTCGGCGAAGCGTCGGAGGGCCGGGATGTCGTTGGACGAGCGACCGGCATGCTGATGGAGCGTTACAAGCTCGATACGGACACCGCGTTGTCGTTGCTGCGATCCATCAGCGCGGACACCGACCGAACGTTGGGCGTTGTCGCCTCGGTTCTCGTAGAAACAGGCCAGGAGAACGAGTCCTAGTCCTGCGCTGAATGACACCGATAGAGTTCAGACCGCGAACCAATACGGTTACTGGCGCCTCTCGAGTTCGGGGGCACGAACGGTATCGACCGGATCCAGATAGACCGGTGGCTGCTCCAAGTTGAACGGCGGTGCGCCCCAGCGCACGAGCTACAGCACATACGCATGGGACACCGCGGACATCAGTGCGCCCGGGTCCAGCTCATCCTCAGGGTCATCGTCGCCCGCCGGCTGATCTCCCTCGAGGACTCGGTCGCCGCATATCGCTGGGCTGGCGGCGACCCCTGGGAGATGGCCGATGAACTGTGGGTCGCACCCGACGTCCTCTGGGACCGCCTCGCACACCTCGACGCAAAGGAACGCGTTGCCCTCAACTCCATCGACTGACCCTGCTTCACTCGGACAGTCATGCGCATCCGCCCAATGCGGTAGCGTGACGCGAAGGGTCGCTCATCCGCGGCTTGAAGGCCAACGAATGCGAAGCGTTATGACCAAAGCCCAGATTCGACAGGAATCGTCCCTTCCAGGAATGCTGCAGAACGTAGTCCTGGAGAGCGCTGATATCCACGAATTTCTTGACGGGCTCGTGAAGATCGCCGCCGACACTCTGTCCTCTCCTGAGCGGGAGGTGTTCGCCGGGATCACACTCCTTCGACCGAGAACCCGAGGAACGGCCGCGAGCAGCAGCAAGCAGGCGGAACTCATGGATGAGATCCAGTACCCCTTCGACGACGGACCCTGCATCAGAGCTGCCCGCGAGGGACAGATCTACTCGGTCACGGACTTCCTGAACGAAAGCCGCTTCGGAGAGTACTCGCACGCCATCGCCGCCCACGGCATCCGCTCAGCCCTTGGAATCCCCGTACCGCTCGACGGCCTCGCCGCGGCCGGGCTGAACCTGTACTCATCGCAACCCGACGCCTTCAGCGAGGAAGACATAGCTGCAGGGGTCGACTTCGCCCGGGAAGCCTCCAACACCCTACGCATGGCTGTCCGGGTCGCTCACCTTGCCGACAACGGGCAGCAGATGCGCGATGCAATGCACTCGCGCACAGTCATCGACGTCGCAGCAGGCGTCATCATGGGCCAAAACAGGTGCAGTCACGACGCCGCCATAACCATCCTCAAGGCTGCCTCCAACAGTCGAAACATGAAACTAGCCGACGTCGCCGCCGCTGTCGTCGCGTCCATCGGTCAGCATGCTCCACCGACACACTTCGAATCCCACTGAAAGAAGACACCCTGTCGACGCCCTCCGCCGCGCTGACCGACCGCGACCAGAGGATACTGCTCATGGCCGGCGTCGCGACGGCTCGCGTGCGTGTCATCGTCCCTGAGCGTCTCGGTGCTCGCTGACGACTTCCTGCAGCGCTAGTGCCGCGAGGTCGCGCTCCATTTCCGAAAGCGAGCCTTCTCCAAGCACGTAGAGAACGAACTCGTCCTCGGACGCGCTGCCACCGAACGAGAAGTAGCGAAGCCACACCTCGGAAAGTTCGGCGTCCTCCTCGATGATGATGTTTGCCAGCTGCATGCCCTGGTCGTCGGCGTTCACGGCGTCCCCCGATCCGCTGGCGTTCTACCTATCCAATCGCCAAACGCTTGAGAGGTCCATACCCAAGGTTGATGTTGGAAGATTGAGAAGGTAATTCTCCCGGGCGCACTCACCTTCGCCGTCCGCGAGCGCAGCGGGGAGTGGGGCCAGACCGCGAGCGCGGCGCCTGGGAGTCGTGATCCAGTGACGAAGGTGTGCCCTCAGAGAATAGGCGGCTCTTTCTCAGGTCTTCTGCTTACTACGGCGGAATGAACTTCATGTCACCCCAGGAAGACTCCAGCCGCGATTCGGTGACAGCCCCGGTCCCGCCGCGGTGGGGCCGGGAGTACATTGGGCCCATGGCGAGCGAAGCGACGATCCTCGATGTCCCCGGTCCGGACGGCGACCGTTCCGTCCGCGTCTCCAGCCCCTCGCGCGTGCTCTGGCCCGCGTCGGGCCTCACGAAACTCGACCTCGCGCGGTACTTCCTGGACGTCGCCCCGGCCTTCTTGGCCGCGAACGGCGGACGCCCGGTCTCGCTGCAGCGTTTCGGAGCCGATGTGGACGGCGAGTACTTCTTCAGCAAGAATCCGCCCAGGGGTGCGCCCGAGTACGTGCGCAGCGTGACGGTGGTGTATCCGAGTGGCCGGTCCCACCCGCAGCTCGTCCTCGACGAGCCTGCGTCGGTGGTCTGGGCGGTCCAGATGAACACTGTCGTCTTCCACCCGTGGGCATCGCGGGCCGCGGAACCGGACCTGCCCGACGAACTGAGGATAGACCTCGATCCCCAGCCGGGGACGACGTTCGACGACGTCGTGGCCGCCGCACTCGAGCTCCGCGCGGTGCTCCGCGAGGCCGGGTTGACGGCCTTCGTGAAGACCTCCGGCAACCGGGGGCTGCACGTGTTCGCCCCCATCGGTCCGGTGCACGAGTTCCTCGCTGTCCGGCGGGCGGTCATCGCAGCAGCGCGGGAGCTGGAGCGCCGGATGCCGGACCGCGTGACCACCGCGTGGTGGAAGGAGGAGCGGGGCTCGCGGATCTTCGTGGACTACAACCAGGCGAACCGGGACCGCACCATGGCCGGCGCGTACAGTCCGAGGGCTCTCCCGCACGCCCCGGTGTCCTGCCCGGTCACCTGGGACGAACTGCCCGGGATCGACCCCGCCGGCTTCACCATCGCGACGGTACCGGAGCGGCTGCGCACCCTCGGCGATCCGTGGGCGGACCTGCATGCCGCACCGGGGGACATCGACGTGCTGGGCGCCTGGTGGGAGCGGGACGTGCAGAACGGACTGGGGGAGTTGCCGTTTCCCCCTGATTTCCCGAAGATGCCCGGCGAGCCCATGAGGGTGCAGCCGAGCCGGGCGCGTAACCGGGACTGAGCGGGGCGCCTAACCGGGACCGATCCCGCCTGTCAACGGTGCTGCCCACCCGCGACCGGGGAAGCGACAGGGCCGCGTGCGCTGGTAGAACGGGATGGAATGTTGCCGCGCCCCGGCGTCGAGCCGGGCCTGATTCGGTGCCGGTGCCACCCCTCGCCGGCCGCTGGGAGACCCATGAAGAAGACCCTGCTGTCCTCGACCCTCCTGCTTCTCCTGGTGACCGGATGCGGGGGGAACCCCGCCACCGACGCCGAGCCTCCCGGCCCCACCCCCGATCCCCGCGAGACCGCGTCCGAGCAGGCCGCCGCGCCGTCCGGGGCACCCTCGGTCGAGGGACTCGCGGACTCGGCCAGTGGTTCGTTCGCATTCCTGCTCGGCGAGGCGAGGGGTGACGTCGTGATGCCCGCCGAAGCGCCCGAGGACGTCGAGGCGCTGCGCACCGAGCTAGGCGAGGAAGCGGTCTCGTACGCGACGGTCACTGTCCAGAACCCCGAGGGCGGCACGGCGCTGGAGCTCGCGACCGTGACCGTCACGACTCCGGAGGGCCAGGACCTGCAGTTCCGACCCGCGTCCATCGTGATCGGGGAGTGGGGGGCGGCCGCCAACGGTGGTGAGGCCTCGCCCGAGGTCGTCGGGCTCGTCGGTGAGTACAGCGGAGGAGTCCTGCCGGGGGAGACCAGCGACCTGCTGATGATCGGTGGTTTCCCGGACGTGCCGGAGACCGTGCGGACCGTGACGGTGGAACCGGCCGGCGGCGGAGAGGCCGTGGAGGCGACGGTCCGCCCCGAGTCCTAGCGGCGGGGCCGAACGGGCTGGTGCGGCAGAGTAAACTTGCGCTATGCCGAGCCTCGAGCGCACCCGTACCGCAGTCGTGATCGAGGACGACGACGACGTCCGTGATCTCCTGCACGCCGTACTGACCGGCTCGGGTTTCAGGGTCCATACCGCCCCAGCCGGGCTGGCCGGCGTGGAGATGGTTCGCCGGATCATGCCGGACGTCGTGACGCTCGACGTCGGTCTGCCGGATATCGACGGCTTCGAGGTGACGCAGCGCATCCGCCGCTTCTCGGCGACCTTCATCGTGATGCTGACGGCGAGGGTGGACTCCCTCGACGAGAAGCGCGGGCTCGACGCCGGCGCGGACCGCTATCTGCACAAGCCCTTCCGCCCCGCCGAGCTCCGCCGCCACATCCAGGAGGGCGCGGCTCCGCTGACCGACGTCTGAGGGCGCACGTCAGTGGCTGCGGGCACCCGCCGTGCTGACCAAGGCCGGCGGATTCAGGGCGTCGGAGGTGATGCCCGTGACGATGGCGAACACTCCCTTGTGGAGGTAGTCGACCGTCTTCTCGCCGACGGGCCAGGTGGCGGGCGCCGCTCCGGCTCCCGTGGCGTTCTCGAGGGTCTGGTCGAAGGCGAGGCGCACCACCGTGTGGGCCGCGGTGGCCGACGTGCCGCGGATGCCGGTGACGCTCCACACTCCTCGGAGCGCGCCCAGGGTGGCCCCGGTCAGCCAGTGCATGGCGTGGTTCCAGATCGGATACTGCTTCCAGTCCGCCGTGGGCCTGCCCAGCAGGATGCGCAGCGTGCGAGCCGGGATGTGGGAATCCGGGCGGTGCGTGACCCGCTGCTCGAGCAGCTCACCGGCGGTCATGGCCGCAGTGCCCACGAGTCCCGCCATGGCGCCGCGGAGCGCTGCGCGTGCCAGCACCGACCTGCGCGCCGCCATCAGTTGTCGTTCTCGCTGGTGTCGTCCTCGAGGTCCTCCCCGCTGGGACCCTCGTCGAGATCCTCGCCGCGGGCATCGTCACCCTGATCGGTGTCGATCCCGTTGTTGTCGTCGTAGTTCCCGGTGTCGGTCCCGGAATTGTCGCTGTCCTGGTTGCCGAGATCGCACCCGCCGAGGAAGAGTGCGCCTGCGGCGAGAACGGCGGCGATGGTCCTGGAGGCCCTGTCGGCCATGGTCTGCTCCGTCCGGTGGGAATGGTGGGCGGATCGTCCGCCCCTGCACGGACCACCGTAGGCAGGGCGACGACGGAGCGGCAACCGGGGCGCTGTTCCGTTCAGGGCCTTGCAATTCCTCCAGTGGGACGCGGGAAGCGGGTGCGGAGGGCGGTTCGATCAGTCGCGGGCTTCCCGGATCATGTTCGTGATGCGCGCCGTCGAGAGTCGCCTGCCCTGCTGGTCCGTCATCACCACCTCGTGCGTCGTCAGGGTCCGGCCCAGGTGGATCGCCGTCGCCGTACCGGTCACGACGCCGGCGTCGACGCTCCGGTGGTGCGTCGCGCCCACCTCGATGCCCACGGCCTGCCGGCCGGGGCCGGCGTGGAGGCCGGCGGCGAACGAACCGAGGGTCTCGGCGAGCACCACGTGCGCTCCTCCGTGCAGGATCCCGGCGACCTGCTCGTTGCCTTCCACGGGCATCGTCGCGACCATGCGTTCGGCGCTCATCTCCTGGAAGACGATGCCCATCTTCACGGTGAGCGCCCCCACGCCGTACCGGCCCAGCCATCCGTGCATCTCCGCGGGGATACCGGCCGCGAGCAGTTCTTCCAGCCTCCCCTCGGGGAGTTCCGGGACGACGTCGGACTGGGTGCGGTTGTCTGTCATGGGAACTAGGCTGGCACCTGTGAGTGAAACGACCAAAACTGCCGCAACCCTGACCATCGCGCCGCCTTCCGAGGACGCCCCTGCGGCCTCGACGGAGCAGGGACGGCAGGAGGAGGCGCCCGCTCGGCGCGTTGACGGCTCCCGCAACAGCCTGCTCGTCATCGACGGTCACTCCATGGCGTTCCGCGCGTTCTACGCGTTGCCGCCGGAGAACTTCTCCACCGACACCGGTCAGCACACCAACGCGGTGTACGGCTTCACGGCGATGCTGATCAACCTCATCAAGGACCAGAAGCCGAGCCACGTCGCCGTGGCCTTCGACCTCGACACGCCCACCTTCCGTTCGGAGGAGTACACGGAGTACAAGGGCGGCCGCTCCAAGACGCCCGAGGAGTTCCACGGCCAGGTGGACCTCATCATCAAGGTCATGGAGGCGATGCGTATCCCCACCATCTCCCTGGACGGATACGAGGCGGACGACATCCTCGCCACGCTCGCCCACCAGGCGGCGGCCTCGGACTGGGACGTGCAGGTGGTCAGCGGCGACCGCGACGCCTTCCAGCTCGTCAACGACCGCGTGACGGTGCTGTACCCGAAGCAGGGTGTCACCAACATCCCGCAGATGGACGCGCAGGCCATCGAGGAGAAGTACTTCGTCCCGCCGCACCAGTACTCCGATCTCGCGGCCCTCGTCGGTGAGAGTGCCGACAATCTGCCCGGCGTACCGGGGGTCGGGCCGAAGACCGCGGCGAAGTGGATCAAGCAGTACGGCGGGCTCGAGGGCATCCTCGAGAACCTCGACAAGATCGGGGGCAAGGTCGGGGACTCGCTCCGGACGCACATCGAGGACGTCAAACGGAACCGGCGCCTCAACCGCCTCCTCACGGATCTCGATCTGCCCGTGAACCTCGACGCGATGGTCTCCCAGCATCCGGATCGTTCCGCCGTGGAGGACCTGTTCGACTCGCTGCAGTTCAACACCCTGCGCAAGCGGCTCTTCGACCTCTTCGGTGAGGAGGAGACGGAGGACGAGGGCGACGAGCAGAGCGCGCCGGCCCACGTGCTGCTCGAGGACGCTCCCGCCCTCGCCGCGTGGTTCAAGGGGACGAACCAGGCGCAGGCCTCGCTCGCCCTCGCCACCGAGACGACGGCCGGAGCCACCGACGTCGTCGGGATCGCCGTGGTCACCAGTCTCGACGCCGCGTTCATCCCGCTGCAGCAGCTCGACGCAGACGCGGAGAACATCCTCGGAGCATGGCTGTCCAGCACCGATGCGCCGAAGATCGTCCACGACTTCAAGACGGTGTTCAAACTGCTGTCCGCCCGCGGGTTCCTGCTCGCCGGGGAGGTCGACGACACAGCCATCTCCGGCTACCTGATCCAGCCCGACCGCCGTAGCTACGACCTCGCCGACCTCGCTCAGTACCACCTGCGCCTGTCCATCACGGCGTCCGCGCACGATTCCTCCGGCCAGCAGGCGCTCGACCTCGGCGGGGACGACGTCGCCTCCCCTGCCGTCGTGGCGGCCTTCGCCGCGCTGCGCCTCAGCGAGCACTTCGCGGGACAACTCGTCGAGAAGGGTGCCAACCAGTTGCTCGGGGGTCTCGAGCTGCCGCTGGCCGAAGTGCTCGCCCGGATGGAACTCACCGGGGTCGCGGTGTCGGTCGACGGCCTGGACCGCTTGTTCGACGACTTCTCGACGACGATCAGCGCCGCCGGCGCCGAGGCCTACCGGATCATCGGCAAGGAGATCAACCTCGGGTCGCCCAAGCAGCTGCAGACCGTGCTCTTCGACGAGCTGGAGCTGCCGAAGACGAAGAAGATCAAGACCGGCTACTCCACGGACGCGGACGCCCTGACGGACCTCATCACCAAGACGGGGCACCCGTTCCTCGAGCAGCTGCTCGCCTACCGCGACGCCATGAAGCTCCGGCAGACCGTCGAGGGACTCCGGAAGGCCGTGGGCGACGACGGTCGCATCCACACCACCTACCTCCAGACCATCGCGGCCACCGGGCGCCTGTCCTCGACGAACCCGAACCTGCAGAACATCCCGGTGCGCTCCGACGAGGGCCGCCGCATCCGCGAGGTGTTCGTCGTCGGGCAGGGCCGGAACGGCGAGCGGTACGAGAGCCTCATGACGGCCGACTACTCGCAGATCGAGATGCGCATCATGGCGCACCTCTCGGGCGACGAAGGGCTGATCGCCGCCTTCCAGGAGGGCGAGGACCTCCACCGTTTCGTCGGCTCCCACATCTTCGGCGTCGCACCCGAGGACGTGTCCAACGCGATGCGCTCGAAGGTCAAGGCGATGTCCTACGGCCTGGTCTACGGTCTCAGCTCCTTCGGCCTCTCGAAGCAGCTGAACATCTCGGTGGACGAGGCACGCACGCTGATGCGCGACTACTTCGAGCGGTTCGGAGCCGTGCGGGACTACCTTCGCGGCATCGTGGAGCAGGCCCGGAAGGACGGCTTCACCTCCACCATCGAGGGTCGGCGCCGCTATCTGCCCGACCTGTCGAGCGACAACCGCCAGCTCCGCGAGATGGCCGAGCGTGCAGCCCTCAACGCTCCGATCCAGGGGTCGGCGGCGGACATCATCAAGAAGGCGATGCTCGGCGTCGACGAGGCCCTGACGAAGCAGGGCCTGGCGTCGCGGATGCTGCTGCAGGTCCACGACGAACTCGTCCTCGAGATCGCCGAGGGCGAGGCCGTGGAGGTCGAGGCGCTGGTCCGGGAACAGATGGGCAGTGCGGCCGACCTCACCGTCCCGCTCGACGTCTCGGTCGGGACCGGCATCAGCTGGCACGACGCCGCCCACTAGGACTGGTCCCGGAGCCGGAGGTTCCGCCTGGTGAACCGGCGCCCGGGGAGCCGGCGGACGGGAGACGTGCCTGTGCTGGTTGCGCCCGAGGTCGTCGGGCTAGGGTTGTCGGGTGAGTGACAACCCGACCCCCGACCCTTCCCGCCACGACACGTCCCTGCGGGCGCCGGAACTCCGCACCGAGATCTTCGTGCCGACCGCCGAGGACGACGCCTCCGAGCAGGGGCGCTTCGCCACCTGGCTCAACGCGGAGAGCATCGGCTTCCACGACGGCACCGTCGACCCGGAGGACATACCCGCGTACCTTCGCGCTTTCTCGACTGATCAGCGCGTCCTCTGGGGCGTGCACGACGACGCCCAGCCGGTCGAGGCCCTCGGCGGCGGCCACCCCGTCGCGACCTACGGGACCATGGTGCATCCCCTCAACCTCGGGACCCACCAGGTCGATGCCCACCAGATCACGGCGGTGAGCGTGCGTGCGAGTCATCGCCGGAACGGCATCCTCCGGTCCATGATGACGAGGGACCTGCGGGAGGCGAAGCAGCGCGGACTTCCCCTGGCGATCCTGACGGCATCCGAGGCGACCATCTACGGGCGCTTCGGGTTCGGCTGTGCCACCTTCACCCACAGCATCGAGGTCGACGTCCGCGAACGGTTCCAGGTCACGGCGCCTGCCACGGGCAGGACGACGCTCGTGGCCCAGGAGCACGGCGTCGCACTCGCGGAGAGGATCTTCGACGGGTTCCACGCCGCGACCTTCGGTTCGGTGCAGCGCCAGTCCGCCTACCCGCGGCGCTCGTCGGGGGAGTGGGGCCGCGAGCGTCCGGTCGTGGACCGCGCCGTCCGCATGGCCGTGCACTACGACGCCGAGGGGACGCCGGCCGGCTACGTCAGCTACAGGTTCGCCGGCTGGGAGACGACCCCCTACACCATGAAAGTGGTGGACCTCGTCGCGGCGACCCCGTCCGCATACCTTGAGCTCTGGCGCTACCTCGGCTCGCTCGACCTGGTCCAGCTCGTCACCTGGGACGGGGCCCGCCGCGACGATCCGCTGCCCTGGGCGCTGCGCGATCGGCGGAGCTATCAGGTCAAGGGAACCGATGACGTGCTCTGGATCCGCCTGCTCGACGTGGTGGAAGCTTTCGCCCGGCGATCCTTCCGCGGCAGCGGCAGCCTGGTCCTCGAGGTGTCGGACGATCTCGGTCTCGTCGACGGCTCCTACGTCCTCACGGTCGTGGACGGCGTCGCCGAGGCCCTGAAGGTCGACGCCGCGGCGGCGCCGGACGTGTCGCTCACCGTCAATGCACTCGGCTCCCTGTTCCTGGGCGGCGTGACGGCGTCGTCGCTGCAGGCGGCCGGGGCCCTGACCGCGCACTCCGACGATGCGGTCGAACTCCTCGACACGCTCTTCGGCCGCGCCGATGAGCCGTACTGCATCACGCACTTCTGACCGGTGCTCCCCCTCGACGAGTGGGCGCGGGGGGTGGCGGGAGTCCGTCCGGCTTTTGACGGTGTTGGGGGCCGAGGCTAGACTGGACACGCGCGTGGTGCGCTTTGACACCGTCCGGACCAGTCCGGTAGTGACCGAACGCATCACCACTCCTGAATCTTCCGAGGTTCTTTCCCTTTCGTCCACATCCGGACATCGGAACCCGCTCCCGGCCCAGCTGGAATGCGGTGTCCGTGCCCTCCGGAGCACGTCATCATCCACAACGGAGTCCCAACTACATGACCATCACCACCACCGAGAAGCAAGGTGCCCCGCAGGTCGCTATCAACGACATCGGCACCGCTGAGGACTTCCTCGCAGCGATCGACGCCACCATCAAGTACTTCAACGACGGAGATCTCGTCGAGGGTACGGTCGTCAAGGTCGACCGCGACGAGGTCCTGCTCGACATCGGTTACAAGAC
>JASLAA010000098.1 GCA_030147325.1 Arthrobacter sp. | reverse complement strand
GTCCTACGACGACACCGCCGATGACGGTGCCGGAACCCTTGCGGGAGATCACCTTCACGAAGCCGTCCTTGACGTTCATCATCTTCGCCCGCGCGTTGGTGTTCAGGGAGAGCTTCACGACGTCTCCCTGGTACCGGCCGGACTCGATGTCCTCCTCGGTCACGCCCACCGTCGCGATCTCGGGCGACGTGAAGATGTTCGAGGCGACCTGCTTGAGCTTGATGGGGCTGACGGAGTCACCCATGAGGTGGGCGATGGCGATCCTGCCCTGCATCGCCGCCACCGAGGCCAGCGCGAACACGCCGGTGCAGTCACCCGCCGCATAGACGTTCGGCGAGGTGGTGCGGGAGACGCCGTCGACCTGGATGTGCCCTGACTCGTTCACCGCGACACCGGCCTCCTCGAGGCCGATACCCGTGGTGTTGGGCACGGCACCGACCGCGACGAGGCAGTGGCTGCCCTCGACCGTCCGACCATCCGCGAGGCGGACGATCACACCGTCCGCCGTCCGGTCCACGGCCTCGGCCCTGGACCGGGAGAGCACTGTCATGCCGCGGTCCTTGAAGACACCCTCGAGCACCTCGGCGGCGTCGGCATCCTCGCCCGGGAGCACCCGGTCCCGGCTGGAGATGAGCGTGACCTTGGAGCCGAGGCCGTTGTAGGCACTCGCGAATTCGGCACCGGTGACACCCGAACCGACCACGATGAGGTGCTCGGGGATCTGCCGCATGTTGTAGAGCTGCGTCCAGTTGAAGATGCGTTCGCCGTCGGGCATGGCGCTCGGCAGCTCCCGCGGAGTGGAGCCCACGGCGAGGAGTACGGCGTCCGCCTCGATGATGCTCGTCCCGTCCTCCGACTCGACCTGCAGGCGGTGGTTGTCCAGCAGCTTGCCGGTGCCGATGACCACACGCACGCCGAGGCGCTCGAGCGTGGCCCGGATATCCGAGGACTGCTCCACGGCGAGCTTGAGCAGCCGCTGGTTCACCTTGTCCAGGTCTGCGTAGACCTTGCTGTCGGCGGAGAAGTGGACGCCGAGCCCGCTGGCGTCCGTGAAGCGCGTCATGGTGTCCGCCGTGGCGATGAGGGTCTTCGAGGGGACGACGTCGGTGAGGACCGCAGAACCACCGAGGCCCTGGCGTTCCACGATGGTGACGTTGGCGCCCAGCGAGGAGGCGACCATGGCCGCTTCGTACCCGCCGGGTCCCCCGCCCAGGATCGCCAGGCGCAGTGAACTGAAATCGAGTTGGTTGGTCACGCTCCAATTGTCGCCCATGGCACTGACACCCGCGAAAATCGCGCAAGGAGGAGGACACCCGGTCGCGGGGTCCGGCGCACCGATGGCGGACCGATGGCGGGTCGAAGGCGACCGGTGGCGGTGGTCGCCTTACCCGCCGCAGGGTAAGTTGTTCCGGTGACTTCCGATCCTTTCGACCTGGCCCGCAACGCCGCCGACCACATCGCCCGTGCCACCGGCATCGACCGGCATGACACGGCTCTCGTCCTTGGCTCGGGCTGGGGGGAGGCGGCCGGACTGATCGGTGAGACCACCCACACCCTCGATGCCGCGGACGTCCCCGGCTTCTCGGCACCCGCCGTCGTCGGACACACCGGCACCATCCGCTCGGTCCTCACGCCCCACGGCAAGCGTGCCCTCGTACTGGGTGCCCGCACCCACTTCTACGAGGGGAAGGGCGTGCGGGCCGTCGTCCACGGCGTACGCACCGCCGCGGCGGCAGGCGCGACGACGATGATCCTCACCAACGGCTGCGGGGGGTTGAAGGAACACTGGCAGCCCGGGACGCCGGTGCTCATCAGCGACCACATCAACCTCACGGCGTCGTCCCCGCTCGAGGGTGCGACGTTCGTCGACCTGACCGACCTCTACTCCTCACGCTTGCGCGAGCTAGCCCGCCGGGTGGACCCCTCGCTCGAGGAAGGCGTCTACGCGCAGTTCACCGGCCCGCACTACGAGACCCCGGCGGAAGTGCAGTACGCGCGGCGCATCGGGGCCGACCTCGTGGGCATGTCCACCGCGCTCGAGGCCATCGCCGCGCGGCACGCCGGCATGGAGGTCTTCGGGATCTCGCTCGTCACGAACCTCGCGGCGGGTATCAGCCCCGTACCGCTCAGCCACGCAGAGGTCATCGAGGCCGGGCAGGCGGCAGGTCCGCGCATCTCGCGGCTGCTCGCCGACATCGTCGCCACGATCTAGCCGGGGCACCTCCGGCACGCCCACCACCAGCAGGCAGGCCGCGCTGCCGGCCCCGCCGATCCAGTAAGGACCCGCATGACCACCCCGGACCTCGACACCCTCCTCACCATCGCCGACTCCTGGGCCGGGGCGGACCCGGACCCGCAGACGGCGGACGAGCTCCGAACGCTCATCGGACACATCCGCGCGGGGGACCCCTCCGCCGCCGTGTCCGAGCAGGACGTCCGCGACCGCTTCTCGGGGCCGCTGGCCTTCGGCACGGCCGGTCTCCGCGCAGCCCTCGGTGCCGGGCCGAATCGCATGAACCGGGTGGTGGTCCGCCGCGCGGCCGCCGGCGTCGCCGCCCACGCGCTGGACCTCGCCGCCGGGGCGTACGCACCCCGCGCCGTCGTCGGATTCGACGCCCGGTACAACTCGAGCATCTTCGCCGAGGAGACCGCCGCGATCCTCACCGCCGCCGGTATCGAGACCTTTCTGATGCCGAGCGAGCTGCCGACGCCGGTGCTCGCCTACGCCATCCGGGCCCTCGCCTGCGAGGTGGGCATCATGGTCACCGCCAGTCACAACCCGCCCCAGGACAACGGCTACAAGGTCTACCTGGGCGGACGCGCGGTCGAGGAGGATGCCCGCGGGGTGCAGATCGTGGCCCCGCACGACGCCGGGATCGCCGCGCACATCGCCGCGGTGGACCACGTCGAGCTGGCGTCCGACGGATGGACCGTCCTGCCGGAGACCATCGAGACCGACTACGTGGCAGCGGTCTCCGCCCTCGCGGATCCCGCCGTCACCGCGCGTGACCTCAAGATCGTCCTCACTCCCCTGCACGGCGTGGGCGGCCGGACCGCCCTGTCGGTGCTGGCCGCAGCCGGGTTCGACGACGTCACCGTCGTCGCGCTGCAGGCCGAGCCGGACCCGGATTTCCCGACGGTGGCCTTCCCGAACCCGGAGGAACCCGGAGCGCTGGACCTCGCCCTCGAGACCGCGGAGGAGGTAGGCGCCGATCTGGTGATCGCCAACGACCCCGATGCGGACCGCGTGGCGCTGGCCGCCCGGGAACCGGCCACCGGAGGGTGGCGCATGCTCCGTGGCGACGAGGTCGGGACGCTCCTCGGCCTGCACCTCGCCGCCAGGATCACCGGAGACACCCGCGGCGACGTGCCCATCGGAACGGATCCGGCACCGCGCGCTGTCTTCGCCAACTCGATCGTCTCCTCCCGACTGCTCGGGCGCATCGCCGCCGACGCCGGCATCGACCACGCGCAGACGCTGACCGGGTTCAAGTGGATCGCGCGTGTCCACGACCTCTCGTTCGGCTACGAGGAAGCGCTCGGCTACTGCGTGGCCCCCGACCTGGTCCGGGACAAGGACGGCATCTCCGCCGGACTCCTGCTCGCAGAGCTCGCAGCCGCGACGAAGGCCGCGGGGCGCACCCTCTTCGATCTCCTGGACGACGCCTCCCTGGTCCATGGCCTCCACGCCTCCGACCAGGTGTCGGTGCGCGTGGAGAGTCTCGGCCTGCTCGGCGCCATGATGAGCAGGCTGCGGGAGAACCCGCCGACGTCGTTCGCAGGTGCTCCCGTGATCGTTGCCGAGGACCTCGCCCAGGGATCGGCCCACCTGCCGCCCACGGACGGCCTCCTGTACGTCACGCAGGACGAGACCCGCGTGATCATCCGGCCGAGCGGCACCGAGCCGAAGCTCAAGTGCTACCTCGAGGTGGTGGAGCCCGTAAAATCCGCTGACGGGCTGGCCGCGGCCAAGGAATCCGCGCGGACGCGCCTCGCCGCAGTGAAGCGCGACGTCGGTGAGGCACTGGACCGCTAGATCCGTGCAGTCGGCCCGCCGCTCCGGGTCCCGGCCGGCATCCACCACCCGACATGGAAAGATGGGAACCATGCCCAACGACGTATCACTCGCCTCTTTCATCGACCACACGCTCCTCAAGCCCGAGGCCAGCCGCGAGCAGATCCTCACGGTGTGCCGCGAGGCGGTCGAGTACTCGTTCAAGTCCGTCTGCGTGAATCCCCTGTGGGTCAGCACGGTCCGCACCGCTGTGAAGGACAGCGGCGTCCTCACCTGCTCGGTCATCGGCTTCCCGCTGGGCGCCTCGACCACGGAGGTCAAGGTCGTCGAGGCCCGCGGAGCGGTCGCCGACGGCGCGGACGAGATCGACATGGTCATCGACATCGCCGCAGCCCGTGCCGGTGAGAAGGACGTCCTGGTGCGCGACATCCTGGCCGTGGCCGACGCCGTCCACGAGCAGGGCGCCATTCTCAAGGTGATCATCGAGACCTCCCTGCTCACGGATGAGCAGAAAGTGCTTGCGTGTGAGGCCGCTGTCGAGGCAGGGGCGGATTTCGTGAAGACCTCCACGGGCTTCAACGGCGGTGGCGCGACCGTCGAGGACGTCGCCCTCATGCGGAGGACCGTCGGTCCGGACATCGGAGTGAAGGCCTCCGGCGGGGTGCGGTCCCTCGAGGACGCGCGCGCGATGATCGACGCCGGAGCGACGCGTATCGGTGCGAGCTCGGGAGTCGCTATCGTTAAGGGTGAACAGGGCGCGGACGGCTACTGACCGTCCCGCCGCCCGAGAAGTCAGTAGACAGACCATGCACCACACCAGTCAAGGAGATCCGATGTCACACGAAGCCAGTGCCGAGAGTCAGCCCGCCCACGCCGGCAAGGGCCACCTCGTCAGCAACATCGTGTGGTTCGTGGTCATCTTCGGTGCGTTCCTCCTCAGCATGTACTCGTTGACCTGGTTCACGCCGCAGACCATCTGGCCCATGGGGGTCCTCGTCGTCGTCGCGTTCCTCGTCTTCTACATCCCGCAGGGGATCCTGGGCCGGGCCGACACCGGCTACAACCTCGCCGAGGGCAACCGGACGGACGAGAAGGAAAAGGGCACCGCCGTCAGTTCCTGATCCTCCGGCGCGGTTCCCGCGCAGATCGATGACGAAGAAGGCCGTCCCGTGCGGGGCGGCCTTCTTCGCGTCGTGCGGGGTGCTAGGGCGTGAACACCGTCTCGAGTACGTTCTTCGCCCAGTCGAGGATCTCGGCGTCCACGAGGTCGCGTCCGCCGATCCTCGCCGTCTTGGGCTTGGGGACCAGTACGGCGTTCATGGCGGGCTTGATCGTGGCGCCCGGGTACATCCGGGCCAGGCGCATCTGCTTGGACTCCGGCAGTTCGGCGGGTGAGAACTTGATGAAGTTCCCCTGCAGCGCCACGTCCGTGAGCCCGAGGGACCTCGCGGTGACCCTGAAACGCGCCACCGAGATGAGGTTCTCGACCGCGGCGGGCGGCTCTCCGTAGCGGTCCTTGAGCTCGGCGACGACGGCGTCGATCGCCTCCTCGGTGATGGCCGCGGCCAGCTTGCGGTAGGCCTCGAGCCGCAGCCGCTCCCCCGGCACGTAGTCGTGCGGCAGGTGGGCGTTGACGGGCAGCTCGATCTTCATCTCCGCCGCCTTCTCCTCGGCCTCCCCTCGGAAGGTCGCGACGGCCTCTCCGACCAGGCGGATGTAGAGGTCGAACCCGACGCCCTGGATGTGCCCGGACTGCTCTCCACCGAGCAGGTTGCCCGCACCGCGGATCTCGAGGTCCTTCAGGGCCAGCTGCATGCCGGCACCGAGTTCGTTGTGCGAGGCGACGGCCTTGAGCCGCTCGAGGGCCACTTCGCCCAGTGGTTTCTCCGAGGGGTACAGGAAGTAGGCGTAGGCGCGTTCCCGCCCGCGGCCCACGCGCCCGCGGAGCTGGTGCAGCTGGGAGAGGCCGTAGTTGTCCGCCCGGTCCACGATCAGCGTGTTGGCGTTGGAGATGTCCAGGCCCGTCTCGATGATCGTGGTGCACACCAGGACGTCGAACCGCTTCTCCCAGAAGTCCACGATGATCTGCTCGAGCCGCGACTCCGTCATCTGGCCGTGAGCCACGGCCACCCGTGCCTCGGGAACGAGTTCCTTCAGGTGCGCGGCGGTCCTGTCGATGGAGGAGACGCGGTTGTGGACGAAGAAGACCTGTCCCTCGCGCATCAGTTCCCGACGGATCGCTGCGGATGCCTGCTTGTCGGTGTACGGGCCGACGTAGGTGAGGACGGGGTGGCGCTCCTCGGGCGGGGTTGCCAGCGTGGAGGTCTCCCGGATCCCGGTGAGGGACATCTCAAGCGTTCGCGGGATGGGCGTGGCACTCATGGCGAGGACGTCGACGTTGGTGCGCATCTTCTTCAGCGCTTCCTTGTGCTCCACACCGAAGCGCTGCTCCTCGTCGACGATCACGAGGCCGAGGTCCTTGAAGGAGACCTCCTTGGACAGCAGCCGGTGCGTGCCGATCACGACGTCGACCGCGCCCGAGGTGAGACCCTCGGCCGTCTCTCGGGACTCCTTGGCCGCCTGGAACCTGGACATCGCCCGGACGCGCACCGGGAACCCGGAGAAGCGCTCGGAAAAGGTCTCGAAGTGCTGCTGCACCAGGAGCGTGGTGGGCACGAGGATGGCCACCTGCTTGCCGTCCTGCACCGCCTTGAACGCCGCGCGGACAGCGATCTCGGTCTTTCCGTAGCCGACGTCGCCGGAGACGAGGCGGTCCATGGGCACTTCGCGCTCCATGTCCGCCTTCACCTCGTTGATGGTGGTCAACTGGTCCGGCGTCTCGATGTACGGGAAGGCTTCCTCGAGCTCGCGTTGCCACGGTGTGTCCGGGGCGAAGGCGTGTCCGCGCGAGGCCATGCGCGCCGAGTACAGCCGGATGAGCTCTCCGGCGATCTCCTTGACCGCCTTGCGCGCCTGGTTCTTGGTCTTGCTCCAGTCCGAGCCGCCCATCTTGCTCAGGGCCGGGGCATCACCGCCCACGTAGCGCGTCACCTGGTCGAGCTGGTCCGTGGGCACGAACAGGCGGTCCCCCGGCGCGCCGCGTTTGGACGGCGCGTATTCGAGGACGAGGTACTCGCGCGTGGTCCGGGTGGGCCCGGCCCCGGTGGAGCGCTGCATGAGTTCGACGAACCTCGCGACGCCGTGCTGCTCGTGCACCACGAAGTCGCCGTCCTTGAGCTGCAGCGGGTCGACGGCGTTCCGGCGGCGGGAGGGCATCCTGCGCATGTCCCGGGTGCCCGAGGCACTCGTGCGGCCGAGCAGGTCCGCCTCCGTCAGCAGGCCGATCTTCAGGCCGTCCACCACGAAGCCCCGACCGGCGGACGCCGTCGTGATCTCGATGATGCCCGGCTGCGGCAGATCCTCGAGGGAGTCCACGCGGCTGGTCGGGATGTCGTTGTCGTGGAAGAGCTCCGCGAGCCGCTGGGCCGGGCCGGGGCCCTCGGTCGCCACGACCACCCTCCATTGGTCGCGCACCCGGCCGCCGATGAACTCCATCATCTCGGCGACGTCGCCCTGGTAGCCGCGCGGCTCGCGTGCGTGCAGCGTGAAGCTGTCGACGTCGCTCAGTTCCTCGTCGGCTCCGAAGGACGTGATACCCCACCATGCGACGGCGTGCGCCAGCGCGGTCGCCCGGGTGTCGGTGAGGGAGCGGAAGCTGGCTTCCTGCAGTTCGGTGCCGAGGCCCTCGCCGAGGTCCAGCGGTGCCGCCCCGCCCTCCGACGCGGTGGACCAGGCGGCGGCGAGGAACTCCTCATTGGTGGCGGCGAGGTCGTGGGCGCGGGCGCGCACCTTCTCGGGTTCGATCACGACGGCGATCGACCCGGGCGGCAGTTCGCCCAGGAAGGGCACCATGGCATCCACGAGCACGGGGGCGAGGGACTCCATGCCCTCGACGGCGATGCCGCCGGCGATCTTCTCCAGCATCGACGCGGCGGCCGGCAGTTCCGACTGCAGCTTCGCGGCACGCGACATCACGGAGGGGGTGATGAGGATCTCGCGGCAGGGAGGCGCGTACAGGGCGGCCGGAGGCTCCCCGGAGGTCAGGGACCGCTGGTCGGCGACGGCGAACCAGCGCATCTGGTCCACCTCGTCACCGAAGAAGTCGACGCGGATCGGGTGGTCCTCGGTGGGCGGGAAGACGTCGATGATCCCGCCGCGGACGGCGAACTCTCCCCGATGCGTGACCATGTCCACGCGGGCGTAGGCGGCGTCTGAGAGCGCCCTGACGACGTCCGAGAAGGCCACCTCGTCGCCGACCTTCAGCGAGACGGGCTCGAGATCGCCCAGCCCGGCGACGAGCGGCTGCACGACCGCGCGGATCGGCGCCGTGATGACCCTGACCGGCGAACCTTCGGGGTGTGCGAGCCTGCGCAGGACGGACAGTCGGCGGCCCACCGTGTCCGAGCGCGGTGACAGGCGCTCGTGGGGCAGGGTCTCCCAGCTCGGGAACTCCTCGATCGAGCCCATCGGCAGGTAGCTGCGGAGCGCCGCCGCGAGGTCCTCCGACTCCCGCCCGGTCGCGGTGATGGCGAGCACCACGGGGACGGCGCCCTCGACACCGCGGGCGGCAGCGTCGTCGTCCGCCGAGGCGGCGACGTCGTCGAGCCCGTCGACCATCTCGGCGATCAGGGGCGCACGCATCCCGGCGGGCGCGCCGATCTGCAGGTCGGCGCTGCGCTGCTCCACGGGACGGGATGCATTGGTGCGGACCCGCGCGAAGGACGCGTCCTCGGCCAGCGCTGCGCGCAATCCGTTCAGGCTCATGGTTCGGTACTCCTCAGGCGTGGATTACCTCGCCGCACCGGCTGGACCGAGGCGGCGAGGACAGCACAAAAGCCCGGAAGAACGAAGCGTTCCCGGGGATTGCTCCAGACTACCAAGGCGGGCTGACGCTTTTCCTCAGTGCACAAGCAGCCCATCGGAGGGCGATGCCAGGCCGTAGGATGTCCGGGAGACCCCATCCCTGCCGCCGTGACGGCGGCCACCTGCACCTGGAGGACCCTTGGCCCTGAACGCATCCACCACGCTCCCTTTCGACGCGGCGACCGTCCTCGGTGTCTTCACCGACGAGGCATTCGTCCGCCACATGAGCGAGTACGTGGGCGGCACGCTCGAATCGCTGACGGTCGACGGCGACACGGCCGGCCCCTTCACGCTCACGGCGGTCCGCACCATGCCGACCGACCGGCTTCCCGACATGGCCCGCAAGTTCGTCGGGCAGACACTGTCCGTCACCCAGGTCGAGCACTGGGAGGCCCCCTCGGCGGACGGGTCCCGTCAGGCAGCACTGACCATGACCGTCGCCGGGGTCCCCCTGAACGTCACGGCAGTCCAGCGCCTCGTGGCGCAGGGCACGGAGACCGTCGTCGACCTCCAGGGCAACGTCACGTCGTCCATCCCGTTCCTCGGTGGCAAGATCGCCGGTGCAGCGGAGCCCATGATCGGCAAGGCCCTCAACGTGCAGGCCGGCGAGGCCCGGAAGTGGCTCGAGAACCACTGATCCGCCCGCTCCCCGTTCCGTCCGGCCCTTACGAAAGAACAGCTCCCGCGATGCAGCTCCCCACACCCCTCGCCCTCATCCTGATCCTCGCCGGCGTCTGGACGCTGATCGTCTGGCCCCCGTTCCTGCGCCGCATCCTCAAGGACCCCCGGGCCCGTGACGAGAAGGGCGGAGCCACGCGCTTCCTGACCGTCCACCTCCTGCTCATCTCCACGTCGATGATCCTCGGGGCAGCGACCGCCGTCATCGGCGTGCGCGCCCTTCTCGCCTGAGGCGAGCCCCACCAGAGTCGATCGCCCTGCAGGACCCGGGAGGACACCCAGATGACCCACAACGAATCCCCTCAGCCGGCGGGCGCGCACCCCGTCATCCTGCAGCGCTCCAGCTACCCGGAGCACCTGCGCATCACGGAGATCCTGCGCAAGGAGACCGTGGGTGGCATCCTGCTCCTCATCGCCGCGGCCATCGCCATCATCTGGGCCAACTCGCCCTTCGGCGAGACGTACTTCGCCATCCGCGACTTCGAGTTCGGCTACGAGCCGTGGCACCTCAAGCTGTCCGTCGGCGCGTGGGCGTCCGACGGCCTGCTGGCGGTGTTCTTCTTCCTCACCGGCCTCGAACTCAAGCGCGAGTTCGTCGCCGGTGACCTGCGGCGCATCAGCCGCGCGATCGTGCCCGTGGCGGCGGCATTCGGCGGCGTCGTCGTCCCCGCGCTCATCTACACCGCGGTGAACCTCTCCTCACCGGACACCCTGCGCGGCTGGGCCATCCCCACAGCGACGGACATCGCCTTCGCCCTGGCCGTGCTCGCGGTCATCGGCTCCCACCTCCCGGGCGCCCTGCGCATCTTCCTCCTCACGCTCGCCGTCGTGGACGACCTCATCGCGATCGCGATCATCGCGTTCTTCTATTCGGAGGACGTCAGCTTCGTCTTCCTGCTGTGGATGCTGCTCCCCCTCGGCCTGTTCGCGCTCCTGGCGCAGCGGAGGCCCAAGTTCTTCGGCAGCACCACGCGCGGCCCCTGGCTCATCCTCCTGCCGCTCGGCGTCGCCACCTGGGCGCTGATGCATGCCTCGGGCGTCCATGCGACGGTCGCCGGCGTGCTGCTCGGCTTCTGCGTCCCCGTCCTGCGCCGCACTCCCGATGGGAAGCCCAGGCTCCCGCGGCCCAACAAGCCCGGGCTGGCCGAGGTCTTCGAGCACCGCTTCCGCCCGCTGTCCACGGGTTTCGCGGTCCCCGTCTTCGCGTTCTTCTCGGCCGGCGTGGCGATCGGCGGCGCTGAAGGCTTCGCGTCGGCCCTCACCGACCCCGTCCTGATCGGCATCGTGCTCGGGCTCGTGCTCGGCAAGCCCATCGGTGTCCTGCTGACCACGTTCATCGTCACGAAGTCGACGAAGGCCAGCCTGGACCCGGGACTGAGCTGGTGGGACCTGCTGGGAGTGGGCCTCCTCGCGGGTGTCGGTTTCACGGTGTCGCTGCTCGTCAACGACCTCAGCTTCGGTGCGGGGAGCGAGCACGACGACCACGCGAAGGTCGCCATCCTCACGGCGTCGCTCCTGGCCGCCCTGCTGTCGAGCGTGGTGCTGCGCTCCCGCAACAAGCACTACCGACGCATGTCGGACGAGGAGAAGATCGACACCGATGCCGATGGCATCCCCGACGTCTTCGAAGATCGAACGAATGAGGACCGGGCGGACTAGGATCGGCCCATGATCGATCACGGGCAGGAGCAGCAGTCCGACCAGGACGTGACGCCCCGCCAGCCCGGGTTCCGTCCGCACAAGCGCCGGCGCATCGTCCTCAGCGAGCTGGCACTGACCGTCACGTTCACCCTCGCGGTAGGACTCGGACTCGCAGATCGGGACCAGCTCGAGTCGACGACGATCCTCCTCGCCGCCTGGGCACTGAACCTCGTCGTGCTCGCCCTGTGCTGCCTCCTGCCGTGGTCGCGCATCCCGAGCCGCTGGACCATCCTCGTCCCACTGGTGGACTTCGCCACCGTAGGGCTCGCCCGCGCTGCCGCGGGCGAGGGATTGGCAGGCGTCGGGCTCCTCGCCGCCTTCCCGGTCGTGTGGATCGCCGCATCGCGCATCCGGACGGCTGCGGCGGTCGCCATCACCATCGTCGCCTCGCTGGCGATCATCTGGGTTCCCCTCGCCTCCGGTGACGCCCCGCTCACCGTGGATGCCCTCACCCGCTCGATCCTGCTGCCCGTGATGCTCGCCGGGCTCGCCTGGTTCATCAGCGAACTCACGAAGGACAATCGACGGAGGCAGGAGGCCCTGCGCGCATCACGCGCGGCCCTGCGGGAGAGCGTCGAGGCCGGGCGTGCGCGCGAGCGGCTGCTCAACACTGTGCTCGACACGGTGAGCGTGGGGTTGCTGGCCGTGGACGCACGGGGCAACGACATCCTGATGAATGCCCGGCAGCGGGAAGGCCACGCTGCGGCGGCACCTCCCGGGAACGACGACCCGAACGAGGCCGAGCTGCTGATCTTCGGTGAGGACAGGGTGACCCCCATGCCGGCCGGACGGCGCCCGGTGATCCGAGCCATCAAGGGCGAGGATCTTCAGAACGAACAGATCTGGCTCGGGTCGGGGCGATCACAGCGGGCCCTGAGCATCTCCTCGCAATCGATGTACGACGACGACGGCGACTTCGCCGGGACCGTGCTGGACTTCAACGACGTGACGGAACTCGTGCTGGCGCTGCAGGCCAAGGACGACTTCCTCTCGAACGTCTCCCACGAGTTCCGCACGCCCCTGACATCCATCCTCGGTTTCCTCGACCTGTCGCTCGAGCAGGGCGAGAACCTGCCCGAGGGCGTCAGCGGGTTCCTGACCGTGGCTCGGCGCAATGCCGTACGGCTCGAGCAGCTCGTCGAGGATCTGCTCGCGATCAACGCCGGCACCTTCGAGGTCAGTCCCGTACCGTCGGACGTCGGGCACCTGCTGGCGGATGCGGCGTCGTCGGCCCAGGTCCGTGCTGACCGAGCCGGCGTGGAGCTCGTGAACCGCGCGCCCTCGTCGCTGCCGGCCGTGGTGGATCCCCTGCGGCTCGCGCAGGCGGTGGACAACCTGATCAGCAACGCGGTGAAGTACAACAGGAGAGGCGGGAGCATCACGCTCGACGCCTCCGTCGATGAGGACGGCCTGACGGTCGAGGTCGAGGACACCGGCATCGGCATCGAGGCGGAGGAACTGCACCAGGTGTTCGACCGCTTCTTCCGGTCCCCGTCCGTCCGGGTGTCGACGGTGCCCGGTGTGGGGCTCGGTCTGCTGATCACCAAGACGATCGTCAGCGAGCACGGCGGCTCCATCACCGTGACGAGCGAGCCCGGCACGGGCAGCTGCTTCCGGATCCTCATCCCGCAGCCGGCGGGCCGCACCGGGTAGCACGCGCAGGCGGCGAAGCGCCGGGTGTCAGGCGTTCGCGGCCAGCAGTGATTCCTCGAGCGCCACCCACGCCAGCATCGCGCACTTGACCCTCGCGGGGAACCGGGAGACACCGGAGAAGGCAGCGGCGTCGCCGAGTACTTCCTCGTCGGCCTCGATCCGCCCGCGGGAGCGCATCACCTCGCGGAACGCATCGACGAGTGTGATGACCTCGTCGCGCGGCAGTCCCTGCACCAGGTCGGTCAGCACGGAGGCCGACGCCATGGAGATGGCGCATCCCGCTCCGTCCCAGGTCACGGAGGCGACGGTTCCGCCGTCGACGCCGGCCCGGAGGGTGATCTCGTCACCGCACACCGGGTTCAGCTGGTGCGACTGACCCGTGCGGCCGGCGCCGTCGTACTCTCTGAGCGGCGAGCCGTGACGGGCCTTCGCATGGTCCAGGATGATCTGCTGGTACAGCTGTTCGAGGCCGGTGCTCATCGTGTGGCTCCAAAGAAGGGTCGGACCTGCGCGACGGCGTCGAGGAACGCGTCCACTTCGTCCGTCGTGGTGTACAGGTAGGTGCTGGCGCGCGTGGTGGCGGTGAGCCCGAGCCGGCGGTGGAGCGGCTGGGCGCAGTGGTGGCCCACGCGCACGGCGATCCCCTTGTCGTCGAGGTACTGTCCGACGTCGTGGGCGTGCACGCCGTCCACGTCGAAGGCTGCCAGCCCGATCCGGGGCACGCCCGCCGCCGGTCCGAGGACCCGGATGCCGTCGATGGCCTGAAGGCCCTCGACGAGCCTCGCCCCGAGGACGGTCTCCCACGCTTCGATGTGCTGCATGCCGGTCTCGGCGAGGTAGTTCGCCGCCGCACCGAGGGCGATCGCCTGCGAGATGCGCTGCGTTCCGGCCTCGAAACGGTTCGGCGACGGCAGGTACTCGGCCTTCTCCATGGTCACCGTGGTGATCATGGAACCCCCGGAGAGGAAGGGTGGCAGGGCATGGAGGAGTTCCGCCCGGCCGTACAGCGCCCCGATGCCCGTCGGTCCGAGCATCTTGTGGCCGGAGAACACCAGGAAATCGACGTCGAGGTCCTTCACGTCCACCGGGAGGTGCGGCACCGACTGGCACGCATCGAGCAGGGTCAGGGCGCCGACGGACTGCGCCAGCCGGACCAGTTCGGCCACCGGGTTGATGGTGCCCAGGACGTTCGAGGCGTGCGAGAAGGCGACCAGCTTCGTGGCCGGCGTGATCACGGCGGCGGCATCCTCCAGCCGCAGGGCGCCGTCGTCGTCGACGGGGAGGAAGCGCAGTTCCGCACCGGTTCGAGCGGCGAGCTCCTGCCAGGGGATGAGGTTGGCGTGGTGCTCCATCTCCGTGACCACGATGCGGTCGCCCGGTCCGACGGCGAAGCGACGCGCCGCCTCTCCCCCGCGTCCTGCCGCCGCGTTGGACATGGCGTACGCCACCAGATTGATGCCCTCGGTCGCGTTGGAGGTCCAGACGAGCTCGCTGGTCCGCGCACCGATGAAGCGGGCGACGGCAGTCCTGGCGTCCTCGTACGCGTCGGTCGCATCGACCGCCAGCGAGTGGGCGCCGCGGTGCACGGCCGCGTTGCGCTGCTCGTAGAACTCCTGCTCGGCTTCCATCACGCTTACCGGGTTCTGCGAGGTGGCGCCGGAATCGAGATAGATCAGCGGCCTGCCGTTGACCTCGGTGTCGAGGATCGGGAAGTCGTTGCGGATGCGACGCACTGCGGCGTCGGTGAGCCCGGCGTCGGACGGCGTGAGCGTGACGGGTGTTTCGACCACGGGCACTGCGGACTCCTCGGATCGTTCAGCGTTCCTCACGGTAATTACGCAAGGATTCTCTGCTCTAATCCTGCCACTCCCCGCCCGCCGGGGCATCCCAGTGCTGCCTAACTATCCGGGACGAAGAGCCGGAGCTCCTCCCGTCTGCTGATCCCGAACTTGGTGAAGATGCGGTAGAGATGGCCCTCCACCGTACGGACCGAGGTGCCGTGCCGTTCCGCGATGTCCTTGTTGCTCAGTCCTTCGAGAACCAGGGCCACGATGGCCACTTCCCTGGGCGTCAGGCTCACGGCGACCGGGAGCCGCACGGACCGACCATTGACCGGCCCCTCGAACCCGGCACTCGCGCTGGCGAGCCGACGCTGGGCCGAGCGTGCTGCAGCAGTGTCGTGGTGTTTCTCGTACAGCTCGCGCGCCCGCTCGTAGCATCCGGCAGCCAGGGGGCGATACTCGAGGGCCAGGGCGGCGTCTCCTGCGTCGATGAGTCGCTGCGCATCGGACTCGGCACTCGCAGCCGCGAAAGCGTGCAGGAGTTCCTGTTCCTTGCCCCTGAAGTGCTCGGTGATGACGGCAAGACGACCGGCGACGTCGAGGGTGCCCACCATGATGGCCTGGTCCAGTGCCGTCGCTGCGACCAGCGGCAGCCCGCAGTCCTCGGCGTCGTCCGCCAATCGGACGAGGGTCCGGGGCCCTTCCTGGTCCGCGGACAGAATCGCGGCGACCGAGGTCGCGTAGACCCTGCCGAGTTTTCGGGCGAGCCCGGTGCCGCTCGTGCCATCGGCCATGGTCAGTTCCACCAGGAGACCGGCCCTGCGGAGGTTGCCGGACAGAACCGCGGCGTAGGCTGCCAGACCGCTCACCCAGGGGAGGATGCGGAAATGATCCCTGCTGCGCAGCGCCTCCGTGGCCAGGAACAGGCGGCCCTGCGCGGTGGTGAAGCGCCCCTCGCGCAACGCGCGCACGCCCTCGAGCACGTCCAGCCACACGGCGAAGTACCCGCCGCTGCCGGTGCCGGTGCCGGAGTCGTCGTGGCGGGTGAATGCCGCTCGGGCCCGATCCCACTCACCGGCCGTGATGAGAGCCAGCAGCTCCAGACCTGCGGCCCACACCTGGTATGCGAGGGTATCGGCGTCCGTGCCGACGAGCGCGAGCGCCCTGCTGACCACGCTCGCCGCCTCCGCCGGTCTCCCGGATCGGATGCCGTGTCCGGCCAGGACGAGGAGGCCCGCGATCTCGGTCGCGGGTGGGAGGGAGCTCCCCGACACCACCTCCTGCACCGCGGCGAGGTCGAAGTCGACGTCGTCGGCCATCAACGCCACGGCATTGCGTCCGACCGTCACGTCCAGGAAATCCGCCGGTGTGGCGGTCACCGTGTCTCGCAGGAGCAGGTCCCACCGCTCGATGTCCCGCAGCATCGCACTGCCCGGCTCATTCCTGCGAGCACGCAGTTCCAGGAGGAGCAGCATGCCCTCGCGGATGACTCCCGGTGTGGGTCCCTGGGCGAACGCGTCCTCGACGAGGTCCACGGCTTCGTCGAACCTGGCCCCGGCTGCTGCTTCCCGGGCCGACTCCACCAGCCCACGCCCGAGCAGCTCAGGAGAACGGATGGCACGAAGGGAGCGCAGGGCGGATGGTCCGTCCCCACGCCGGTTCGAGACCGTGGCGGAGGCGAGCAGGGTGTCGTCGTCCGGTGTCACCGCCGCACCGTAGGCGACGCCGGTGCGGCGGAGGACCTCCCCGGCTGCGGTGGGGGCATCCGACGCGAGCTCCAGGATGTCCCGCTGCAGCAGGACCCGCCGAGCCGCCGGAACGGACTCCCGGAGGGCCTCACCGTGCAGCGGATGCCTCGGCACCAGCGAACCGTCCTCCAGGGTGCGGACCCATGCTTCGTTCAGCAGTCCCTGCAGGACGGCGTGCTCGATACGCCGGCGGGCGTGCGCACCGGGCAGCGGCTCACCCAGGGCGATGAGTTCCATGGCGGTGCGCTGGTCGGGATCCAGCTGGGAGAGGTCCTGCTGGACGAAGTCGACGAGACGGACGGACACCGGTGGTAGGTGCGGGGAGATGTGCCACACCCCGTTGTCCTCGCTGATGAACCGCCGCGCCAGCCCGTCTGCCAGGAACAGGTGCACCATCGCAGGATTGCCGCGGGTCAGGGACTCGACCGCAAGTGCAAGCGAGCCCGTCACAGGGCCGCGGAGGATCGACCGACAGACCGCGGCCACCTCGTCGAGGCTCAGCCGCTTCAGTGTGGCAGTGACGAGGCTCCCGTCGGCGACCAGCTCACCGAACCCCGGCGGAAGCTCCCGTCCCGGGCGGGCCAGCAGCAGAACCTGCATCTCGCGACCGCCGACGAGCTGGGCGAGGAGCATCGACGACGCCGCATCGAGGTGGTGAGCGTCATCGACCAGGAACACCGGAAGTCCGCGTTCCGGAGCGCATGACGCCCGGAGTGCGTCCGCCACCCGCCTCATGAGCACGAGCGGACGCAGGTCGTCCTCGGTGGCCGTGCCGCCGAGCCACTCCGAGAGAGCTCCGTACGCCACGTGCTGAAGGGCGGCGCTACCCCTGATGCCGATCACGCCCTTCGTGGGGCGGAGGCGATCGATCAGGCTGTCGCTGAGCGTTGTCTTGCCCATCCCCGCCTCTCCGAGCAGGAGCACGCCCGAGCACGCCGGGTCTGCCAGGGCCTGGACGAGGCGGAGCTCCATGGCGACCCTCCCCGGAAGTGCCTCCACAGCCGGCGGAGCGCCGTCGGGCGTCATGCGAACACCGGAGCCAGCTGCTTGCGGGTGGAGATACCCAGCTTCGCCATCGCCTTGAGGATGTGCCCCTCCACGGTGCGCACGGACAGGTGGTACGTGGCTGCGATCTCCTTGTTGGTGGCACCCCTGGCCGCCATCCGGGCGAAGACCCGCTCCCGCTCCGTGAGGATCCTCCTGGCGCTCGCGTTCCGGCGTGGCACGTGCGTGCGGCGGAAGATCTGCTCAGCCCGGATGAAGGAAAGGGGTTCGTCCTCCTCGTCATGCAGCCGCATCGAATGGAGCGCGGCGGACCCGGCGAGATCCCAGTGTCCCAGGCGGAACGACAGCTCGGCGGCCTGCAGCAACACCTCGGGGTCGCCCTCCTGGACTCCACGGGCGAACAGTCCGCAGGCTTCGGCGAAGGGAGAATCGAGTCCGCGTGCCCGGTCGAGCAACAGCCGGACCTGCTGCGGCTCCTGCTGACCGAGACGGACGGCCTGCATGCGCAGGAGGAGTTCCATCGGGTGATGTCCTGCCCTCCGCTGTTCATCCGCGATGAGGGCGAACTGCCGAGCTGCTGCCGCGCTGTCCGTGAGCAGGCCGTTGACGAGCGTCTCGAACAGCGCGAAGACAGACTGCTGCGTCCAGCTCAGGTGCTTCGTGGAGGCGCCGGTGTGGAAATCCCACTGATGGTCCTGCTCCTCGCCCAGGAGCGCCCGGCAGTAAGCCCCTGCAGCCTCGGCCAGGGCACGCAGCCCGCTCCTGTCGTTCGCTCGCAGCTGTTCGATCGTCGGCAGCAGGACCTTCATGGCCACTTTGGCCTGACCCGAGATGGCCAGCGCACAGCCGCGGAGGGTGTCCGGGATTGCCGGGTCCTTCCATGAGCCCGACGCGAGCGTCTGGTCGGCAGCCAGGCCGAGGGCATGCTCCAGGTGGCCTTCGAGCATGAGGGCGATGAAGAGTTGCTCCCGCACCGTGTGGTGCTGAGGACCGGAGTTCTCCTCCCTCCAAGGCCTCCGCAAGCGCGCCATGAGCCGCGGCGCTCCCGGGCCCGCACCGGTGATACTGCGGGCGAGGAGCCGATGCGCAGCCCGCTCCGCCGCGGCATCGGTGTCATCCTGCTCGTTGTCGGGCGTTCCCTCGGTGGTCGTCAGGTCGGTGAAACGGCCCTCGTAGGCCGCGGTCTCGACGACGACGGCGCCGGCCCGACGAGCGATCGACAGTTTTTCGGGCCCGGGCAGGCAACCCACCACGTGGTCGAGCTCGGCAAGCACCTCACCGACCCTCCCATGGTCCTGCGGGTGCCTCACGAGCAGGCGGACCTGCTCGCACAGCAGGAGAGCCCGTCCTTCCGCCTCGAAGGGCACACCTCCCTCGAGGCGCTTGAGCAGAGCTGCGCCATCGGCGATCTGTCCGGTATCGACGAATGCCCGGAGCTGTTCGGCCACAGCTCTCCGCGGGATGTCCCTCAGGCTGCCGAGCGCTCTCAGGGCGAGTTCGGGCTCGTCGTACTCGTTGGCCCGTCCTGCCATCGTGACGAGGTAGTCCTCGGACAGGTGTGTTCCCGTGTCCAGGAACCACCTCAGCAGGTTCAATCGCCCGGACGCCGTCATACGCTCATCGGCATCGAGCCGCTGGAGCAGCTCCAGGAGAGCCGGACGCGGGCTCGCGATGAGTTCCCGTCTCACCTGATCCCCGATCAGG
Source organism: Arthrobacter sp. (assembly GCA_030147325.1). Taxonomy (GTDB): domain Bacteria; phylum Actinomycetota; class Actinomycetes; order Actinomycetales; family Micrococcaceae; genus Arthrobacter_D. The sequence continues at coordinate 5,864 of JASLAA010000098.1, read as the reverse complement.
TCGTTCACCACCTCCATGCAGTACGGGGGTCCTTCCTGCACCAGGCAGAGTCCTGTCCGTTCCAGTTCGCTCAGAGCCACCGCCGGACAGCACGACAGCAACAGCTCCATGGACGCCGGTCCGACGGCGACGATGACGTCGAGGACCTCACGTGTCTCGCGGGAGAGACCCGAGAGCGCTCCGAGGACGTCGTTGCGAGGTCCGGACGCCTCCCCGCCGTTCCCTCCGCTCCAGATCCACGAGGCGCCCGATCGGAGCAGCCGACCGCGGGTGATGCTGTCGCGGACAGCTGCCTGGAGGCATCGGGGGCTCCCGCGGCTTGCCCGCCAGAGGGCGACCGCGGCAGTGCCGGACAGCGCTCCCTTCAGCAGGCTCTCGAGGAGCTTCCGCGACTGCACGAACGTGAGTGGTGCCAGATCGACTCGTTCGAGGAGCCCTCGACGCCAGAGCTCGAAGAACTCGTCGGGTGTGCCACCCGTGCGGTCGCACGTGATCAGGAGGCGCGCGGCGCCGGACTCGGCCAAGAAGGACAGCACCATGACCGACGCGTCATCGAGGTGCTGAACGTTGTCCACGAGCAGGATCACCTGACGACCGCGGGCCCGTGCGAGCAGCGCCTCCCGCAGGGACTGGAGCATGAGGATCGAGCCGGTGACCTCATCGGTCGACTCCAGGTCGAGGAAGAGGACGCTGAGCGCCCCGTAGGGCGTACCCGACATCGAGGCCGTACCGCGGATGAACAGGATGTAGGCCGTGGTGTCGAGCGAGACAGCGACCTCACGGGCGAGTGCGGTCTTCCCGACGCCCGGCGGGCCGACGACCAGGACGCCCAGCGACGTGGGGGCCGCCACGGACTCGAGGACGGCTGCTGTCTCCCGCTCGCGCTGGAGCAACGGCCACGTTCCCGAGTAGTCGTCCATCACGGTACGTCCGGCTCACAGCAGGCACGTCGGAAGGCAGTCGAACGCCCGACCGTCCGAACCGTTTCGTCACTGCGCCGCTCCGTCATGGAACTCCACCCCCGCCTGCCGTGGAAACTCACTATAGGCTTCCGAACTGGGTGGACGCGCACCGCGCACGCGGTGTCGTGCCCCGCCGTCGCACGGCGGCGGACCGCAGCGGGCCCACTTCTACTCGCTTTGACGTCTGCGGTACCCGACTAGCAGCAGAACGATGGCCTGGACGGCGTCGGAGCGCGATGCTTCTGACATGATGACTTCCCCCCGCCCTGCGCCACCCAGCCCTCGCCCTGCTCCTGGCAGATTACGGAGGAGTGCCTCGAGCGTGATCGGCGCACTCCTCGCCGCACTCCTCGCGGTATTCGTCGTCACCCCGCCCGCCACTGCCCACGACGCCGGCGCGCAGCTTTTGGTCGCGAACTCCGCGAACCGCTCGGGCGCCTCCTCACTCAGCGGTGCGTCGCTCTCCGGCAAGGTGTACATCTTCCTCGATCCTGCGGCGGACGCATCGAAGGTCGAGTTCTGGCTCGACAACGAGGCCCTGACCGGACGCGCTCGCCAGACAGAAGCGACGGCGCCCTTCGACTTCGCCGGTGGCACCGCAGCGGCCGCCCTCCCCTTCGACACGGCATCCCTGACGTCCGGCGCCCACGTCGTCAGTGCCCGCGTCACGCAGGGAGACGGCCATGTTGGCGTCGTCCACGCGAATTTCACCACGGGTACGACGGCGGCTCCTGCAGCCACCACCCTGCGCATCAATGCGGGGGGACCCGCGGTGAGCACCGGCGGAGTGCAGTGGCTGGCGGATCAGTACTTCGTGGGCGGGAAGACCTATTCCAATCCGAAGGTCACCGCCATCGCCGGCACCACCGATGATGCCCTGTACCTCACGGAGCGCAGCGCGACGTCGAACCTCGGCTCGTTCTCCTACGCCATTCCCGCAGCGACGAGCGGGAGCTACACGGTGAAGCTGCACTTCGCCGAGATCTACCACGGAGCCACGGGCGGAGGTCCCGGAGGAGCGGGCAAGCGGATCCTGAGCGTCAACGCGGAAGGTGGCGCCGTCGAGCTCCCCGACTACGACATCCTGGCGTCCGTCGGATCCATGACGGCGACCACCAGGACCATCACGACCCAGGTGGCCGATGGCACGCTCAACCTCGCCTTCACGTCCACCATTGATCAGCCCAAGATCTCGGCCATCGAAGTCACCGGCCCGGGAGCCGGCACCACACCCCCGGTCCTTCCCCCCTCGTCGGGTGACCCGTCGGCATTCTCCTGGGACACGAAGGCGAACGCTCCGATCGGCCGATCGGAAGCGCAGGGCGCGGCCGTCAACGGGAAGATCTACGTCTTCGGCGGGTTCAGCTCCGGCTGGACGACCACCGCGCAGAGCGACGTCCTCGACACCGCCACCAACACGTGGTCGCGGTTGCCCGACATGCCCGAGGAGTTGACCCACGCAGCGGTCGTCGTCGACGGCACCACCATCTGGCTGCTCGGCGGCTACGTCGGGGACCACCCGGGCCCTTCCACCAGGAACGTCTGGAAGTTCGACACCGTCACCAAGACCTGGACCCGAGGGCCCGCACTGCCCGCTCCACGCGGGGCGGGTGGGGCCTCGATCGTCGGCAGGCAGCTGTACTTCTTCTCCGGCACCTCGCGGGTCGCCGGGTCGACGGCCGACCCGGACGAGTCGACCACCTGGGCGATCAACCTCGACGGCGGCACCACGTGGACCGCGAAGGCACCCATGCCCAACCCCCGCAACCACGTTGCTGCCGCAACGGTGGGTGGCAAGGCGTACGCGATCGGCGGCCAGCACAACGAGAACGAGTCGAGCGGCCTGCAGAGCGACGTCCACCGCTACGATCCGGTCACGAATACCTGGCAGAAGGTCGCGAACCTGCCCGTGGCACGCAGTCATGCCGTGGCCGTGGTCAGGGACGGGCAGATCGTCCTGGTCGGCGGAACGCTGCCCGGGGACGTCCCGAGCAATGACGTCACCTCCTACAGTCCCGCGGAGAACGTGTGGGCGAAGCTGCCGTCCCTGCCCTCCGGCCGCAAGACCCCTGTCGCGGGGATCGTCGGCGGATCCGTCTGGGTGACGGGTGGAAGCCACTCCGTGAGCACCTGGTCGGGGCGGTTCTCGAACCGCTGGGAGGCCAGCGCCTCCATGCCCGTGGCACTGGGTGAGGTTGCGGGCGGAACGATCGGCAAGACCCTCTTCCTGGTGGGTGAGAGCAACACGGCGACCCTCGCCCTCGACCTCTCGACCGGGGCCTGGCGTTCCAACCTGCCCGTTCGTCCCTTCACCGGTCACCATCATGCGGCCGAGGTCATCAACGGCCGGCTCCACCTCTTCGGCGGACTCGGCAGCGGTGCGGGCAAACACCAGATCTACGATCCCGCGACCAACGCCTGGACACTGGGGCCCGATATGCCCTTCGCAGCGGGCTCGAGTGCGTCCAGCCTCATCGGAGGGAAGGTATACGTGGCGGGTGGGATCGTCGGATCCACCACGACGACGCGCGCCGCGGTCTACGATCCCGTCACCAACAGCTGGAAGGACGTCGCTCCCATGCCGCAGGGACGCAACCACGCTGCTGCCACCACGGACGGGAGCCGGATGTTCGTTGCGGGAGGCCGCGGACCGGGTAGCGGGGACGGCAACTCGGTGGCGAACGGCTTCGACACGCTCCAGGTCTACAGCCCCTCGACCAACACGTGGCAGTCCAGCGTGGGAGGCTCCCTCGCGCCTCTGCCCCAGGCCCGTGGCGGGATGGGCAAGGCCGTGTACTACCGCGGCGAGATTTACGTCATGGGAGGAGAGACCCAGGACGGAGCAGGCGCAACCTCTCGCCGGGTCTACAGCAGGGTCGACATCTACAACCCCGCCACCAACTCCTGGCGAGCAGGGACTCCGATGCTCGTGGCCAAGCACGGCGTGTTCCCCCTGCTGACGGGGAGCAGGATCACGGTGGCAGGCGGGGGCGTCCAGGCGGGCTTCTCCTCCTCCGCGACGGTGGAGACCTACAACCCCTGATCCACCACCAGCACGCCCTGAGCACGAGGGAGGGACCCGGCCACATGGCCGGGTCCCTCCCTCGTCCAGCGCTGATCGTGGACCAGCGCAGGCACGTCCGAACGCCGAGCCCGCGGTACCGGGTAGGGGCCGAGAGCAGGTGCCGCGTCCCGGACTCGAAACCGGGGTGACGTGTCTTGCGCCCCGTCCTGCGTCTCGCGCCCCGTCCCGGGGTCCCGTGTGCCCGTCCCGCCCCGTCCCGCGAACGGCATGGCCGATTTGATGCAGTGGCGCGACGCGAGGCCACCCGAAGGAGTCGCGGCATGACAGAACCCCTCCGTCCCGTAGGACGAAGGGGTTCTGGTCGTGCCCGCCCGGGTGGTCAGCCGGGGATGATCTCGATGCCGGAGATCTTCGCCTGGTCCACCGTCGAGGTGAGGTCCAGGTCGAGGTTCCCATCGGTCACGCTGACGGTGCGCGTCTCGATGTAGGCCGTCATCGGGGCGACCTTGGCATTGAGGTCCAGTGCGGAGATCTCCACCGGGCCTCCCTCGAGGTTCACGTTGAAGACCCGCTTGCCCGTCCCGCCAGGACCACCACCGGTAGCCCCGTGCCAGATCTCGGCGAAGTGCAGCTTCACCGTGTACGTCCCCGACGCCAGCGGCACGTCGTACCCGAAGGACGCGCCGCTGCGCTCCGACAGATACACCGGATCCGCCGTCGTGCCCGCGATCTGGGTGACCTTCGTGTTCGTGAACGTCTTACCACCCACGAAGTTCTTGTCCGCAGCCCACACCACGCCATCAGCCGTCACCGCCGGGCCACCGGCGTTGATCCGGACGACATCCCCCGCCGGCTGGGTAACCGGCGGGATGGCCGCGCTCACCACTGCCGAGGCAGCCGACGCGTTCGCGGCGGTATCGAGCGCCAGGACCCTGTAGTACGACGTCGAACCGGCGGGAGCGGACACATCGGTGAAGGCCGAAGCCGTCATGAGTGCGGTTCCCGTGAGCCGTGTCCAGGGACCGGCTGCAGCAGCGGAGCGCTCGACGTGGTAGCCGGCGAGGTCCGGCTCCGTGTTGTCGGCCCAGTCGAGGGCGACGCTGGAGCCGCTGACGGTCGCCTTCAGCCCGGCAGGTGCCGCCGGTGGCGTCGTGTCCGCGGTTCCCGCGGGAGCCGCATTGGTCATCAGGTAGACGTTGTCCTGGTAGTCGCAGTTCGTGACTCCGACGCCGCACTGGTTGGCCGCGGTGATGTAGTCGTGGCCGACGATCCAGGTGTTGGGAACGATCGCCCCGGCCCTGTCCCGTACCGGCCAGGTCTTGATGGCCAGATACGCGGTGGACCGCGTGGACTGCCCTGCGACGATGATCGGGAACGTCGTGGTGGGACTGACGGTGAGCTGGGTCGGCCCGGTGCCCGCTCTGTTCAGCGGCAGCGTCGTCTGCCCGTACTCGACCGCATGCTGCGCCGTCGTGCCGGCGATGTTGATGGTCTCCGTCGCCGTGCAGCAACCGTGGAAGGCCGCGATCTGACGCACCGTCACCGGCTTGGAGGTGTCGGCGCGCTTCCACAGCTGGGACCGGACCTCCTCGCCGTTGAGCGCGGAGGCTGGGTTCTCGTCGCCGTTCTTCAGCGATCCGATGTTCGTCGTCCAGCCGAAGCCCTGCGTCAGGGTTGCCAGCGGCAGCTCGCTGTCGCCTTCGGGACCGACCTGGAAGAGCCCGCGGAGCTGCACGGCGGTGACCGGCCGGGCGGCATCGCTGCTGGTGAGCTCGAGCTGCGCGGCCCGTATGCCCACCGACCCCGAGGCACCCGTGAACTTCGTCCTGAAGGTGACCGAAGCACCGGCAGGAACGACGAACGGTCGTGCCGGCAGG
>JASLAA010000296.1 GCA_030147325.1 Arthrobacter sp. | reverse complement strand
TGGTGCCCCGCTCCAGGAGCCAGGCGTCGAGTTCGGCCGGGGGAACCGGGTGGGACATCAGGAATCCCTGGGCCAGGTCGCAGCCGTAGTCGGACAGGGCCTGGTACGCCCTCGTGTCCTCGACCCCCTCCGCGGTCATCTCGAGACCCAGGCTGTGGGCCAGATCGATCGTCGAGACCACGAGCGCCGTGGCTCGCGCATCGTCCATCATCGTCAGGATGAAGGACTTGTCCAGTTTGAGCTCGTCGATGGGCAGGTCGCGCAGGTAGGAGAGTGAGCTGTACCCCTTGCCGAAATCGTCGATCGCTATGCGCACGCCCATCCTGCGCAGTTCCGCGAGGGTCGACAGCGCGCGGTTCCGCTCCGCCACCAGGACGTCCTCGGTGATCTCGAGAACGAGCACGGACGGCGTCAGGCCGCGAACCGCGGTCATCGCTGCCACCTGCTCCGGCAGGCCGGAATCCATGATCGAGCCGGCGGTCAGGTTGACCGCCACCGTCAGCGGACGGTCGTGCTTCGCCCACTCGGCGGCCTGGTCGAGAGCCTGCGAGAGGACCACATTGGTCAGCGCCGGGAGGAGTCCTGCTTCTTCGAACCGCTTGAGGAAATCGGCGGGCTGGAGCAGCCCCAACTCCGGGTGTTTCCAGCGGACGAGTGCCTCCACGCCCCGCACGTCCCCCGTCGCGAGGTCGATCTTGGGCTGGAAGTGCAGGACGAGCTGATCGAGGAGGAGAGCGTCATTGAGGGCCTGCACCGAATGGAGCTGGTACGGGAGGCCGTCGTCCGTGTCCTGCGTGTAGACCGCATGTCCGCTGCGCATCGACTTGGCCGCATACATCGCCATATCCGCCTTGCGCAGGAGCAATCCGAGGGTCCCACCCTGCTCGGGGTGGCACGAGATCCCGATGCTCGCATTGACATGGACCGTGATGTGTCCGAGATCGAAGGGTTCCGCCAGCGCGGTCCTCAGCTTCAGGGCGACAGCCTCCGCCTCGACCTGGCCGGCATGGTCCAGGTGGATGACGAACTCGTCACCGCCCATCCGGGCGAGCAGATCGGCGGGCCGCAACTGGTCGGTGAGCCGCTGCGCCACCTGTACCAGCAGGACGTCACCCACCTCGTGCCCGAGCCCGTCGTTGATCTCCTTGAACTTGTCGAGATCCAGCAGCAGTACCGCGCTGCGACGACGCCCGTCGGCCGCCAGGCGGCCGGGGACGTCCGCATACAGGGCCCGCCGGTTCGGCAGTCCGGTCAGTTCGTCCGTCCGCGCCTGTCGAGTGGCCTCCGACAGGCGGATGCGATGACGGAACACCAGCGGCATCGCGGCGAGGGCAACCGTGAGGGCGCCCAGCACCACGGCCGGCACGATGACCTGATGCTGCGATGCGAGGATCAGGACGCTCAGACCGGCCACCGTCGCCATGGCCGGAACCGCCTGGGGCGGAACCTCTCGCCGGCGACGCGTCGTCTCCTTCCGGACACGGCCCTGGCGCAGGATCCACGCCGCGATGAGTGCCATCCCGACGGCCCACGCGGCATCCAGCAGGGTGCCGACGACGTACAGCCCGTTCAGCTCGAGGAGGGCATAGACGATGTCGGCGCCGGTGAAGGCGGCGAGCCCGAGGGCGGCGAGGAGCCAGCCCTCGCCCAGGACGAAACCCGTGGTGGCGGTGATGCCGATGAGGGTCGACACCAGGACGAGGTCCATCAACGGGTACCCTGCTCCGAGCACCGCCTGCAGGGTCCGGGGGCCGGTGAGTGCGGAGGTGAGAAGGGGGCCGAGGATGACCGCCAGAACAGCAGCTGCACCGAGGGCGCCGATGACGCTGTCGAGCACGACCGGCCACGTCATGTCGCGCAAGCGGGACCGGACGATGAAGGCCAACGACGACAGCATCAGGAGGTAGAAAGCGGAGTACCCGATATCCGCCGGTGAGGGCAGGGGAACCGCGAGGCCTCCCGACGCCTGAAGGACGTAGTAGGTGGTTCCTGCGGCCCAGCAGGTCAGGGCACCTGCGGCGAGGATGATGTCGGGTCGCCGGCGTCCCCGGATCACCGTCAGCCAGACGACGGCCACCGGGACCCACATCGCTGCCAGCCCGAGGAAGCCGTCGATCACGGGACTGAAGTCGTCGGACGTGCGGGAGACGACAGCGATCGCATACGCTCCGACGACGACGGCCAGGAGGCATCCCGCCATCCAGGCGAGGCGCCCGTCACTGCTCCCGATCCGGCGCATGCCTCCCTGCCACCCGGCGGTCCCGCGGGCGGTTCCCCCGGGGGTGACCGACGGATCCACCAGTGGATCGTCCTTCGTCCGGGCGATTCCGCCGTCGCTCCCACGTTGCTCCATGACCGGCCTTCCTCGTCGCGACGGACAGGACTGTCCATCAGCCATTCTCGAGGACCAAAGCGAAGACGGGCACAGTATTCGGAGAAGAAGGCCGAAGGATTCCGGCAAGGCCCCTACCGGTACGTCCTCGACGGGGCCGGTGGATCACCGACACGGAACTGTGGAGGGTCAGAAGTGCAAGGCGAAGGTCCTGCCCCTGCCGATCAGCGCGAACCCCCTCCGGGAGAAGAACTCGTAGCCCTCGGACATGGCGTTGACGGCCAGATCCACGGCGCCGGCACTGCCGGCGGCACGCGCCACGGTGCTCAGCAGAGCCGTCGCCACACCCTGCCGCTGATGATCGGGCAGCACCTCCAGGTGGTGGATGCCTCCGAGACCGCGAAGCCCGGCGACGCCCGAGGGGTAGAAGGAGTAGGCGGCTCCCGTGATGTTCCCGGTCCCGGTGTCGCGGGTGACTCCGTGCCAGGCCTGGCGGGGCTGCGACCGCACCACGCGCAGTTCCTGGGCCAGCGGGCCGGAGTAGTCGGGCACCTCGGTGGTGAGGTGGGCTGCGGCGTCGTGCCCGTCGTCGTCCTCCCTCACGACGGCGGAGACGGGCGCCGCCATCCACCGCGGCTGCCAGCTCGGCGAGAAGCCGAGCTCTCCGAGCTCGGTGGCCCTGATCGCACCGTTCACCCAGACGCGCACTGACGTCGCACCCAATCGCCTGCCCTCCGCCAGGGCCGGCCGGACGGCATAGGCGCTGATGGACTCGGGGAACATCATCATCAGTTCCTTACGCGCGGGCAGCCACACCCAGGTCGAACCGTGCGTCGAGAAACTCTTCCCACCCGTGGCCGTGGCCACTGCCGCGCACCAGGCGGTCTGCAGCCGCTGACACTGCGCGATGGTCACCACGGCAGGACACCGCCGGTCCGGGAGCTCACGCGAGGCCGCGGCGTACGAGGAGCGGCTGGAGGTCGGCGTCGCGGCCGCGGAAGCGCCGGAAGGCTTCCAGCGGATCGATGCTGTTGCCTCGGGAGAGGAGCTCGCGCCGGAAGTGGTCGCCGTTCGCGCGCGTCAGACCGCCGGAGGACCTGAACCACTCGACGGTGTCGGCATCGAGCATCTCGCTCCAGATGTACGCGTAGTAGGAGGCCGCATAGCCGCCCGCGAAGATGTGCTTGAAGTAGGAGGTGCGGTAGCGCGGGGGCACGGGGGCGAAATCGATGCCGGCGTCCGCGAGCGCCGCTGCCTCGAAAGCCAGCGGGTCCTCGATCACGGAACCGGCGGGAAGGGAATGCCAGGCGAGATCGAGCAGGGTCGCACCGAGGTACGCCGTCGTCTCGAAGCCTTCGCCCCACGCACCCGCGGCGTGGATGCGGTCGATCACGGCCTGGGGGAGCACCTCACCCGTTTCGTGGTGGCGGGCGTACTGGCTGACGATCTCGGGCCAGAGGATCCACATCTCGTTGACCTGGGACGGGTACTCGACGAAGTCCCGGGGCACGGACGTCCCGGCGAACAGCGGGTAGGTGACGTCGGAGAACAGGCCGTGCAGCGCGTGACCGAATTCGTGGAACGTGGTGACCACCTGATCGTAGGACAGCAGCGTCGGTTCACCCGGACCCGGCTTCGAGATGTTCAGGTTGTTGATGACCACGGCCCGGGTTCCCTCGAGCGCGGACTGGTCCACGAAGGAGTTCATCCACGCGCCGCCGCTCTTGGTGTCGCGCGTGTAGTAGTCGCCGAGGAACAGGCCGAGGCCCGACCCGTCCTCGTTGAAGACCTCCCACACGCGGACGTCGGGGTGGTAGCCCACGAGGTCGGGACGTTCGGCGAACGTCAGCCCGTACAGGCGGTTCGCGGCGTAGAAGACGCCGTCCTCGATGACCCGGTCGAGTTCAAAGAAGGGGCGCAGGGCATCAAGGTCGACATCGAACTTCGCCTTGCGCACCTTGGACGCGTAGAAGGCCCAATCCCAGGGTTCGATGGGATGGCCGGCCTCGGCCTCCAGCTCGGCCGCCTCGGCTCTCGCGTTCCGGACGGCCGGCGCGGCGAGTTCACGCATGCGGTCCATGATCGCGGCGAGTGACGGAGCCGTCTGGCTGTCCGTCGCTGCGGCGGCGTGGGTGTCGAAGCCGAGCAGGGACGCGCGCTCGGCGCGGAGGGTCGCCATCCGGGTAGCGATCGCGAGTGTGTCGGCATCGTTGCCCCGTGCACCGCGGCTGACCGATGCTTCGTGCAGCCGTCGGCGGACGTCGCGGTCGGTCAACAGTTCCAGAGCCGGCTGCGCGGTCGGCAGGATCAGGGTCAGCAGGTACTTGCCCTCGTGCCCGGCGTCAGCCGCCGCGCCTGCCGCGGCCGAGACGGCATCGGCGGACAACCCGTCCAGCTCCTCCACCGAGTCGAGTAGCAGGGCGGAATCGTTCGTGTCCTTCAGCAGCTTCTGCGAGAACTCCGTGCTCAGGGCCGAGAGCTCCGCATTGAGGCGCCGGAGCGTGGCTTGGGCGCCGTCGTCGAGCTGCGCACCCGCTCTGATGAAGCTGCGGACGTACTCCTCGGCGAGGCGGGTCGACTCCTCGTCGAGCCCGTCGAGCGGCACCTGACGGAGGCGTTCGAACAGGGGGCGGTTCAGCTTGATGTTGTCCTCGTGCTCGGCGAGGCGCGGTGCGACCTGCTGCTCGAGGTCCTGGATGAAGGCGGTCGCGTGGCTGACCGAGTTGCTGAAGAACACGGCCGCGACCCGCTGGAGTGTGGCTCCGGCACGCTCCAGCGCCACCACCGTGTTCCCGAACGTCGGCGCCTCGTGCGAGCCCGTGATGGCCTCGATCTCCGCGAGGTGCTCGGCGAAGCCTGCGTCGAAGGCCGGCAGGTAGTGCTCGTCGCGGATCGACGCGAAGGGGGGCAGCTGGTAGTCGAGGGTGCTCTGCTCGAGGAAAGGGTTGCTCATGGGAACTAACTTTTGCACGGTGTCGGCGGTCCGCGCACTCACACCCTTCGTTTCCCTGCTGCTCGCAGCCCGGCGCGTTCTGCCCCGGCGTGGCGTGGCGTCGCTTGCTGCGGGCGTCGAGGCAGCGCCCGGCGAGAGTGCAGCCACGCGGCCGCTCCGGGTGACTGCGCCGGATTCGGGGACCGTTCAGCCGGCGTGCCGGTGCGTCAGACCCTGCTCGCCGACCGATCGCCAGCAGGGCCGGTGCGGGTTCTCATCGCGTCGGCGCCCAGCGTCGCCGCCGTGCTGACCACGCCGAGGACGAGGCCGATACGGGAGTGCGGGAGGTGCACGCCCCGGCCGGCGAGGCGCTCACCGAAGCGGTAGACGAACCGCTCCATGCCCACCGTGAATGCGGCGCCACCGCCGAGGATTGCGACGGCGGCGAGGGGGAAGACCAAGGGGTGGTAGGCCTTCGCACTGATGCCGGAGGCCGGCGCTGGAGGGGCAGTGCCGTCCGCCCGTGCCTCCGGGAGTCGGGTCGTCGATCGCTCCGACTCGGCCCCCGGCTCGGGCGCCGCATCGTCGAGGGCCTCCCCGCCCTGGCGCCTGATGCTGGCCGCACCGTAGACCGCGCTGATGGCGAGGATCGCGCTCTTCGCGGCGATCCGCAGGGGCCGGCTCCTCGTGTAGTCGGGCAGGGCGTACCAGACGGTGATGCCGAGCCCGGCGAGGAGGTCTGCCGTGAGGGGAGGAGGTGTCGTCGGTGCCATGGCTCCGACGCTACGGGCCTGCCCGGGGACGGCGCATCCGCCGTCGTGCTGATCCTTCTCTCATCCGAGCGGAGGACGGCGGGAGAGCCTGGAACGCACGACGGCGGACGCCGCGGTCGGGCCTCGGTCAGTCGCTCGGGGGACTGTAGAGCTGGAGGTCGTTACCCTCGCTGTCCTTGAACGGCAGGATGCGCCCCCACGGGTACTCGCTGACGTCACCTTCGATCGAGGCACCACCGCGCGTCGAGATGCGCTCCAGCTCGTCCTCGATGGAGCCCTCCGGCTGCAGGCTGATGACGGCGCCGCCGCCCGCACCACCGTGCGTGTCCTCCCGCGCGTTGAGTCCGATGGTGAGTCCGCCGGCGTCGATCTCGGCCCACTCGTCCTCCTGCATGCTGACGCTCAATCCGAGGGTGTCCCGGTAGAAGGCCAGCGCGCGGCCCATGTCCTCGACGGGGACCCAGACGGTCGCTACTCCCTTGGCCATGATGCTCCTTCCGCGGATCCGGGTGGGATCCAGAGGGTTTCCGGACCCGGCCGGGCCCGTTCCTCGCACGCTACCGGGCTGCACCGGCCACTGCTCAGGGGCTGGGTCCCTTGACGGGGTGACGCCGGTGCTCTCCTAGCGGGGCCTGGCGCCGGCGTGCTTCCTGGCGAGATCGGCGAGGGAATCATCCACGCCGTCGTCGTCGAAGGAGCCGAACTTCCGCTCTGCCGCGGTTCGGAGCAGGAAGTCTGCGATCGCCGGGTTCTTCGGCAACAGCGACCCGTGGAGGTAGCTGGCGACGATGTTCCGGTGGCGGGCGCCCTCGTGCTTCTCCTCCGCATTGTTGCCGGCACCCTTCAGCACGGTTGCCAGGGGCTCGAGGCCGGAGCCGAGATAGGTCTGCCCGCTGTGGTTCTCGTAGCCGTGGATCTCGCCGAACTCCTCGCTCCTGGCCACGACGTTGCCGATGAGGCGCTCGGTCCCGCCGCGTGTCTCGAGGTCCAGTACGCCGATCCCGGGGATCACGGTCCCGTCGTGGGTCCGGAACTCGTTGCCGAAGAGCTGGTACAACCCGCAGATGACCAGCATCGGCGTGCCGTCCTCGGCCAGCTCGCGGAGCCTTGGGGCGATGCCCTGCAGGTCGTCCTGGATGACGACCTGCCCGCTGTCCTGCCCACCGCCGCCGATGATGATGTCGATCTCCTCGGGAAGGGCATCACCGGCGTTGTGCTCCAGGATCTCGGCGCCGTAACCGCGCCAGGCGAGGCGCTGCTTGAGGACCAGGACGTTCCCGTAGTCGCCGTAGATGTTCATCTCGCGGGGGTAGAGCTGCAGGATACGCAGCGAACCTTTGGACGGGTCGGCCGGGCCTTCCGTCAGTCCGCGTGCGGACGGGGCGTCGCTCATCAGGACACCACCTCGACTTTCGTGATCTTGGCGAGCTCGCGGCGCACCGCGAGCATCGCCGTGTACGTGCAGAAGATGCGTTTCGGCCGCCCCTCCGAGCCGGCGACGAACTGCTCGAGCGCCTCGGTGATGTCGGGATCGACGGCGCCCACCCTGACGTCGTCGTACTTCAGCCGCAGTGCCATGTCGTAGGCGCGGACCCCGCTGACCACGTCCACGCCGGCCAGGCCGAGGGAATCGAAGTCCACGTCCCAGAGCCAGGACATGTCGCGGCCGTCGGCGTAGTTGTCATTGATGGCGATCATCGTCGCGCAGCCGGCCGGATCGAAGGATTTCAGCCCCAGCCGGAATCCGCTCGGGTTCTTCACGAGCACGAGTTCGAGGGGCTGGCCGTCGACGACGAGGCTCTCCCCCCGACCGAACGCCGGCTCCACGGCAGCCAGCGAGGAGAAGAGCCTGCCCCTGTCAGCGGTCGCACCCAGCACGGCGCGCGCTGCGGCGAGGGCCGCGGCGGCGTTGAAGATGTTGTACACCCCCCTCAGGCGCAGGTCCGTCCGGGTGAGCATTCCGTCGGCCTCGAAGGCGGCCGAGTTGCCGTCGACCGACCGGAGCACCACGTCGGCAGGCAGGGCGGAAGCAGGTGCGACACCCTCGGCGCCGCGCAGTTCGTCGTCGTTCGGGAACGTGCTGCGCAACGAGGAATCGAGGCCGAAGTAGGCGACCTCCGCGCCGGTGACCGAGGAGGCGATACCCGCCACGCGGGGGTCCTCGCGGTTCAGCACCACGGTGCCCGTCGTCGCGAGGGCGATCCTTTCGAGCAGACGCGTCGTGGCGTCGATCTCCCCGAAGCGGTCGAGCTGGTCGCGGAGGACGTTCAGCAGGAGACAGTAGCGCGGCGGCACGAGCTTCACGAAGTGCACGGCGTGTGCCTCGTCCAGTTCGAGGACGGCGACGTCCGCCTGGAGCCGGCCACGCCAGTCCACCTCGCCGAGGAGCGCTGCCGCGACGCCGCGGGTGAAGTTGCTGCCGGTGCGGTTGGTGAAGACGGTCAGCCCCTGGCCCTCCAGCAGCTCGACCACCATCTTGGTGGTGGTCGTCTTGCCGTTCGTCCCGCTGACCACGACGACGCCGCGGGGGAGGGAGGACAGCGCGCGCCCCATGAACCCGGGGTCGAGCCGTTCGACCACGAGGCCGGGCAGGGCTGAGCCCCCGCCGCGCAGTCGGGACGCGATGCGCACGGCTTTGCCCACGAGGACCGGGAGAGGATTCATGCCTCCACGATATCGCCGGAGCGCCCCGGTTCCCGGCATGCGGCGGCCGGGTGCCCTGGTGGGCTGCCCCGGAACGGGCTCCTGCGCCACGACGACCTAGAATCGGGGCATGACTTCCCCGTCCTTCTCGGCCTCCCTGCCGACGTCGGTCCCCGCGTCCGCCGCCCCTCCCGGAACCGGGGGAACCCACGACAGCCGTTCCGGGACCGGTGCGACGGCGCGGTCCGGTCGCGGCGTCGTCGTCGGGGTCCTCGCGGTGCAGGGGGACGTGCGCGAGCACATCACGACCATCGAGTCCCTCGGCGGGCGTGCCGTCGCCGTGCGGCGCCCGTCCGAGCTCGCCGAGGTCGACGGCCTGATCATCCCCGGCGGCGAGTCCACGGTGATGGACAAGCTCACGCGCACCTTCGGCCTCGCCGATCCGCTGCGCGGGCTGATCAGGGATGGCCTGCCCGTCTACGGCTCCTGCGCGGGGATGATCCTGCTGTCCGACGTCATCGCCGATCCGTCCACCGACCGCGCGGGGAACCCCCAGCAGACGTTCGGCGGACTGGACATGGTGGTGCGGCGCAACGCCTTCGGCCGCCAGCGGGAGTCGTTCGAGACGGACCTCGATTTTGCCGGCCTGGCGGCGACCGGCGACGCGTCGGCCACGGATCCGGTCCGGGCCGTTTTCATCCGGGCCCCGTGGGTGGAGAAGGTCGGCGACGGTGTCGAGGTCCTGGCGCAGGTGCCGGCCGCGGACACCCCGCAGGCCGGTCCCTCGGGCGGCCCTGCGGGTGGTCCTGCGGACGGGTCCGAGGGCGCAGCAGCGGGCGGGTCGGGAGCAGACTTGGAGCCGGTCGCTAGAATTGTCGCAGTGCGTTCAGGGAACCTGCTGGCCACGAGCTTCCATCCGGAGGTCACCGGCGAGCGGCGGGTCCACGAACTGTTTATTCGGATGATCAGAGGAGAAGCGTAAGCATGTCGGGGCACTCCAAGTGGGCAACAACCAAGCACAAGAAGGCCGCGATCGACGCCAAGCGCGCCAAGTCCTTCGCCAAGCTGATCAAGAACATCGAGGTCGCAGCGCGGGCCGGTGGAGCCGACGTCGCAGGTAACCCGGGCCTCGAGCTCGCCGTCTCAAAGGCGAAGAAGACCTCCGTTCCCATCGACAACATCAACCGTGCGGTGAAGCGCGGTGCCGGGCTGCTGGGCGAGGCC
Source organism: Arthrobacter sp. (assembly GCA_030147325.1). Classification (GTDB taxonomy): domain Bacteria; phylum Actinomycetota; class Actinomycetes; order Actinomycetales; family Micrococcaceae; genus Arthrobacter_D. Next base: position 11,651 of record JASLAA010000296.1, on the reverse strand, counting down.
GTCGACTACCAGACCATCATGTACGAGGCGCGCGGACCGCAGGGTTCGGCGCTGCTCATCGAGTGCCTCACGGACAACAAGAACCGGGCTGCGTCCGAGGTGCGCCTCGGCATCAGCCGCAACGGCGGCACCATCGCCGATCCGGGGTCGGTGGCATACCTGTTCGCGCGCAAGGGGGTCGTGACCCTCCCGAAGAACGGCCTGACCGAGGACGAACTGCTCATGTCCGTCCTCGACGCCGGCGCGGACGAGGTCAAGGAGACGGCCGAGACCTTCGAGATCGTCTCCGAGCCGCAGGACCTGCGCGCCGTCGTCGACGCCCTGGACGGGAGCGGCATCGAGTACGAGACCGACGAGGTGGAATTCGTACCGTCCATGCACGTGGACCTGGACGCGGACGGTGCGGCCAAGTTCCTCAAGCTGGTGGACGCGCTGGAGGAGCTCGACGACGTCCAGAACGTCTACTCGAACGCCAACCTCTCCGACGACGTGCTGGCTCAGCTCGAGAACGACGACTGACATCGCGCCGCTCGGAACAGTACGGACGGTAGGGCCGTGACCTACCGCGTCATGGGCGTCGACCCGGGGCTGACGCGATGCGGCCTCGCCGTCGTCGACATCGAGCCGAACCGGCGCTCGACGCTCGTCGCGGTCGGCGTCGTCGGCACCGAGGCGGGCAGGAGCCTGGACGAACGGTTGCTCGTCATCTCCGAGGCGGTCGATTCCTGGCTCGACCTGCACGAACCGCAGGTGCTCGCCGTCGAGCGCGTGTTCAGCCAGCTGAACGTGAGTACGGTCATGGGCACGGCGCAGGCGTCGGGTGTGGTGATCGTCGCGGCCGCGCGGCGCGGGATCCCCGTCGCCCTGCACACTCCCACGGAGGTGAAGGCTGCGGTCACGGGCAACGGCCAGGCGGACAAGGTTGCCGTCACCAAGATGGTCACCAAGATCCTCCGGCTCGACACGCCACCCAGGCCCGCAGACGCGGCGGATGCGCTCGCCCTGGCCATCACGCATGCCTGGCGCAGGGGAGTGGGCGTCCAGGGTGCCGCAGCGGCAGCCTCGGGGGGATCCGTGACTCCGGCCCAGCGCATCTGGGCCGAGGCCGAGGCGCGGGCGCGCCGACGCTAGGAACGGCCCGGACCCTCGGTGTGGCGGTTCGATCGATCGTCCGAGCGCCGGTACGCTGGAGATTAGAACGTATGTTCGACGCCGGCTCGCCGGCTCATCCATCCGCAAGTGCCCTGGAGCTCCTCATGATCAGTTCCCTGCGCGGGACAGTGACCCACGTGGGCCTGCACTCCGCCGTCCTCGACGTCAACGGTTTCGGCATGCTCGTGCAGGCGACCCCGCAGACCCTGTCCGGGCTGCGCGTGGGGGAGCAGGCCACGGTCGCTACGGCGATGATCGTCCGCGAGGACTCCATGACCCTCTTCGGTTTCGAGGACGCCGACCAGCGTGAGGTGTTCGAGACCCTCCTGGCTGTCAGCGGCGTGGGCCCCCGGCTCGCGCTCGCCGTCCTCGCCGTGCACACGCCCGACGCCATCCGCGTCGCGGCCTCGGCCGGCGACGACAAGGCGTTCAGCAAGGTCCCGGGGATCGGGCCCAAGGGCGCCCGTCGGATCGTCCTCGAACTGGCAGGCAAGCTCGTGCCCCTCGAGAGCAAGCCGGGTGTGTCGAAGCAGACCTGGCAGGGGCAGGTGCTCACCGCGATGATGGGCCTCGGCTGGTCCGAGCGGGACGCCGGCGCGGCGATCGATGCCGCGATAGCGGATGCTCCGGAGGTAGCCGCTACGGGCGACGTGGGGCAGATCCTCAGGCTCACGCTGCGTCGGCTGGGTCAGGACGGAGCCCGCAGCTCGGCTCGTTCGACGGTGGAGTCGTGACGGACCAGCAGCCGGAGGACGCCCCGCTCGTCGCTCCGGTCGCCGACCCGGAGGACCGCGCGGTCGAGGCGGCCCTGCGGCCCAAGAACCTCGACGACTTCGTCGGGCAGAAGCGGGTCCGGAGGCAGCTCTCGCTGGTTCTGGAGGCGTCCCGGATGCGGGGTCGTAGCGCCGACCACGTGCTGCTGTCCGGACCTCCCGGGCTCGGCAAGACCACGCTCGCCATGATCATCGCGGCCGAGATGAATGCCCCGCTGCGCATCACCTCGGGGCCGGCCATCCAGCACGCCGGTGACCTCGCCGCGATCCTCTCCTCCCTGACGGAGGGGGAGGTGCTGTTCCTCGACGAGATCCACCGGATGTCGAGGCCCGCGGAGGAGATGCTCTACATGGCCATGGAGGACTTCCGCGTGGACATCATCGTCGGCAAGGGGCCAGGGGCCACGGCGATCCCCCTCGAACTCCCGCCGTTCACCCTGGTGGGAGCCACCACCAGGGCCGGCCTCCTGCCGGGTCCGCTCCGCGACCGCTTCGGCTTCACCGGGCACCTCGAGTTCTACTCCACCGAGGAACTGGAGCTGGTGCTCCGACGCTCAGCCATGCTGATGGACATGAAGGTGAGCTCCGCAGCATTCGCGGAGATCGCCGGACGGTCCCGGGGCACCCCCCGTATCGCGAACAGGCTGCTCCGCCGCGTGCGTGACTGGGCGCTCGTGCACGGCTTCGACCTGATCGACGCGCGCTCCGCGAGCGCGGCACTCGACATGTACGAGGTCGACGCGCGGGGGCTCGACCGCCTGGACCGCGCCGTCCTGATGGCCCTCATCACGAAGTTCAACGGCGGGCCCGTCGGCCTGTCCACCCTGGCGATCGCCGTCGGTGAGGAGCCGGAGACCGTGGAGACCGTGGCCGAACCATATCTGGTCCGCGAGGGCATGCTCGGCCGGACCCCGAGAGGCAGGATAGCGACGGCATCGGCCTGGAAGCACCTGGGGCTGGTGATGCCGGCGAATGTGGCCGCGGCGATGCCCGAGGATCTCTTCTCCGTCGCACCGGAAGACCTGATGGGTACCGAATCAGCCCTTGACAGCTGGGCTCAGCCGGACTCCTGACGCAGGACTGCCCTGCAATCCCCTCTACAATGGAGTCTCACGATGTGTGCCGGGGCACAGTCCTGCCGCCCACGCCCAGTCCCAGGAACGGATTTTCCAGTGCTAGCACCTGTAGTTGCCCAGACCGCCTCCGGAGAAGGCGCGCCCTTCGACATCTTCTCGCTCCTGCTCCCGCTGGCCCTGGCCTTCCTGATCTTCACCATGTTCCGCAGGCAGCGGAAGTCGCAGCAGCAGGTGAAGGAGATGCGTACGCACATGGAACCCGGCACCGAGGTCATGACGCAGTTCGGTCTCTACGGCACGATCGTCTCGATCGACCAGGAGAACAACAAAGCCGTCCTCGAGCTGTCTCCCGGGAATCTCGCCACCGTCCACACGCAGGCCCTGTCCAAGGTGGTCACGCAGGAGCCCGTCGCGGCCGCGGAAGCGACCACCGACACCGAAGGCCGTGACCTCGACGCGTATGACGGCTCCTCCGTACCCGACGATGCCTCGTCCATCGACGGGGTGCGCCGCGCCGGTGCAACCGATCTGCCGGATTCCGCCGATGACACCGCCTCCAGGACCGACGGTGGTTCCACCGCGGCGAGTACCCCGCAGGGAACCTCGGGCGTCGAGACCCCGGAGGAGACGCTCGAGCGGCTCAACCAGCAGTCCGCCCGGGAGAACCGCGACGCGCGCGATTCCCGGGACCCCAAAGCGAACCCCGACAACTAGCATTCCGTAGGGCGCCGGCACGTCGCCGCGCCGTCCAGGAGCAGCCCGGCGTGCAGCCGTGCATCCGAACAGCCAGTGAATAAGGACACCCCACCATGCCTCGTACCGGTCCCGGGACGGCAGCCAAGCGGACATTAGTCTGGCTGGGCGCACTGACAGCACTGCTCGCGATCCTGCTGGGCGCGGGTTCCTACTGGAGCACCGCGAGCTGGAGCCCGCGGCTGGCACTCGACCTCGAGGGCGGGACGCAGATGATCCTCGCGCCACGGGTCCAGGGTGGCAGTGAGATCACCCCCGAGCAGCTCGACCAGGCCGTGGAGATCATCCGCCAGCGTGTGGACGGTTCCGGTGTGGCGGAGGCCGAGATCAGCACCCAGTCCGGGCGGAACGTCATCGTCTCCCTCCCGGGGACACCCGACGCGGAGACCCGGGACCTGATCCAGGCCTCGGCGCAGATGGAGTTCCGTCCCGTCCTGGCCGGCGGGCCCGGGCAGGCCCCGGCAGCCGAGACCCCGACGCCGGACGACCAGCTGCCGCAGCCGGCGGCGGAACCGCAGAACGCGAGCGACCCGAACTGGATCACCCCTGAGCTCTACAAGGAGTTCGAGGCGCTCGACTGCCTCGACCCGGCGGCGCTGGAGCCCGCGGAGGAAGCCGCACCGGCCGACCAGCCGATGGTGGCCTGTGAGCCCGACTCGCAGGGGAAGTACATCCTCGGTCCGGTCGAAGTGCCCGGGACGGACATCTCCACCGCGAGCTACGGCCTCCAGCGGGGCCCGCAGGGTCAGGCGCTCAACACGTGGGCCGTGAACATCGACTTCAACGACGAGGGAACCGAGACCTTCCGCGAAGTGACCGAGCGCCTCTACGCGATCGGGCAGGGCGACCCGCGCAACCAGTTCGCCATCGTGCTGGACGGCCGCATCGTCTCTGCACCGACGACCAACGCGGTGATCCCCGACGGCAACCCGCAGATCAGCGGGAACTTCACGGAGGAGTCCGCGGCGGCTCTGGCCGAGCAGCTGAAGTACGGTGCGCTACCGATCAGTTTCGAGATCCAGAGCGAGCAGCAGATCTCGGCGACCCTGGGCGCGGACCAGCTGCGACTCGGCCTCATGGCAGGCCTCATCGGACTCGCGCTCGTCGCCGCCTACTCGATGTTCCAGTACCGGCTGTTGGGGCTCGTGACGATCGCCTCACTCGTCGTGGCCGGCGTACTGACCTACCTCGCGATCTGCATCCTGGGGTGGACGGAGAACTATCGCCTGTCGCTGGCCGGCGTGGCGGGCCTGATCGTCGCCATCGGGCAGACGGCGGACTCCTTCATCGTCTACTTCGAGCGCATCCGGGACGAGTTGCGCGACGGTCGGGGCCTGGTCTCCGCCGTCGAGAACGGGTGGCGTCGCGCGAAGCGCACCGTGCTGGCCTCCAAGGCCGTGAATCTGCTCGCAGCCCTGGTCCTCTACTTCGTCGCCGTCGGCAACGTCCGTGGATTCGCCTTCACGCTCGGGCTCACGGCGATCGCAGACCTCGTCGTCGTCTTCCTCTTCACGCACCCGGTCCTCCGCCTGCTCGCCAGGACGAAGTTCTTCGGCGAAGGCCACCCGTGGTCCGGCCTCGACCCCAGCCGCCTCGGCGGCATCCCGCTCTACCGCGGAGCCGGCCGCCTGCGCGAACCCGGAGAGAAGCCGGTGACGGTGACACGGACCAAGAACAAGGGCGCCACCGCCGAAGCCGAGCGCCGGTTGACCATCGCCGAGCGACGACGTGCGGAGTACGAGAAGGCCCTCGCCGGGCGTACCGGCTCTTCCAAGAAAGAGACCAACGAATGAGCCGCACAAGCTTTGCCACGTTCGGCAACGAGCTGTACTCGGGGAAGCGTTCCTACCCCTTCGTCGCGAAGCGGAACCTGTGGTTCCTCATCGCAGGGCTCGCCGTCCTGATCTCCATCGTCATCCCGGTGGTCAAGGGAGGGTTCAACCTCGGCATCGATTTCCGGGGCGGATCCGAATTCACCGTCTCTGCGACCGAGACCACCGACACCGCCATCGGCGAGGCTGCAGTGACGGAGGTGGTGCCCGACGCCGTCCCGCGCGTCACCAACATCGCGGCCGACACCATGCGGATCCAGACCGAGCGGCTGTCGGACGACGAGACCCTGAGCGTCCGTGACAACCTCGTGGCCGGCTACGGGGTCGATCAGGACCGGGTGACCTCCAGCTTCGTGGGACCGACCTGGGGCCAGGACGTCAGCCGCCAGGCCCTGCTCGGTTTCGGCGCCTTCGTCCTGCTGGCCGCGATCTTCATGGCCATCTACTTCCGTACCTGGAAGATGGCGGTCGCGGCGATGGCGGCCCTCGTGGTGGTCATGGTCGTCACGGCCGGGCTCTACTCGCTGAGCGATTTCGAGGTCACTCCCTCGGCGATCATCGGGTTCCTGACCATCCTGAGCTACGCGCTGTACGACACGGTGGTGGTGTTCGACAAGATCCGCGAGAATACGGCGGACATCACGAACTCCACCAAGCGGACCTTCGCCGAGCAGGTGAACCTCGCCGTCAACCAGACGCTCGTGCGGTCGATCAACACCTCCGTGGTGGCCATCCTGCCGGTCGCCTCGATCCTGTTCATCGGTGCGTTCCTGCTCGGTGCAGGCACCCTGCAGGACCTGTCGCTCGCCCTGTTCATCGGCATCATCCTCGGCACCCTCGGAACCATCTTCATCGCGGCCCCGCTGTACGCGGCGCTCCGGATCAACGAGCCGGACCTCAGGAAGCAGGAGAAGAAGGTCCAGACCAGGCGCACCCTCGAGGAGGGGACGGTCTGACCCACCGTCCGGCGTCGTCCCGGCACCGGACCCGGTCCTTCCCGGTGACAGCCCGTCCTGCGGCTCGTCCGGCCGTCCTGCGCCGCTAGACTTGAGGTTGTCGCGTTACCTGTGGCATCTTGAATCCTTCGAGGATCCGGGATCGAGATTGAGGGACTGTGCATGGCTGAAGCGGTCGACCCGGAAGTGCGTCCCGGAGACGGTCAGGGAGCAGACGCGCCCGAGGGACCCAGCCCGGTCGCGATCGACGCGGCCCGCCCGCCCGCCGCACGGGGACCGGTCCAGCCGGCAGCGTCCATGTCGGCGCCGTCGGCCACCAGCGCGGACCAGGTAGCGCCGGGTCGCCGCGGACGCACGCGGGCCCGCATCGCGCGGCTCACGGGTCGCGGCTCCTCCGGGTACTCGCCGGTGCTCGAACCCCTGCTGCGTACCGTCCGGGCCAACAACCCGAAGGAGGACCTCGACCTCATCCAGCGCGCCTACCTCGTGGCCGAGCGCAGCCACGAGGGCCAGACCCGCAAGAGCGGGGACCCGTACATCACCCACCCAGTGGCCGTCGCGACCATCCTCGCCGAACTCGGGATGACCGGGACCACCCTCGCGGCGGCGCTGCTGCACGACACGGTCGAGGACACGTCCTACACCCTCGACGAGCTCCGACGCGATTTCGGCCCCGAGGTGGCGATGCTCGTCGACGGCGTCACCAAGCTGGACAAGGTGTCCTTCGGTGACGCAGCGCAGGCCGAGACGGTGCGGAAGATGGTCGTCGCGATGGCGAAGGACATCCGCGTGCTCGTCATCAAGCTGGCGGACCGGCTGCACAACGCCCGCACGTGGCGCTTCGTCTCGCCGGCCTCGTCCGCCAAGAAGGCCCGCGAGACCCTCGAGATCTTCGCGCCGCTCGCCCACCGCCTCGGCATGAACACCATCAAGTGGGAGCTCGAGGACCTGTCCTTCGCAGCACTGCACCCCAAGGTGTACGAGGAGATCGTCAGGATGGTGGGGGACAGGACCCCCGAGCGCGAGAAGCACCTGAGCCTGGTGCGGAACCAGGTCGAGGAGGACCTGCGTGCCGTCAGGATCAAGGCGACCATCACGGGCCGGCCGAAGCACTACTACTCGATCTACCAGAAGATGATCGTCCGGGGTAAGGACTTCGACGACATCCATGACCTGATGGGCGTCCGCGTCCTGGTGGACAGCGTGCGCGACTGCTACGCGACCCTCGGCTCCCTGCATTCCCGCTGGAACCCGCTGCCCGGGCGGTTCAAGGACTACATCGCGATGCCGAAGTTCAACATGTACCAGTCCCTCCACACCACGGTGATCGGTCCCGGCGGCAAGCCCGTGGAGATCCAGATCCGCACGCACGACATGCACCGCCGCGCCGAGTACGGCGTGGCCGCCCACTGGAAGTACAAGAACGGTGGCAAGCAGCTCGAAGCGCCGGAGAACGGCGACATGGGCTGGCTGCGCAGCCTCGTGGACTGGCAGCAGGAGACGTCGGACCCGGACGAGTTCCTCGACTCGCTGCGGTTCGAGATCAACGCGCGTGAGGTCTTCGTCTTCACCCCCAAGGGCGAGGTCATGGCGCTGCCGGCCGGATCGACGCCGGTGGACTTCGCCTACGCCGTGCACACGGAGGTCGGTCACCGCACGATCGGCGCCCGCGTCAACGGCAAGCTCGTACCGCTGAACAGCGAGCTGAACCACGGCGACTGGGTGGAGATCTTCACCTCGAAGGCCGAGGGGGCCGGGCCCAGCCAGGACTGGCAGGGGTTCGTCAAGAGCCCCCGGGCCCGCAACAAGATCCGGCAGTGGTTCACGAAGGAACGCCGCGAGGAGGCCATCGACAAGGGCAAGGACCTGCTGACGCGCGCGATGCGCAAGCAGAATCTGCCCCTGCAGCGCATGATGAGCCACTCCGCCCTCATGACGGTGGCGGAGGAGCTTCGCCACCAGGACATCTCCGCCCTCTACGCTGCCGTCGGGGACGGTCATTCCTCGGCGCAGAACGTCATCGAGCACCTGGTGGCGCTGATGGGCGGACACGAGAGCGCGGAGGAGAAGATCGCGGAGTCCGCGGTCGCCACACAGCCGCGCCGGCCGAAGTTCTCCGATTCCGGGGTCACCGTCCGCGGTGTGGGAGACGTCTGGGTCAAGCTCGCCCGCTGCTGCACGCCCGTCCCGCCGGATCCCATCATCGGTTTCGTCACGAGGGGCTCCGGCGTATCTGTGCACAGGAGCGACTGCCGCAACGTCGCGGAACTGCGGGACCAGCCCGACCGCATCGTGCCCGTCGACTGGGCGCCGACACAGTCGAGCGTGTTCCTCGTGGAGATCCAGGTGGAGGCCCTCGACCGGAAGAGCCTGCTCTCGGACGTCACGAGCGTGCTCGCCGAGAACCACGTGAACATCCTGGCGGCCAACGTGAACACCTCCTCGGACCGTGTCGCCGTATCGCGGTTCGCCTTCGAGATGGGCGATCCGAAGTACCTCAACCACATCCTGAGTGCGGTGCGACGCATCGACGGCGTGTTCGACGTCTACCGCACTACCGGTTCCCAGCGCCGGCCGTAGCGCCCGGCCGGCCGCCTTCCGCCGCGCCCGGGACTCGGTTGCGCTGCGCGGCCCGGAGCCTCGTCAGGGCCCGGGTCTTGCCCGGCACCCGTGACGACGTTGCGAGCGCCGCTTCCACGAGCCGCAGCGGACAGTCGAGCTCCGGAGCCCTGCCGATCGCCCGCAGGATGGGCACGGCGTCGCGGTCCTCCCCGTGCACCGCGATATCGAGAGCTGTCCGCAGGGGAGTCGTCACCGAGACCCCTCCCACGAGGTTGATGTCGAAGGGGCCGAGGGCCACCTGATGCATCACCGCGGGGGTGAGCGGTGGCAGCGCGGTGGTCCGGCGCCGATGGTCCGTCACGAGGCTGATCACCGCCGGTCGTGGTGCGCATCCGTAGACCCAGGCGGCACAGGAGCGGCCGAGGGCCACGCGGGGCCGCAGCGAATGCGGCACACTGCGGGCCGCGGCCTGGGATCGCGTCGCCGGGTCCTCCCGGATGTCGCTGCGGAGGTAGGAGTCGCCGATCACGAGGTGCACGAGCCCGTCCAGCCGCATCGCCTGCAGCTCACCCGAGGTGAAGATCTCGCCCGCGTGGAACAGCGTGCCTCCCGTGGAGGTCACGGGAGGCGATCCCGCGCCCGGGACGCGTTCCGGAGGGGTCGAAGCGTGCGGGCTGTCCAGGGGAGGCATTCCCCCAGCATCACCACGGCATGGGCCACGCAAAAGCCCTCCGGCTCCGATGTGGACAAGGGAGCCGGAGGGCTGGACGTCGAGGACCCGACGCTACGGGAGCAGACTCAGGAGAAGTCCTGGGCCGACCTCTGCAGCATCTCGAGCCACTGCTCGCGGGCGGCCAGCGCCTCCCTGGCGGATGCGATCTTCTTCGCGTCACCCGCACGCTCGGCGTCCGCGAGGTCGTCCTTCAGCTGGGCGATCGTCGCTTCCAGCTGGCTGAGGGCGCTGGTGGTGCGTGCCTTCGTCTCCGGATTCGTCTTCGTCCAGTGCTCATCGTCCGCAGCCTTCACGGCGTCCTCGACCCGCCGCAGGCCGGCATCGATCCGCGTCATGTCCGCACGCGGGACCTTCCCGGCCTCGTCCCAGCGGTCCCGGACCGACTGCAGCGCCTTCTTGGCCGCTGCCAGGTCCCTGATCGGCAGGATCTGCTGGGCCTCCTTGAGGAGTGCCTCCTTGGCGCCGAGATTGCCGGCGTACTCCTCGTCCACGGCCTCGTTCGCGGCCTTGCGTGCCTCGAAGAAGCGGTCCTGGGCGGCCCGGAAGCGAGCCCAGAGAGCGTCGTCGTCCTTGCGGCTGGCCCGCTTCGACGCCTTCCACTCGTCCATCAGCCTCCGGTACTCGGCTGCGGTCTGTCCCCAGTCCGTCGAGCCGGAGAGCTCTTCCGCACGCGAGATGAGGGCTTCCTTGGCCTGCTTGGCCTCCGCGTTGTCGTTGTCGAGCTGCGAGAAGTAGGCACGGCGGTGGCGGTCGAACACCGTGCGAGCCGACCGGAAACGCTTCCAGAGCGCGTCCTCGGTGCCACGCCCGAGCCTCGGCCCGTTCTTCTGCGCGGCCTTCCACAGTTCGAAGAGTTCGTTCATCCGGGTGCTGCTGGCCTTCCACTGCACGGTCGACGGGTCACGCCCGGCCAGCTCCTCGGCCTCGGCCACGATGGCCTCCCGGGCCGCCAGCTCCTTCGCCTTCAGCTCGTCCTGGACGGCGCGTTCCGCCTTCTCCAGTGCACCGACGGCTTCGAGCAGCGCGTCGATCCGTGCTTCCAGGGCGAGGACGTCGCCGACCATCTTGCGTTCGCCGACCTGCCCCCGCAGGTGCTTCGCCGTCTTGGTCATGTCCGACGACGGAGCCTTTGCCTGCACGCGCTGCTCGAGCAGCGCGACCTGGCTCACGACGTCGTCGTACTTGCGCACGAAGTAGGCCAGTGCCTCCTCGCGAGGCGCGTCCGGGTACTGGCCCACGGGGTGCTCCTCGCCGTCGACGAGCAGGAACACGTGCCCGTCGTCCTCGACGCGCGCGAACTTCCCCGCCTCCTCGAGCGAGGTGCTGTGCACGGGAGGGGCTACGACCGGCTGGGCAGCCTTCTTCAGCGGCCGGGGTGACATCGCCGTGGGCAACGGGGGCCGGGGAGCGGCGGTGCGCGGCGGCGGCGTGGTCAGCGGCGCGGGCTCGACGGCGAGGGGCACTGCCGGCTCGGCGGCGGGGGTTGCGGGCTCGACGGCGAGGGGCACTGCCGGCTCGGCCGCGACGGGGAGTGCCGGCTCGGCGGCGGCGGTATCCACCGCGGGCGCCTCCGGATCCTCGGTGGCCGGGGGAGCAGGCTCAGGTGTCTCGTCGGGATGCACGTCCGCGGACGGTGCCGCTGCTTCCTGGGACCCGCCGGTCACGGGCGCTACCTCGGCGCCGTCGGGGGAGGCCCCGGGAGTGGTGTCCTCGCCCGCCACAGCGTCCTGCTGCGTGGCCTGGTCGATGGTCGTTTCGTCGGATTGCTGACTGTCTGTCACCGCTAGAAGTCTTTCGCTCGTCGGATGGCCGTG
>JASLAA010000293.1 GCA_030147325.1 Arthrobacter sp. | reverse complement strand
CCCCTACTTTCGACGTAGCGCCTGAACCGGTTCAGTAAACCCCACTTTCTCAGCGAGGAGAATTTCCGTGACGTATTCACTCCAGCTCTACACACTGCGGACAGCGATAGGGGAGGATCTCCCGGGCACCATCAAGCGTGTTGCGGGGCTGGGCTACACCGCGGTCGAGCCGTACAACTTCGTCGCCACCGCGGACGAGTTGGCCGAGGCGCTGGTGGCCAACGACCTCACCGCTCCTTCCGGCCATGCACCCCTCCTCCGTGCCGACCAGGCCCAGATCTTTGAGGCCGCGCGCAAGCTCGGCATCGGCACCGTGATCGACCCCCACATGGAGCGCTCGCACTGGACCACGGACGAGGACATCCGGGCCACCGCCGATGCGCTCAATAGGGCGGCGAAGAAGGGTGCGGAGTACGGCATCACCGTCGGTTACCACAACCACGAGTTCGAACTGGAGGAGCGCATCGACGGCGTCTCCGCCCTGGAGGTCCTCGCCGCCCACCTCGACCCCGAGGTGGTCCTCGAGGTGGACACGTACTGGGCGGCCGTGGGCGGCGAGGACCCCGCGGACCTGCTGCGCCGGCTCGGCGACCGCGTGCGCTTCGTCCACATCAAGGACGGACCGCTCACCAAGAACGACAGGGAGCAGGTGGCCGTCGGATCCGGGAAGATGCGCGTCTGGGACGTGCTCGACGCCGCTCCCGGTGTGGAAGCCGCGGTCGTCGAACTGGATGATTTCGAGGGCGACATCTTCACCGCCGTCGCCGACAGCCTCGCCTACCTGGAAGCGGGAAGGAAATGAGCACTGAAGCCCGCGGCACGGGCCCTGTCGGCGTCGCTGTCATCGGCGCCGGCGTCATCAGCAAGGAGTACCTGGCCAATCTGACGAGCTTCCCGGACGTCACCGTGCACATCGTCGCGGACATGTTCGAGGAGGTGGCCGCAGCGCGCGCTGCGGAGTTCGGCGTACCGGCCTCCGGCGGCGTCGAGGACGCCCTGAACCACCCCGACGTCGAGATCGTGGTCAACCTGACCATCCCTGCCGCGCATGTCGAGGTGGCCACCGCCGCCGTGGCCGCGGGCAAGCACGTGTGGAGCGAGAAGCCCTTCTCGCTGGACCGCGAGAGCGGCATCGGCCTGCTCAAGACGGCCGACGCCGCCGGGCTCCGGCTCGGCTGCGCACCCGACACGTTCCTGGGTGCCGGCCTGCAGACCGCGCTGCGCCTCGTGGCGCGCGGCGACATCGGCGTTCCCCTGACGGCGCTGACCCTCATGCAGTCCCCGGGCCCGGAGTCGTGGCACCCGAACCCCGCCTTCCTCTTCCAGGAGGGCGCCGGTCCGCTGTTCGACATCGGCCCCTACTACCTGACGACCCTCGTGCAGACCTTCGGCGCCATCACGAAGGTGGCCGGCTTCGGCTCGAAGTCCCGCGAGACCCGGACCATCGGCTCGGGCCCGAAGGCCGGAGAGGTCTTCGACGTGACCGTCCCGTCCCATGTCAGCGCGATCGCGCAGTTCGCGAACGGGGAATCGTCGCAGAGCATCTTCAGCTTCGACTCCCCGCTGAAGCGGGCCGGCTTCGTCGAGGTCACGGGCACGGAGGGCACGCTCGCGTTCCCCGACCCCAACGAGTTCACCGGCGATCTCGTGCTCACCCGCCGCGGACGTGACGAGCCGGAGGTCATCCCCGCCGTCGGCGCGACGTCGACCCGCGGCAGCGGCGTGCTCGAGATGGCACGCGCCCTCCGCGAGGGGCGCCCGCACCGCGCCCAGGGCGAGATGGCCTACCACGTGCTCGACGCCATGGTCTCGATCTCCGAGAGCGTCACCACCGGTGAGTTCGTCTCGCTCACCAGCACGGCGACCGCCGCCGAGCCGCTGCCCGAGGACTGGGATCCCTACGCCTCCACCCTCTCCTGACCCCGGCGGGCGCCACGGAGTCGCTCCGTGGCGCGCGCCGTCCAGGCACGACGGCGACCGTCGCGCCACCTCTCTCCCCGGTACCGGTCTGCCCGGCGCCCTACGAACGGAGTTCCAGATGACGTACAGCCCTGCTGATGATCGATACGAGTCGATGCCGTACCGGCGGGTGGGGGCCAGCGGTCTGCACCTGCCGGCGGTGTCGCTGGGCCTGTGGCACAATTTCGGCGACGACAAGGCGTTCGGGGTGCAGCGGGACATCCTGCGGCGGGCGTTCGACCTCGGGGTGACCCACTTCGACCTGGCGAACAACTACGGGCCGCCCGCGGGCAGCGCCGAGACGAACTTCGGCCGGCACCTGAAGGACGACTTCCGGCCGTTCCGGGACGAACTGGTGATCTCCACGAAGGCCGGGTACGGGATGTGGCCGGGCCCGTACGGGGAGTGGGGGTCGCGGAAGTACCTGCTCTCCAGCCTGGACCAGTCGCTGGAGCGGATGGGCCTCGAGTACGTGGACATCTTCTACAGTCACCGTCCGGACCCCGACACCCCGCTGGAGGAGACGATGGGGGCCCTGGACACCGCGGTGCGGTCGGGGCGCGCCCTGTACGCCGGGATCTCCTCGTACTCGCCCGAGCGCACCATCGAGGCCGCCCGGATCCTGTCGGATCTGGGTACGCCGCTGCTGATCCACCAGCCCTCGTACTCGATGCTCAACCGGTGGACGGAGAACGGG
>JASLAA010000224.1 GCA_030147325.1 Arthrobacter sp. | reverse complement strand
CGGAAGGACGGATTGTTGAGCCGCTCGGGCGAGACGAGGAGGACGTCCACCTCGTTGGCCTGCAGCTTGGCGATGATGTCCTGCCACTCCGTCTGGTTGGCCGAGTTGATGGCCTCGGCGCGGACCCCTGCCCTGGCGGCGGCGGCGACCTGGTCCCGCATGAGAGCCAGCAGGGGTGAGACGATCAGCGTGGGGCCTGCACCTCGGGCCCGAAGGAGCAGACTCGCGACGAAGTACACGGCGGACTTGCCCCAGCCGGTGCGCTGCACGACGAGGGCACGCCGTCCGCCCTCGACCAGCGCCTCGATGGCCTCGAACTGCCCGTCGTGGAACTGTGCTTCCGGAGACCCCACGAGGGTGTGCAGGATAGTGCTGGCTTGCTCGTTCAGGGTGGTGGTCGGCGACATGTTCCCAGTATCCCAGCCGCCTCCCCCAGCCGACCCGGCCCGGGCACGCCATGTGGGCAACTGTGGCCCGGATCGCACCCGATACACTTCCAAGCGTGACTACACCCCTCGATCTCTCTGCTTCCTTCAAGGCCTATGACGTCCGCGGCATCGTCGGTGAGACCATCACCGCGGAGTCCGTCCGGGCGGTCGGAGCAGCCTTCGTCGACTCGCTCGAGCTGGCCGGTGAGACCGTCCTGGTCGGCGGGGACATGCGCCCGTCGTCGCCCGAGTTCTCGAAGGCCTTCTCCGACGGCGCCACCCGGCGTGGAGCCAACGTCCTGTTCCTCGACCTGATCTCCACGGACGAGCTGTACTACGCGAGCGGCACCCTCGACGCCGCCGGCGTGACCTTCACGGCCAGCCACAATCCCGCACAGTACAACGGCATGAAGATGACCCGCCCGGGCGCTGTACCCGTGTCCTCCGAGACCGGCCTGCAGGACGTGCAGGCACGCGCCGAGCGTTACCTGGCCGACGGCTCCATCCCCGCCGTCGCGGTCCAGGGCCTGACGAGCGTGCGCGACATCCTCGAGGAGTACTCGCGGTTCCTCCGTGCCCAGGTCGACCTGTCGTCCTCCCGCCCGCTCAAGATCGTCGTCGACGCCGGCAACGGTATGGCCGGACTCACCACACCCGCCGTCCTCGGCGACCGTCTCCTGCCCGCGCTGCCGTTCGACATCGTGCCCCTCTACTTCGAGCTCGACGGTTCCTTCCCGAACCACCCTGCGAATCCCCTCGAACCCGAGAACCTCCGGGACTTGCAGGCCGCCGTCGTCGCCCATGGAGCCGATATCGGCATCGCTTTCGACGGCGACGCCGACCGCTGCTTCATCATCGACGAACTGGGGCAGCCGGTCTCACCCAGCGCCATCACCGCCATGGTCGCGCGGCGCGAGATCGCCCGGGCCCAGGCCGCCGGCGAACCCGAGCCCGTGATCATCCACAACCTGATCACCTCCCGCGCCGTACCGGAACTGATCAGGCACGACGGCGGTCGGCCCGTGCGCACGCGCGTGGGCCACTCCTTCATCAAGGCGGTCATGGCCAAGGAAGGCGCAGTGTTCGGCGGCGAGCACTCGGCCCACTACTACTTCAGGGACTTCTGGAACGCGGACACCGGCATGCTCGCCGCCATGCACGTGCTGGCAGCGCTGGGCGAGCAGGACGGCCCCCTGTCGGAGCTCGGCAGGGAGTACGAGCCGTACTTCTCCTCGGGCGAGGTCAACTCGAAGGTGGAGGACCTCCCGGGCTCCATCGCGCGGGCGCGTGCGGAGTTCGAGCAGGACGGCGTGGTGGTCGACGACCTCGACGGCCTCACCTTCACTCCGGACCACGGTGACTGGTGGTTCAACCTCCGCCCTTCGAACACAGAGCCCTACCTGCGCCTGAACGCCGAGGCGGTGGACCCGGAGACCCTCGAGGATCTCGTGCAGCGCGTCCTCGCCGTCATCCGCGACTAGCCCCCGAGGGCTACCGCGAGGAACGGCGTCGTCCTGCCGTCCACTCCCTTGAACAGCAGAGGCGGGTCCGCGACGGCGGACCCGCCTCTGCTGTCGGACGGGAGGACTCACGTGGGCCCCGCGTCAGACGGTGTTGAAGCGTTCCTTGAGTTCGTCGAGTTGTCCGCGGAGTTCGTCGGGCAGTGAGCCGCCGAAGCGGTCGTACCATTCCTCGATCCCGCTGAGTTCCTCGGCCCATTCGACCGCGTCGACATGGACAGCGGCCTCGACCTCAGCCGGGGTCATGTCCAGTCCCGTGAGGTCCAGTGCGTCGCCGGTCGGGACGTACCCGATGGGTGTCTCGACGGCGTCCGCGGTGCCTTCGAGGCGTTCGATGACCCATTTGAGGACCCGGGAGTTGTCGCCGAAGCCGGGCCACGCGAAGCCGCCGGACGCTGTGCGCCGGAACCAGTTGACGAGGAAGATCTGCGGTAGCCGTTCCTGGTCCGCGCCGGCACTGAGGGTCAGCCAGTGGCGCAGGTAATCCCCGGCGTCGTAGCCGATGAACGGGAGCATCGCCATCGGGTCCCGACGCACGCGGCCCACCTCACCCGCTGCGGCGGCGGTGGTCTCCGAGGAGAGGGTCGAGCCCATGAAGATGCCGTTCGCCCAGGACCGCGACTGGGTGACCAGCGGGACCGTGGTCTTCCGGCGGCCTCCGAAGAGGATCGCAGAGAGCTCGACGCCGTCGGGCCGGTTGAACTCCTCTGCGAGCATGTCGATCTGGTCGATCGGGGTGCAGAACCGGGCGTTCGGGTGCGCTGCGGGACGGTCCTGGTCCCTGCCGATGTCAGGGGTCCAGTCCCGGCCCTGCCAGTCCGTCAGGTGCGCCGGTACGTCCTCGGTCATCCCCTCCCACCACACACCGCCGTCGTCGGTGAGCGCGACGTTGGTGAACACCGAATTCCCCTTCGCGATGGCGCGCATGGCGTTCGGGTTCGTGTGCCAGCCGGTGCCGGGAGCGACGCCGAACAGGCCCGCTTCGGGGTTGACGGCCCGGAGTTCGCCCTCCTTGCCGAAACGCATCCAGGTGATGTCGTCCCCCAGGGTCTCGACCTTCCACCCCTCGATCGTGGGATCGAGCAGGGCGAGATTGGTCTTGCCGCACGCCGACGGGAATGCCGCCGACAGGTAGTACGTCTTGTCCTGGGGCGAGGTGAGTTTCAGGATCAGCATGTGCTCCGCGAGCCAGCCCTCGTCCCGGGCCATCACCGAGGCGATCCGCAGGGCGTAGCACTTCTTCCCCAGCAGGGCGTTGCCGCCGTACCCGGAGCCGTAGGACCAGATGGAGCGCTCCTCGGGAAAGTGGACGATCCACTTGTCCTCGTTGCACGGCCACGGGACATCGGCCGCACCGGGCTCCAGCGGAGCCCCCAACGAATGCAGTGCCGGGACGAACGGCGCATCGAGTTCGGTCATCCGGTCGAGGACGGCAGTGCCGATGGTCGCCATGATCCGCATCGACGTCACCACGTAGGCACTGTCCGTGATCTCCACACCGAACTTCGGGTCCTCGGCATCGAGGTGGCCCATGACGAACGGGATGACGTACATGGTGCGGCCGCGCATGGAGCCGGTGAAGAGACCGGTGAGCTTGGCCTTCATCTCCGCCGGGTCCATCCAGTTGTTGGTGAAGCCCGCTTCGCGCTCGTCCTTCGAGCAGATGAACGTCTGCTCCTCCACGCGGGCGACATCCTTCGGGTCCGAGAACGCCGCGAAGGAATTGGGGAACAAACTGGGATTCAACCGCACGAACGTCCCGGACTCGACCAAGCCGTCGGTCAGCCGCGCGTTCTCCTCCTCCGAACCATCCACCCAGACGACCTCGGCCGGCTGCGTCAGCTCCTCCACCTCCCGCACCCACGCGAGCAGGCCCTCATGGGTGGTCGGCGCGGGATCAACCGCATCCGGCAGGACGCCACCTACCGGACTCGTCAAGGTTGTGCCGACCTGGTCAAGCTGGCGCACGGGATCGCCCATTACTCTTCCCTTCATTGGGTGCTCGGTGTGTACCGATGCTAGGGCTGCGATATTTCCGGTGATCGCCGCGTTCGCAGCGCTTTCCGGATGACGCCGCTGGCTCCCGCGCCGCTTCGGCGATGTCCAGCGCTTACAACGCATCGCCGTGTGACAAAGGTCACGTAGACCGGTCTAGGGTGTGTGAAGGCCTGGCAGCGATTAGGCGTCATGCCTATTCCACGCTAAAGTTGTCTACGGCCAAACGGCCCGTTTGTAGGACAGATTCGCACGCCGAATCAACGGACTACGGATGCGTGCGTAGCTCAACGGATAGAGCATCTGACTACGGATCAGAAGGTTGGGGGTTCGAATCCCTTCGCGCGCACCACTGAAAGGCCCCGACTTCGGTCGGGGCCTTTCGTCTTGGGTTGCCGGGTCGACCGGTCGGTGAAAAGCTCTGCCTATGAGCGAATCCAGAACCACTGATGTCATCGTGATCGGCGCAGGCGCAGTAGGAGAGAACGTCGCGGGGCGCCTGGTCGAGAAGGGTCTCGCAGCCGTGATCGTCGAAGCGGACCTCATCGGTGGAGAGTGCTCCTACTGGGCGTGCATGCCTTCCAAGGCTCTCCTGCGACCCGGCACGGCCCTCAACGCCGCTCGTGGCGTCGCCGGTGCCCGCGAGGCCGTGACCGGCACCCTCGACGTCCGGCAGGTCCTCGATCGCAGGACGTCCTTCACCTCGAACTGGGACGATTCCTCCCAGGAAGAATGGGTCGCGTCCGCGGGGATCACCCTCGAACGCGGCTGGGCGAAAGTGGTCGGCGAGCGCGAGGTGGAGGTCCGCCACCAGGACGGCTCCGAAGTGCGCTATACCGCTCAGCACGCCGTCGTCCTCGCCACCGGTTCCACACCGACGGTCCCGCCCATCGACGGGCTCGCCGAGCTCGACTACTGGACCACACGCGAGGCGACGTCCGCCCAGGAGGTCCCGCCGAGTCTCGCCGTCCTCGGCGGCGGGGTTGCCGGCGTCGAGCTCGCACAGGCCTACGCGCGGCTGGGCTCCGAGGTCACGATCATCGCGCGGAGCGGCATCCTCGGGAACTACCCGAAGGAGGCCTCGGACCTCGTCCTCGAGGCCCTCCGCGGCGAGGGCCTGACCATCCTGACGGACACGGCGACGAACGCCGTACGCAAGGACGGCGGGCTGTTCGTGCTCGATGTCGGCGACGGCGGCAGTGTCACAGCAGAGAGGCTGCTCGTGTCCACCGGGCGCCACCCGCACACGGCCGGCCTCGGTCTCGAGGACCTCGGGCTGGATCCGACGACGATCGTCAGCGACGACACCGGGCGGGTGCCCGACGCCGGAGGCTGGCTCTACGCCGTCGGCGACGCCGGGGGGCGGGTCCAGCTGACGCACCAGGGGAAGTACGAGGCCCGCATGACCGCTGACGCGATCGCCGCCCGGGCGAAGGGCACGCTGGGCGACGCAGTGGCGGACTGGAGCCCCTACGCCGCGACCGCGGACCGCGGCGCCGTTCCCCAGGTCGTGTTCACGGACCCGGAGATCGCGATGGTCGGCCGCAGCGTCGAGCAGGCGCGGAAGGACGGCATCAACGCCTCCGAGACGTCACTGCCCATCGCCGTCGCCGGATCGGCGCTCCATTCCGACGGGTATCAGGGGTGGGCACAGATGGTCGTCGACGAGGACCGCAAGGTGCTCGTCGGGGTGACCTTCGCCGGACCCGAGGTCTCCGAGCTGCTCCATGCCGCGACGATCGCCGTCGTGGGCGAGGTTCCGCTGCATCGCCTGTGGCACGCCGTCCCGGCCTATCCCACCGTGAGCGAGGTCTGGCTCCGGCTGCTCGAGAAGTACGGGATGTAGGGCTGCCCTGGCGTCAGCGCCGGGGCGATGCCCTGCGCACCACGAAGTCGGTGACGTCGGCGTCCCGACCGTCGAGTTCGGCCCACTCGCCGTCGTACGTCATGACGGTGAGTCCTGCCGAGGGGTAGTCCGTGGCCAGGTCCATGACGGCCCGCTCGTTCGAGCGGACCGAGGAGAGGCGCATCGCCAGCTCCTGCACCCCCGGGTTGTGCGCGATCACGAGCAGGCTCGTCACCGTCGGAGGGACGTGATTGATGAGGGTGAGCATCTCGGCCGGGCGCGCGGCGTAGAGGTCGTCCTCGAGCTTGGGCGTCGGCGCCTTGTCCCCGAGCTCCTTGCAGACCCAGGTACAGGTCTGCCGGGTACGGAGCGCCGTGGAGACCAGGATGAAGTCCGGGACGGCGTCGTGCTCGACCATCCACTGCCCGATCAGCGGGGCGTCCGCGTGCCCCCTCGAACTGAGCGAGCGCTCGTGGTCCGGCACCCCGGCCTGGAACTCGGCCTTCGCATGGCGCAGCAACATGAGCTTCTTCAGGTGGTGGGAGGCCATGATCGAAAGTCTATGGCCTCCCCTCGGGACGGATCCCTAGATGGAGTACTCGGGCGCCGCCCAGACGACCACTTCCGGGTGGTCGTAGAAGCGGTAACCCTGTCCCCGTACCGTGCGCACGGTGTTCGCCAGCCGTCCGAGCTTCGAGCGGAGGCGCCGGATGTGGACGTCGATGGTGCGCTCGTTCGGCACCTCGTCGGCGTTCCGCCAGAGTCCGCTCAGCAGCTCCTCGCGCCCGACGGTCCGGCTAGCGTTCTCCACGAGGTAGTTGAGGAGTTCGAACTCCTTGAAGGTCAGGTTCAGGGTCTCGCCGTCGAGGTGCACCTCACGGCGGGACAGGTCGATGAGTACGCCGGTGGGACGTGGGGGCTGTGCCTGTGCCGGAGCGGGCGTCTCGGCCCGGGGGCGTCTGGCCACCGTCGGATCGCCCAGCGCGGCTCGTACGACGTCGATGTCGGATCCCGGGGAATCGGCCGGGGCCAACGCCACCGCGGCGTGACTCTCCGCCGTCGGGACGAGGGAGCGAACGTAGGCGCGGACGTCCTGGGCCAGCTTGGAGAACGTGGTGCCGGCGGCGGCAGCAGTCGCCTCGTCGAGCGCGACGTAGAGCACGAATCCCCTGGCGGTCGTGTCTCCCGTGACGGCCTGCGGTCCGGGCAGTCCGTTGGGGGTGACGACGGGAACGGGGGCGCTCATCGGGTGTGCGTCACCACCGGGTACGGCCTGGAGGCGGGAGTAGCTCTGCGAAGCATGCTCGGTGAACGGGGTGCCGAACGGCTGGCGTGCCTGCCGGTTCTGCGGGGAGCGGAGGGAGATATGGACGTAGCCCGGATTTACTGACATGTAGACAACCTCGTGAAGTGTGCCGTCATCGCGGCTCGAATGCGGGATGTGCCCGGTCGGGATGAAGATGGGTGCCCGCCGTTGGGCTTGAAGTGCGTAAGAAGGGTTGGGGTCTAACCGCTACGCGTGCATTCGATAGCAGCGACGTTCCGCGCCGGACATGGAGTCCGGGGAGGGAACTGCGGCTGCAGATGCGAGTGAGTTGATGTTCACGCCTCGAATTATTGCATGTAACAATCGCCTACGCGCAAGTAACAATGGCCGAACGTCCAGCATGTGGGCACGTCCAGCGGATAGCGGCCGGCAGGACGGGGCGCGGGTGGACGCGAGAGCGGGAGCGGCCGGACGGCGGCTCGAGGGCGGAGCAGGACTTGCGCCCGTTCGCAAGTCGCCCAGGCAGGGCGGCGCAGTTGCCGCCCGGGAGTAGATCGGAGGACAGCAGCGGGTAGCTAGCCCACGACTCCGTAGAGGCGGTCTCCCGCGTCACCGAGGCCAGGCACGATGTAGGACTTCTCATTGAGCTTCTCGTCGATGGATGCCAGCACGATGGTGACGTTGCGTCCGTCGAGCTCCTCCTGCAGGGTTGCGAGGCCTTCGGGAGCCGCCAGCAGGCAGATGCAGGTGATGTCCGCGGCGCCGCGTGCGAAGAGGAACTTGATGGCCTCGCGCAGCGTGCCTCCGGTTGCCAGCATCGGATCCAGCACGAAGACCTGGCGTCCAGTGAGGTCATCGGGAAGCCGCTCCGCGTAGGTGATCGCCTCGAGGGTCTCCTCGTTGCGGGCCATGCCGAGGAAGCCGACCTCGGCCGTGGGCACCAGGCGCGTCATGCCCTCGAGCATGCCGAGCCCGGCACGGAGGATGGGGACGACCAGCGGTGTGGGCTTGACGAGGCCCGTTCCCTCGGTGGCGGTGACAGGCGTCTCGATCGAGACGGTCTCCACCCGGACATCTCGGGTGGCCTCGTAGGCCAGCAGCGTGACGAGTTCCTCGGTGAGCAGGCGGAACACCGGCGACGACGTGTCCTTGTCCCGGAGAACCGTGAGTTTGTGGGCTACCAGAGGGTGATCGACTACCAGTACACGCATGCCTCAAAAGTACCATTGGAGTCATGTCGCCCTCCGTCCCGCCCGTCGAATCCCTGTACGGCGCATGGATGGGGCTGGCTCTGGACGCGGCCCAGCTGACCGCGACCAGCGCGGACGTGCCGATCGGCGCCGTCGTCGTCGGACCTGACGGAAGAGTCCTCGGCACCGGCTGGAACCAGCGGGAGGACCTGGGTGACCCGACCGCCCACGCCGAAGTGCAGGCCATCCGCGCCGCAGCAGCCGGAACGGGCGGATGGCGCCTGGAGGGTTGCACGCTCGTTGTCACCCTCGAACCCTGTGCGATGTGCGCGGGCGCGTCGGTCCTGGCCCGCATCCCCCGCGTGGTCTTCGGAGCCTGGGACGAGAAGGCAGGCGCTGCAGGTACCGTGTTCGACGTCCTGCGTGAGCGCCGTTTGAACCACTGGACCGAGGTCTTCGGGGGTGTCCGGGAGGAGGAGTGCGCACAGTTACTCAAGGACTTCTTCGCAGTCCAACGGTCCGGTTCCGGCTCCCGGTGATCCTGCGTAGGCTGAGGGAATCCCCAGCAGACCTCACCAAGGAGTAGACGTGGCAGATCAGCAGGACGGCATGAAGGAAGTACAGGACATCCTCGGCAAGGCCGACATCGCGATCCTCACCACCGTGAGCCTGGACGGCCAGCTCGTCAGCCGCCCCCTCGCGTTGCAGGCGAAGGACTTCGACGGCGACCTCTGGTTCTTCACCGAGGACCCCTCCCCCAAGGCCGACGAGATCCGCGCCAACCCCCAGGTCAACGTCTCGGCGAGTACGGGCAAGGGCTACGTCTCGATCGCCGGCACCGCCACCCTTTCGAAGGACCAGGCGAAGATCGACGAGCTGTGGGGGCCGTCCGTGTCCGCGTGGTTCGAGAACGGCCGGGACGATCCCGCCGTCGCCCTCCTCCATGTCGACGCCCACACTGCCGAGTACTGGTCGATGGACGCGCCGCGCGTGGTCTCCGCCGTGAAGATGGTCAAGGGACTCGTGACCGGCAGCAAGCCCAGCTCCGGCAAGAACGACGTCATCGAGCTCCCCTAGCCCCCGGCCCGTGTTGGGACTCGGGCGCTGCACCCGGGAAAGTAGCGGCGTTGGTGACGTGTCCGAGCGGCCGAAGGTGCAACACTCGAAATGTTGTTTGGTGTAAAAGCCAACGTGGGTTCAAATCCCACCGTCACCGCCACTGAAAACCCCCGGGGAACCGGGGGTTTTCTGCATTCCCAGGGCCGTCGTGGCGCACAGATTTCAGCGTTGGAGTTACAAAGGGGTGCGGGACGAAAAGCCTCGGAGGCAGACGTTGATGGCATAGGACTCAGGCGACCGAGGCGATGGCAGCAGCGGCAGCGAATCACAGCGCGGCAATGATGAACCAGAAGGTGCGGCCAGTTCTCAACGGGGTGTCCTCTTCCTTGTGCTGATGGTCTCGATGGCTGCGGCTAGACCGAGCATGGCGGCAGTGCCAGAAGTGGTGCCGAAGGCGACGAGCACAGCCCCAACCACCCATAGCGGATCCGTAGCCACGACGGAGGCGGTGCTGATCCAGGCGAGGGTGAATGCCGTTGGTAGTACCAGGAGGGCGACGATGAAATGCAGGAGCCGATATGCGAGCCCTATCACCGGAAGACCGCACAGGAACGCGCCGATTCCCTGCCAGATCTCGTAGGGGCCGGTCGTCTCACCGGTGACCGGGTCGGACTGGTACTCGGTATCCCAGGCGAACCAGCCGAACCAGAGTCCTGCGGACAGCAAGCCAATCAGGATCACGGCCGACCCTTGTTCGAGGAGAGACCAGTCGCGACTCCGGGTCAGGCGCATGTTCTCCTCCAGGCCGTTGCTGACGCAGGGCTTTGTTCCAGATGGCCGATGATCAATGGGCAGCAGCTGCCTGGCGGTGCGTGTACCACCTGATGATCGACCTGGCGCAGACGACGAGAATCGCGAGCAGGCACACGTAGTGGAGCAAGCCCATCCCCATGAAGAGGAAGTTCGTCACTGCTATGGCAAAGGCCAGGCCTATGACCAGTCGTTCGTTTCTCGTCATCATCGTTGTGTCCTTCGCTGAGGTGATGGGTGCAGCTACTCGGATGTGCTGGTGGTTCTGGGTGTGGCAACAAGGAGCCCGACGAGGCAGGATGCCGACGTCACGACCAGAGCCGCCGCGCCCAGGAGAAACAGCCCGAAGCCGCCGATGTCACCGAGGGAAGCCTCCGCTGAGCCGAAGCTGAAGAGGTAGATCCCGTTGGCGATAAGCAAGGGAACTACCGCGATTGCCAGGAAGACGGCCCCGAGCCTGAGAAGATCCGATCTGCAGTGCGTTGCTCGGCCGACCAGGACAAAAGCGAGTGGGACAGCAGCACACAGCACCATGGAGGCAGTGTGAGCCACGGTGAACAGTGATGGATGGGCCGGCCCGGTGTACCGCCACACGTATACCGAGAGGAACGACATCACGAGCGCCGTGAACCCTGGCGCCAGTCGCTGCAGTGCGCTCACAGGATCAGAAACCTACGGGGTCGGTGTCGATCGTGGCTGTACTGGTTCGTGAGTCCCCATGGTTCATGGTCGTGAGTATAGGGCGGAGGTCTCCCCTTGGGTCAGTGCGATCTCCTGGCCGTTGTCGCCCAACCAGTAGTGAGAATCCCGGCCGACGGTAGGGTTCGAGCGCTTGACCACCGTGTAGGTCGCGCCATCCTGAATCTTCACATCTGTGCCGTGACCAGGGATGTCGTTGCTTTGCGAAGAGGTGGCGTAGTCGTCCCGTCGCACCACGATGATGGCTTTGGCGACGTTCACCACTGCACCCACGGCGATGAGACAGGTACCCAGGATCAGGTACCAGGTGTCAGCGGTGGGCAGTGCAATCACGAAGACCAGGGCGAGCATGGCGCCCGCAAAGCCGTAGATCAGTACGTCGCGCTTTGAGCCGCGCGTTCGTTGTCGTGGTCGTGTTTGTGCTTGTTCCTTCATCCCCATTGTCATTGTCCAGACTCTACTGATGTGTCGTGGCTTCAGCTCGTCAACGGCGTGCGCTGAGAGACCCAGATCGGGCCTATCTCGGTCATGAACTCGTCGTCGCAGCCCCGCATAAGTTGGTCGGAAGGCGGCCCGTCGCCGCTATAGGAGGACTGGAAGCCGATCTGGTTGCCGTCCTGTTCGGTAATCGGTCCGACGCCGAAGCCTTTGTCCTGGAGGCAGTCGCGCGACGCAGCGACCGCGTCGCGATACTCGGCCTCGGTGACGACCAGATCTTCCAG
>JASLAA010000188.1 GCA_030147325.1 Arthrobacter sp. | reverse complement strand
GATCGGGACCGACGACGCCGGGCGGCGGCTCCGCAGCATCCTTGCCGAGGCGGGCGTGGACACCGCGGGCCTCGTGCAGGACGAGCGGGTCGTCACGACGACGAAGTACCGGATCCTCGGCGGTGACCAGGTGATGCTCCGGCTCGACGACACGCACGACGGTCTCCCCGGTTCCGCGATCACGGAGCTCGCCGCCCGCGTTCCCGTAGCCGTGGCGGATGCGGATGCCGTCGTCGTCTGCGACTACGGATCGGGGGCGCTCGGTGGGGAGGTCCTCGACGCGCTCCGGAACGCGTCGGACGAGCAGCCCGGGATGCTCGTCGTGGTGGACGCACACGACACGGCGGCGTGGTCGGCGCTCGAGCCGGACATCGTCACGCCGAACGCGCAGGAAGCCGCGCAGGTCCTCGGGATCAGGCTCGACCCGCGCTCCGACCGGGCCGCCGCGGTGTCCGCACGGCGTAGCGGGCTGCTGGGCGGAACGAAGGCATCGGCCGTCGTCGTGACCCTCGACCGGGACGGCACCGTCCTGCTCGGGCAGGACGGGGAGGAGCACCGCACCTGGGCCACACCGGCCACCGAGAAGCAGGCCTCGGGCGCCGGGGACACCTTCGTCGCGAGCCTCACGGCAGCGCGGTCAGCCGGCCTTCCCCTCACCACGAGCCTCGACCTCGCGCAGGCCGCCGCGGACGTCGTCGTCCACCGGCCGGGCACCTCCGTCTGCACGACGGCGGACCTCGCGAGCCACCTGCAGCAGTTCGCCGACACCGCGCTGGCGACGGATGAACTCCTCCGCAGGATCGAGGAGGACCGCGGCGCCGGCAAGCGCATCGTGCTGACCAACGGCTGCTTCGATGTGCTGCACAGGGGCCATACCCGCTATCTCAACCAGGCGAAGCAGCTCGGTGACGTCCTCGTGGTGGCGCTCAACGACGACGCCGGCGTCCGCCGGCTGAAGGGACCCGACCGCCCCATCAACCCGATCGCCGACCGCGCCGGGATCATCGCATCGCTGAGTTGCGTCGACTACGTCACGGTCTTCGGGACCGATACCCTCGTCCCGCTGATCGAGCTCCTGAAACCCGATGTCTACGCGAAGGGCGGCGACTACACGGCGCAGATGCTCGAGGAGACCCCTGCTGTCGAGGCCTGCGGCGGGCGCGTCAGCATCCTCGACTACGTCCCGGAGCGTTCCACGGCCGCCGTGGTCCGCCGGATCCGCTCCACACCGCTCGCGGGAGAGCCGTCGTGACCGCCAGGTGGTCCGGCGAATGGGCGCTGGACGCTCCGGGGGAGACCCCGCTCGTCGACGTCCTGATCCCGTCCTTCGGGCGACCCGCGGAGCTCGCCGTCACGCTGTCGGGACTCGCCGCCCAGCAGGGCGTGCCGTTCGGCGTGATCGTCAGCGACCAGACCGAGGGCGATGTGTCCTCCTTCGACCAGCCCGCCGTCGCGGCGATGGTCAGGGTGCTCGAGGCCCAGGGGCGCGAGGTGAGGCTGGAGAGACACCTTCCACGCAGGGGGCTCGCGGAGCACCGGGACTTCCTCCTGGGGCTCTCCAGTGCCCCGCTGGTGCTGTTCCTCGACGACGACGTGTGGCTGGAGCCCGGCACCCTGGACCGCATGAGCCGGGCACTGCGCGCCGCACGGTGCGGATTCGTCGGATCCGCGGTGCAGGGGCTGTCCTACCTCGAGGACCACCGCCCCCACGAACTGACGGAGCTCGTGCTGTGGCCCGACAACGAGGTTCTGCCGGAGCGGATACGCCCCGACACCGAGGGTTTCGCCCGCTGGCCGCTCCACAACGCGGCCAACCTGGCGCATGCCGCCGTCGAACTCGCGATCCCGCCGGGCGGATGGCAGCTCTACCGCGTCGCCTGGGTGGGTGGCTGCGTCCTGTTCGACCGCGAGGCACTGGTGGACAGCGGTGGGTTCGATTTCTGGGCCCGGCTCCCGCCACAGCATGCGGGCGAGGACGTCGCAGCCCAGTGGCGGGTCATGGAGCGGTACGGCGGGGCGGGCATCATCCCGTCCGGAGCCGTCCACCTCGAGGCACCCACCACCGTGGTGGACCGCCGAATAGACGCTGCCCACGTGATCCTGGGCCAGTGACGGTGCTTCCGGACGGGAGCACCACCATGCAAGGAAACCGATATGAAGGAGAAGACCATGGCAGATCCGAGCCCGATCGACATCCAGAAGGCCCTGGGCGGCGTGGAGTACCCCGCATCCCGCGAGGACCTGGTGCAGCACGCGAAGGACAAGGGCGCCGACGACTCCGTGCTCGAGACGCTCGGCAACCTCCCGGACCGCGAGTTCGACTCGCCGACGGTTGTGAACAAGGAAGCGTCAAATTAAGCCCGGACCGGCGGCGGCCCGCGCGGGCCGCCGCCGGTGCGAACACCGGAAGGACCGCATGAGGGACGAGTCGGACGCGGCTGTACGGCACGAGCGGGCGGGCGACGGCGGTCCACCGGGCAAGAAGGCCGGCGACAGCACGCTCACCGTCAGCATCGCCTTCGTGGCGAACCTCCTCGTCGCCGCCGCGAAGACGGTGGCGGCGGTCATCACGGGCTCTGCCTCCATGACGGCGGAGTCGGCCCATTCCTGGGCCGATACGGGGAATCAGGTCTTCCTGCTGATCGCAGAACGGAAGTCGCGTAAGCGGCGTGACCGCTCGCACCCGATGGGCTACGGCCGGGAGGCGTACGTCTGGTCGATGTTCGCCGCCTTCGGGCTCTTCACGGCCGGCGCGGTCGTCTCCATCACCCACGGCATCCAGCAGCTGCTCGACCCGGAACCGGCGGGGGACTACGGCATCGCCTACCTGGTCCTCGCCGTCGCGTTCCTGCTCGAGGGGTTCTCGTTCACCCAGGCCTTCCGCCAGGCCCGTGCGGCCGGGCGCGAACGGGGCACCAGCACGCTGCGGAGCGTCTCGACGACGTCGAACCCCACGCTGCGCGCCGTGTTCGCGGAGGATGCCGCCGCCCTCATCGGACTGGTCATCGCATTCCTCGGCATCCTGCTCCACCAGCTCACCGGATCTCCCGTGCCGGACGCCATCGGGTCGATCCTGGTAGGAGTGCTGCTCGGCGTGATCGCCGTCATCCTCATCGACCGCAACCGCCGTTTCCTCGTCGGCCAGGCGGTCTCACCCGAACTGCTCCGGTCCGTCGCGGACCGGCTCGAGGCGCACGGCAGCATCGAACGGGTCACCTACCTGCACCTCGAATACGTGGGGCCGGAACGGCTCTACCTCGTGGCCGCCGTCGATCTGGTGGGCGATCGCAGGGAGCACGACCTCGCCGTCGCCCTCCGTGCGGTGGAGAGCGACATCGAGGAGCACGAGCGCATCGAGGAGGCCGTCCTCACCCTCTCGACCCCCGACGAGCCGACGCTCACCTTCGGCGCCGGGGCCGATGCTGGCAGTACCGGCGGAAAGGGCAGTACCGGCGGAAAGGGTTAGACGCCGGTGGCTTCGCCGAGGGTGTCCACGGGAGGCGTCGGCCCGGCTGCCGGTCCTGCACCCTCAGCGGGCACCCCGGCGATGTTCACCATCCAGGTGATGCCGAACGCGTCGATGCACATGCCGAAGCTGTCCCCCCAGGGCGACCTGTCGAGGGGAACGATCTCGCTGCCGCTGCCCGACAAAGCGGACCAGTAGCGCCGCAGCTCCGCTTCGTCGTCGCCGCTGACCGACAGCGAATGCCCGGCAGGAGCGGAGTGCTCCATCGTGTTGGGTGTGTCCGCCGCCATCAGCACCTGGCCCGAGGGCGTCGTCAGCATCGAATGCATGATCTTGTCCTGCTCCGCGGGGTCCTCACTGACCTGGTACTCGGCGAAGGT
Source organism: Arthrobacter sp. (assembly GCA_030147325.1). GTDB lineage: Bacteria > Actinomycetota > Actinomycetes > Actinomycetales > Micrococcaceae > Arthrobacter_D. The sequence continues at coordinate 563 of JASLAA010000188.1, read as the reverse complement.
ACTGCTCTGCAGCTCGCCCCCGAAGACGGACTGGTAGAACTGCATCGCGGCCGCCGCCGTGTCCTTGAAACTGAGATAGGTGTTGATCGTCGCTGCCATGCCGTCCGCCTCCCGCTGTGTGTGGCCGTAGCCACCCGGTGTTCCTGATGGGAGCGATTATCGTCCACGGGGGACGGGCAGGAAACCCCCGGGCGACAGGGACGGAACGCGGGGGCTGTGGTGGCCCGATCAGGACGGCGATGGTTCGGCCCGGGCCTGGAGCGCACCGGCGATCTTCTCCTCGAGGTCCGTGATGGTGGCGTCCGGAAGCACGATCAGGCCGTCCAGTTCCCGGCGGGCCCGGCGATAGGCAGTCTGGCGCTCCGCCGCTGTCGCGGCGTCGTCGACCGCGATGGTGACGAGCTTGCGGGCGGTTTCCAGCCGCTGCCGTTCCTGGGCGCTGAAACCGCTGGCCCTGACGCGCCGTGCCTCCGTCTCGGCGACCTGGAACGCGACGTCGTAGGACGTGACGGCGGAACGGTAGGCCGCGAGCTCCTCGGCAGTGCTCGCGGAGGCACGCAGGG
>JASLAA010000167.1 GCA_030147325.1 Arthrobacter sp. | reverse complement strand
GCGGCCCGACATGGACTCGCTGACCTGGTCGCTCACGCGGTCTGCCATCGCCGCTGCGGCTGCCTTGCGCTGCGCGGCCTGCCAGGTGCGGTGCTCTCCGTGGAAGGCCTTGGCCGTCGAGACGCACATGAGGATCATGACGATGCTGAAGGGCAGCGCCGTCAGGATCGATGCGGTCTGGATGGAGCTCAGGCCGGTGTCACCGACGAGCAGCAGGGAGATCGCCACGAGCGCGGCGAGCGCGGCCCAGAACACCCGGATCCAGTTCCTCGGGTTGGGGTCACCGCCCGTCGAGATCATGCTCATCACCAGAGCGCCGGAGTCGGCCGACGTGATGAAGAAGATGGCGATCAGGAGGATCGCACCGATCAGCAGTGCCGGACCACCGGGGAGGTCGCCGAGGAGACCGAACAGCGCATTCTCGGTGTCCACCGTTCCGTCCTCGGCGATGAGGCCACCCTGACCGAAGATTTCGCGGTAGATGGCGGATCCGCCGAGGACCGAGAACCACAGGAAGGTCAGTGCCGTGGGCACGAGGAGCACTCCGGCCACGAACTCGCGGACGGTGCGACCCTTGGAGATCCTGGCGATGAAGATCCCGACGAAGGGAGCCCAGGACATCCACCAACCCCAGTAGAACGTGGTCCAGGCTGCCTGCCAGGCCTCGCCCTCTGCCCCGGAGAAGGCGAGCGTGTTGAAGGTCAGGCCCACCACGTTCTGCAGGTAGTTGCCGATGGACTGCACGAACTCGCGCAGCAGGAACAGCGTGGGACCTGCGAAGAGGACGATCAGCAGCAGCAGGCCCGCCAGCACCAGGTTGATGTTGGAGAGCCACTTCATGCCCTTGCCCACGCCGGAGATCACCGAGAGGATGGTCAGGGCAGTGATGCAGAGGATCAGGCCGACCTGGGTCGCCTCGGTCGCGGCCAGGATGTTCGCGCTGTCCAGACCTGCCGACATCTGCAGGACGCCGAGTCCCAGCGAGGTCGCGACCCCGAAGAGCGTACCCACGAGCGCCACGACATCGATCGCGTGCCCCCAGGCACCCTTGACGCGGTCTCCGAGCAACGGCTCGAGCGTCCAGCGGATGGAGATGGGCCGGCCGCGCCGGTGCACCGCGTACGCGATGGCCAGGCCGACGACGACGTAGATGCTCCAGGCGTGGAATCCCCAGTGCAGGAAGGTCTGCGTGATGGCCTGCTGGCCCAGCTCGACCTCGGTCCCACTCGCTCCCGGGCGCGGGCTCGCGAAGTGGTTGAGCGGCTCGGCGACGCCCCAGAAGACCAGGCCGATACCCATGCCTGCGGCGAACAGCAGTGCGAACCAGGACATCGTGGAGAACTCGGGCTTGTCGTCGTCCTTGCCGAGCCTTATGTCTCCGTACCGGCTGAAGCCGACCCACAGTGAGAAGGCGACGAAGAGCGCGACGAGCGCGACGTAGTACCAACCGAACGCACCGATGACGTTCTCCTGGATACCGGAGAACAGCGCCGCGGCACTGTCCGGGGAGACGAGGGCAAACGCGACGAAAACCACGATCAGGGCTGCTGCCGGCACGAAGACCGGAAGCATCAATCGCGCTCTTTGTACCGTGCTCGTTTCCGTGTCCTTCTTCTGCCGCGTGGGTGGACTCGCGGCGGCCTCGTTCCGTGACTTGATACTCATGTACCTTCTCCTTCGGCGATGCCAGTCGTGTCTGGTGCAGGGTGATTCCCTGGAGCGCCGCGATTCCGCGCGCCGCATGGCAACTACGAAGTCTACCGAGAGGTGCCCTTGCGATGGCACGAAAAAGGACCGCTCCGCTGCCGGGCGAGGATCGAAGAGCGCCGGAGGATCTCCCCCGATCCGCTTCGGGGCGGGGATCCGGCCATGGTGCGAGCACGGAGACGGCGGACCGGGGACCGTAGGCGAATCGTTACCTGCAGCCTCGTCAGGACTGCTCGACAGGGCCGCCGGGAGCGGTCGGGGTCGATGGCGCCGGCCCCGCCCCGCCCCCGGCGACGGCACTCAGTCGCTGGTCGCCAGGAGCTTCGCACGCAGCTCGCGGCGTTCCCGCTGCTTCGCCGGATCCGGCAGCGGCACTGCGGCGAGCAATCGCTGGGTGTAGGGATCCTGGGGGTTGCGGAGGATCTGGTCCCGCGTGCCCTGCTCGACGATCCGCCCACGTTTCATCACGCAGATGTAGTCCGCGAGGACGTCGACGACGGCCAGGTCGTGCGTGACGAACAGGCAGGCGAAACCCAGTTCGCGCTGCAGGTTCTGGAAGAGCTCGAGGACCTTGGCCTGCACGGACACGTCCAGGGCCGACGTCGGCTCGTCCGCGACCATCAGCTTCGGCCGGAGCGAGAGCGCCCTGGCGATACCGACACGCTGCTTCTGCCCACCGGAGAGTTCGTGCGGGTACCGGTTGCGGTAGGAGCGCGGCAGCTCTACCTGGTCCAGCAGGGTCTCGATGCGCTTCTGCAGTTCCCCTCCCTTGGCCTCACCCGCCAGGTACATCGGTTCGCCGATGCTCTCGCCGATCGGGAGCCGGGGGTTGAGGGACGACGACGGGTCCTGGAACACCATGCCGACGTGCCGTCGGACCTGTCCGAGTTCCTTCGACGACGGACGAAGTCCCGAGATGTCGGTTCCGACGACCTTGAGCGAGCCCTCGGCGACAGGCAGCAGGCCGACGGCTGCCCGTCCGATCGTGGTCTTGCCCGAGCCGGATTCGCCGACCAGCCCGATGACCTGACCGGGGTAGACGGTGAGATTCGCCCCTTCGACGGCGCGGAACGCCGGTACGCGGCCCTGCTTCGGGTACTCGATCGCGACGTCGATCAGTTCGAGCACCGGTTCGGCGAGCGGCGGAGCGACGGCGCCCTCCTCGGGCAGGTGCGCCAGGACGTCCTGCTCGCGTCGCTCCAGCTCGTCCCGGTCCACGGTCTGCAACTCCGTGTGGGTCGCCGCGGCCAGCGCTGCCGTGATGTCGACCTCGGCGTCACCCTCCCGCTGCCCCAGGTGGGGCACGGCCGCGAGGAGCGCCTTCGTGTACTCGTGCTGGGGATTGTTGAAGATCTGGTCCGCCGTACCGGTCTCGACGATGCGGCCGTGCCTCATCACGGCGATCCGGTCGGCAAGGTCGGCCACGACGCCCATGTCGTGCGTGATGAGGACGATCGCACTGTTCAGCTGGTTGCGCAGGTTGCGCATGAGGTCGAGGATCTCCGCCTGCACGGTGACGTCGAGGGCAGTGGTCGGCTCGTCGGCGATCAGGAGTTTCGGATCACAGGACAGCGACTGCGCGATCATGGCCCGCTGCCGCTGGCCACCCGACAGCTGGTGCGGATAGGAGCGGAACGCCTTGTCGGGATCCGGCAGCTCGACCATCTCCAGCAGGCGCATCGCCCGCTGCCTGGCCTCGTCCGGCGAGATCTCGTTGTGCAGGCGGAGGGTCTCCACGATCTGGAAGCCGACGGTGTAGACGGGGTTGAGGGCCGTCATCGGCTCCTGGAAGATGACCGCGACGTCGTTGCCCCGGATCTGCCGGAGCTTTGCCGGTGACATCGTCAGGACGGATTTGCCGTTGAGCAGCACTTCGCCCGTGACGCGACTGTTCGAGGGCAGCAGCCCGAGGAGCGACATGGAGCTCGCGCTCTTGCCGGAGCCGGACTCACCCACGATCGCGAGCACCT
>JASLAA010000275.1 GCA_030147325.1 Arthrobacter sp. | reverse complement strand
GATGGACCTTCGACTAAGCTGGGGAGCCCTATGACGAAAAATGATCTCGATGTGCCAGCGGGATCTCCGCGCCAGCGCCATCCCGTGCGCACCACCCTGCTCGTGTTCGGGTCCCTCGTCGTGGTTGCGGCCCTGATCGGTCCCGCCGGGGGCCGTTGGCCAACGGCGGGGCTCCGCTCGGGCGGTTCGTGAGTCCCTCGGCCGTCCGGTGAGGACGTCGGTCCGACGCGCATCGTACGGTAGGGAGATGTCCGAAGAGCCGATCCCGCACTCCTCAGCCCTCGAGTCCCCGTTCCCGGAGGGTCCGACCGTCGGCGACCTGAGCGAGGGTGAGCTGCTCTCGAGGATCGTCCCGTTACTCGGGCCGCCGGCAGGGGTGCTCGTCGGACCGGGAGACGATGCCGCCGTGCTCCTCGAGCGGGCGGGTCCGGTGATCCTCAGCATGGACACCCTGGTCGAGGACCACGACTTCCGGCTCGTCCGGCCCAACGGCCACCGCACCACCGGTTACGACGTCGGCTGGAAGTCGGCGGCGCAGAACCTCAGCGACATCAACGCGATGGGTGCCGCGGCCACCTCGCTGGTCGTGAGCCTGACGCTTCCCCCGGCCACGCCCGTCGAGTGGGTGGAAGCCCTCGCGGACGGCCTGGCGGCAGCGATCCATGAACTGGGAGCGGAGGGCTGCTCCGTGGTCGGCGGCGACCTCGGCGCCGGGGCGCAGCTCGTCGTGACCGCTGCCGTCACGGGAACCCTGGCAGGGCGTGCACCCGTCCTGCGCTCCGGCGCGCGCTCCGGTGACACCCTTGCCGTGGCTGGAACCCTCGGTCGCGCCGCCGCGGGTCTGGCCATCCTCGAGGACGGCCGGCCGCTCGCGGACTTCGGGAAGCTGGGGGAGGAGCTCGTCGCAGCACAGCTGCGGCCGCAGCCACCCCTCCACGCCGGACCCGCAGCCGCCGACGCGGGAGCGAGCGCGATGCTCGACATCTCCGACGGGCTGGTGCGGGACGCAGGGAGGATCGCGGCGTCCAGCGGAGTCCGGCTCGACCTCGATCCGGAGGCGCTGCAGCGGTACGCGGAACCCCTGCAGCCGGTGGCCCGGCTGCTGGGGATCGACCCGATGCACTGGGTCCTCGGCGGCGGGGAGGACCACGGACTACTCGCCGCGTTCCCCCAGGAATCCCTGCTGCCTCCCGGGTTCACTGCGGTAGGCTCGGTAAGGCCGGGAACGCCGCAGGTGACACTGGCGTCACGGGCGACAGCTCTCAGGGGATGGGATCATTTTGCACACTAAGGTCACCGCCAACGCCGTGGCACTCAAGCGCTGGTTGAGCAGGGCGGAAGAGTCCCTGGGCAACCACAGCGACCGCCTCAACGCCATCAACATCTTCCCGGTCGCGGACGGTGATACCGGTACGAATCTCTACCAGACAGCCCGAGCCGCCGCCCGAGCCGCCCAGGAAGCGGAGACGTCCGATCTCGGAGAACTCCTGGCGATCGCCGGGCAGGCGGCCCTGGAGGACGCCCGGGGAAACTCCGGCACGCTGTTCGCCGTCTTCCTCTCGGCGTTCGCCGAACCGCTGCACGGAACCACACGTCTCACCTGCACCCTGCTGGCGTCGTCCCTGCACCGGGCGCAGATCCGCAGCTGGTCCGCATTGAGCGATCCCGTTCCCGGCACCATGCTGTCCGTCCTCGAGGCCAGCGCCAGGGGAGCTGCCGAGACAGCCGCGCAATATCCCGCCGATGACAGCAACTCCACGTTGGCGCTGACTCTGCGCGGCTCCGTGCAGCATGCCCTGCGCGCTGTGGTGCACACCGAGTCACAGCTGGGCGCCCTCACTGCAGCCAAGGTGGTGGACGCCGGCGGAGTCGGGTTCCTGCTGATCCTCGATGCGCTGCGAGCAGCCGCGCTGGGCGAGGAACTGCAGGACGAGCTGCTCGATGGCCTCCACGGCTACGACATCCAGGCCCCGCACATCCACAACGGTGGGGATGCGGACGGCGTGGAGGTCATGTGCACGATCAACCTCAGCCCGCTCGACGCCGCCACCCTGCGCCTCCATCTCGACGAGCTGGGCGACTCCGTCATCATGAGTGCGGTCACGGAGGTCCCGGAGGGCTACCGCTGGCGCGTCCACGTCCACGTCCCGGATGCCGCACCCGCCCTGGCCCTCATCCACGAGGCCGGGGACCCCGTGAACATCACGGTGACTCAGCTCGCCGCTCCTGCCGTCGGAGCCGAGGCCCGTGACTCCTGACCCGACGCGGGCCGCGACCGCCTCGGAACTCGACGCACCACTGGACCGCCTCCTCGGTCCGGTGTCCAAGCTCCTGGCGAAGCACTTCGGCTATACGACGTCCGGCGAACTGCTCCACCATTTCCCTCGTACCTACCTTGAGCGAGGCGAACTGACACCCATCGCCGATGTCCCGGTGGATGAGGAGGTCACGCTGATCGCCCGCGTACAGTCGGCGAACGCGCGGCGGATGCACACGCGCAAGGGCAAGCTGCTCGAGGTCGTCATCACCGACGACGCCGATGGCGGGCTCGGCGGGATGAACCTCACGTACTTCAACGGGTTCGGCGCGGAACGGGACCTCCGGCCGGGCGTCCGCGCCATGTTCTCCGGCAAGGTGACGGTCTATCGGGGCAAACTCACCCTGACCAATCCCCGCTACGCCCTCCTGAACGACGACGACGCGGACCCCACCTCCCTCCACCGGCCCATCCCCGTCTACCCGGCCGTCGACAAGCTCAGCAGCGACCAGATCACGGTCGCCGTCGGCCTGGTCCTCGACACGTTGCGGCTCTCCGACCTGGACGACCCGGTCCCGGCGTCGATCGCGAAGCGGGACAAGCTGATGAGCCTCGCCACCGCCTATGAGCTGGTCCACCGGCCGCAGCAGGTCGAGGACGCCTACCGGGCGCAGCACCGCTTCCGCTACCAGGAGGCCTTCGTCCTCCAGGCCGCCCTCGCCCGGCGTCGCGCCCTGGCAGCGCGGGAACAGGCCACGGCACGACCACCGAGGGCCGGTGGGCTCCTCGACCAGTTCGACGCGCGGCTGCCCTTCACCCTCACCCGGGGACAGCTGGACGTCGGAGGTACCCTCTCCGGCGATCTCGCCGAGGACCACCCGATGAACCGTTTGTTGCAGGGCGAGGTGGGCTCGGGCAAGACCCTCGTCGCGCTGCGGGCCATGCTCCAGGTGATCGACGCCGGCGGGCAGGCGGCGTTGCTCGCGCCCACCGAGGTCCTCGCAGCGCAGCATCTGCAGTCGATCACGAGGACGCTGGGTCCCCTCGCGGAGGGCGGCATGCTGGGTGGGGCGACGGACGGGACGCGGGTCGTCCTGCTGACCGGGTCGATGCCGACCGCCCAGCGGAAGAGGGCACTGCTGGAGGCGGCCTCAGGTGATGCAGGGATCGTCATCGGTACGCACGCCCTGCTGTCGGACAACGTCCAGTTCTTCGATCTCGGCCTGATCGTCGTCGACGAGCAGCATCGGTTCGGGGTGGAGCAGCGCGACGCACTCCGCACCAAGGCACGGACCTCGCCGCACGTCCTCGTGATGACGGCGACGCCGATCCCGCGCACGGTCGCGATGACGGTGTTCGGGGATCTCGAGACCTCGACACTGTCGGAGCTGCCCGCCGGGCGGTCGCCGATCGCGACCCACGAGGTCGGCCTGACGGAGCACCCGGCGTGGATCGACCGGATCTGGTCCCGGGCACGGGAGGAGATCGACGCCGGCCGGCAGGTGTACGTGGTGTGCCCGAAGATCGGTGATGACGGGAGGGCCGACGAGGACGCGCCCGAGGTGCTGTATGGCGAGCAGCCTGCAGGCCGGAAGGGTGGGCCCCAGCAGGAGCTCACCAGCGTGGTCGGCCTGTACGGTGCCCTGGTGGACGTCCCGCAACTGCAGGGGGTCACGAGCGGGATGCTGCACGGGCGGATGGATCCGCAGGACAAGGCGGACGTCATGTCGCGTTTCGCCGACGGGGAGGTGCAGTTGCTGATCGCGACCACGGTGATCGAGGTCGGTGTCGACGTGCCGAACGCGACCCTGATGGTCATCATGGACGCGGACCGGTTCGGTATCTCGCAACTCCACCAGTTGCGCGGTCGGATCGGGCGTGGCGGGCACGCGGGTACCTGCCTGCTCGTCACCAAGCTCGAGCCGGACCACCCGAGCCGGGAGAGGCTCTCCGCCGTGGCGGTGACCACGGACGGTTTCGAGCTGTCCCAGAAGGACCTCGAGCTGCGCCGCGAGGGGAACATCCTCGGGGCGTCCCAGTCCGGGGGCCGTTCCGCCCTGCGCTTCCTGAAGATCACGCAGCACGGCGCTGTCATCGAGAAGGCGCGCGAGGACGCCCAGCAGGTGGTGTCGGAGGATCCGGACCTGCGGGACCTCCCGGGTCTCTCGCTCGCCATCGAGCTGTACCTGAACCCGGAGAAGGAAGCCTTCCTCGAGAAGGGATGACCCTGCACGTCCGCAAATACGGCGGTAAAGTAGCTGCCATGACGCAGTTACGGATCAGCGATGCGGCCCGATACCTCGGGATCAGCGACGACACCCTGCGCCGCTGGATCGACAGCGGACTCGTCGGCAGCTCGAAGGATTCCTCGGGCAGGGCCGTGGTCGACGCGCTGGAACTCGCAGGACTCGCCCGGAGGAACGCCGTGCTGCCCGGCGACCCCTCGGACATCGGACGATCCGCCCGCAACCGCTTCGTCGGGATCGTCACCGACATCGTCCTCGACACGGTGATGGCCCAGGTGGAACTGCAGTGCGGCCCCCACCGTGTCGTCTCCCTGATGAGCAGCGAAGCGGTCCGCGACCTCGGGCTCGAGAAGGGTTCCATCGCAATCGCCGTCGTGAAGGCGACCACGGTGATCATCGAGACACCGGGAGGCAAAGCGTGACGGGTCGGCGTTCCGGTTCCCGGCGCTGCCGGGCACGCTCCGGAGGATGGCGCCTCGCCGCGACGCTCATGGTCCTCGCACTGGGCTCCACGGCCTGCGGTAGCGGCGCGGGAGGCGAGGAGAGCGGTGACGGCACCGCGATCGACGGCAGCATCACGGTATTCGCCGCCGCTTCACTGGAAGGAACATTCGGTCAGCTGGCGCAGCGGTTCGAGGAGGCGTATCCGGGGGCCGAGATCACGCTCAACATCGCGGGTTCGTCGGATCTCGCCACCCAGATCACCGAGGGAGCCCCGGCGGATGTCTTCGCTTCCGCGGACACCAGGACGATGGACAGGCTCGTGGGGGCGGGTCTACTGGCCGGTGATCCCACCGACTTCGCGACCAACACACTGCAGTTGGTGGTCCCGCCGGACAACCCCGCCGACGTCGGTTCGCTCGCGGACGCGGCGGGGCCCGGCGTCAAGACGGTGATCTGTGCGGAGCAGGTGCCGTGCGGCGCGATGGCGGCGCGGGTCGAGGAAGCCGCGGGGATCGAGCTCACTCCCGTGAGCGAGGAGGCCTCCGTCTCGGACGTCCTCGGGAAGGTGAGGTCGGGGGAGGCGGACGCGGGTCTCGTGTACGTGACGGATGCCCGGACCGCAGGCACGTCCGTCCTCGGGATACCCGTGCCGGAAGCTACGGGTGTGATCACCACCTATCCGATCGCAGGACTGGCCGACAGCGCGGAGACCACCACGGCCGTGGCATTCGTCGACTTCGTGACCGGGACGACCGGTCGGGCCGTCCTCATGGAAGCCGGCTTCGGTGTTCCCTGATCGGACCACCAGCCGCCGGGCCGGAGTGAACCCTGGAACCCTTCCCCGCTGGGTGGTGGCGATCGCCGTCGTCGGAAGCCTCTTCGTCGTCGTGCCGCTCGCGGCCATGGTCCTGCGGGTCGACTGGCCGCACTTCGTCCCCCTCGTCACCTCGGACAGCGCCCGGGCCGCGCTCCTCCTGAGCCTGAGGACGTCGGTCACGGCCACTGCCCTGTGCGTCCTGGTGGGCGTGCCCATGGCCCTCGTCCTGGCACGCACGGCCTTTCCCGGGCAGCAGTTCCTCCGGTCGCTCGTGCTCCTGCCCCTCGTCCTCCCTCCCGTGGTGGGAGGCATCGCGCTGCTGTACACCTTCGGTCGCCGAGGTCTGCTCGGCACCAGCCTCGACGTGCTGGGCATCGACATCGCCTTCTCGACGACCGCCGTCGTCATGGCCCAGACGTTCGTCGCCCTGCCGTTCCTCGTGCTGAGCCTCGAGGGCGCACTCCGCACCGTCGGGACCCGGTACGAAGCGGTCGGAGCGACACTCGGTGCGGGGCGGTGGGCGATCCTGCGGCGGATCACCCTTCCCCTCGTCCTGCCGGCGCTCGTCTCGGGCGCCGTCCTCTCCTTCGCCCGGGCGCTGGGCGAGTTCGGCGCCACGCTCACGTTCGCCGGCAGCCTCCAAGGCACCACTCGGACCCTGCCCCTGGAGGTCTACCTGCAGCGCGAGACCGATCCCGATGCCGCCGTCGCGCTCTCCCTCATCCTCGTCCTCGTCGCCATCGCCGTCGTCGGTCTCGCGCACCGGATCCGGCCCCTCGGCGGAAGGGCGCCCCGATCAGCCGGGCGGCCTGCCGCCGAGGCGGTGGACTCCCGATGAGCCTGACCTTCGGTGCCGCACTCGTCGAGCGGGACTTCGACGTCTCCTTCGCACTCGAGCCGGGTCAGACCCTCGCCGTCCTCGGCCCGAACGGAGCAGGTAAATCAACGCTGCTCGGCCTGCTGGCAGGCCTGCTGGCACCCACGACGGGCCGTGCCGAACTGGACGGGAACGTCCTGTTCGACGTCGCGGCGGGGCGGGGTCCCGTCACGGAAGCCCGCCGGCGCGGTATTGCCCTGCTGGCCCAGGAGGCACTGCTGTTCCCGCACCTCTCCGTCCTGGACAACGTCGCGTTCGGGCCGCGGAGCCGCGGGGAGGGCAGGACGCGTGCCCGTGCCACGGCTTCGATATGGCTGGAGCGCGTGGGGGTGTCCGTCCTCGCTCACCGCCGCCCCGTTGAGCTCTCCGGCGGGCAGGCGCAGCGCGTCGCGGTCGCGCGCGCCCTGGCCGCGCAACCCTCCCTGCTGCTGCTGGACGAACCCCTCGCGGCGCTCGACGTCACGGTGGCACCGGCCCTGCGCACCCTCCTGCGGGCCGTCCTGGCGGACCGAACCGCGATCATCGTGACGCACGACCCGCTCGACGCCCTGCTGCTCGCGGACCAGGTCCTCATCCTCGAAGCCGGAAGGATCGTGGAAGCCGGACCGACGAGAGAGGTCCTCACGCGGCCCCTCACCGCTTTCGGCGCCCGGCTCGCGGGGCTGAACCTCGTGACGGGGGAGCGCACCCCGTCCGGCTTCCTCGGCGGCAACGGACTGGACGTCCCGTTCGGGGAGGTGGCGCCAAAGGGTCAGCGGCTCGGCCTGGCGGTGCGGCCCACCGGTGTCGCGCTGGGACGGACGGCCGGACACGAGCCGGGCTGGAGCTGGATCAGGGCGGTGGTCGACGATGTCGAGCACCACGGTGACCTGGTGCGCGTTTCTGCTGCCGGTCTGGCGGCGGACGTCGTGCCGGCGGACGTCGTCGAGCTCGGCATCACGCCGGGGGCCGAGGTCTTCCTCGGCATCCGCCACCGCGACGCCCTCATCTATCCGCTGCAGGACCGACCTGCGGCGGAGGCGCGCCGGGGGATAGAGTCGGGAGAATGACGCGCATCATCGCCGGAGCCGCGGGAGGCTCGACCCTCGCCAGCGTCGAAGGCAACGGGACCCGACCGACCACCGACCGGGTGAAGGAGGCGCTGTTCTCCCGCCTCGAGTCCTACAACGTGGTGCATGGGGCGCACGTCCTGGACCTCTACGCCGGGTCCGGGTCGCTCGGCGTGGAGAGCGCCAGCCGGGGAGCGGCCACGGTCGACCTGGTCGAGTCGGCCGAGCGGGCCGCGGTGGTGGCCCAGCGCAACGCGGACCTGGTCAATCGGGTGCTGGGCTGGACGGCGGTGCGGGTCCACCGGGCCAAGGTGGAGACCTACCTCGAGCGTGTCGCCCCCGAGTTGCAGTGGGACCTCGTCCTGATGGATCCGCCGTACACCGTCGATGCGGACGGCGTCATCGCCGTGCTGGCAGCGCTCGAATCGAGGCTGGCAGAGGGCGCCGTCGTCGTGGTGGAGCGGTCGGCGAGGTCGCCGGAGCCCGCCTGGCCCGCCGGACTCGAGCGGTTCTCCGACCGGAAATACGGTGAGACCCGCCTGTGGTTCCTGGAACCTGCGGGAGCTCCCGCTTCCGAGTGAGGGGCGCGGCACCGGTTCGCACTCCGGCGCCGCGCCGGTATCACGGGGGAGTTACGCCGCCCGGCGGGTCCTCAGCAGGGCAGTCGCTCCGGCCGCGAGTCCGAGCAGACCGGCCACAAGACCCGCCCAGCCGACCGCTGACGTCGAGCCCGTCTCCGTGCTCGACGCCGTCTGCTCCGCCTCGATCGCCTCGGCCGTCTCCGCGGTGTCGGCGGAGCCATGGGCCGCGCCGTGCGCGCCTTCGCCCTCGACGGCGGCCGTGGTGACGAAGGACGGCGCGGGCTTCTCCGGCTCGTCCGCTCCTTCGACGGTCTCCTCGTCCCATCCGACGACCTCGCCGTCGGTGTAGGACTGCGTCGCCGGAAGCATCACCGTGGTCCCGGCCTCCGGGAGGCGCCCTACGGAGATCGAGAACGTCTGGTACTCCTGCTGGGAGATCTCCGATCCCGCCTCGGCGGTCCAGACGACGGAGAGTGGTCCTTCGGTGAGGGTTGCTCCATCGGCCGTGGTGACGGGTTCCGGCAGGGTGCCGGTGACGACCTCGGCCGTCCAACCCTCGATCGGCTTGACGCGGACGGAGGTGAAGGGCT
>JASLAA010000116.1 GCA_030147325.1 Arthrobacter sp. | reverse complement strand
TGCTCGCGATCTCGGGTGATGACGCGACGGCCCTGAAGGGTGCCGTCCTGACCTTCGTCTACTGCCTCGGACTGGGGCTGCCGTTCCTGTTCATCGCACTCGGTGTGCGCCGCGGCATGGGCGCCCTGGCCTTCTTCCGGAAGCACCGGCTGCTGTTGCAGCGGTCAGGGGGAGGGCTGCTCGTGCTCGTGGGACTGCTGATGGTGACCGGTGTGTGGAACTTCTGGATCACCCGACTGCAGGACCTGCTGATCGGGAACGTCGTCCTGCCGATCTGACCGACGGTGGCGCAGGGACGCGCACATACGAAGAACGACCTCCGATGGAAAGGGCACAGTGAAGCAGGACGTCACACAGGGCAAGGGGACGAGGCGCGGCGCACAGGGCGCAGCGCCCGACGTCGTCCTTCCCTCTCTCGGGTTCCTCGGCACCCTCCGGTGGGCGTGGACGCAGCTCACCAGCATGCGCACCGCGCTGTTCCTGCTCCTCCTGCTTGCGGTCGGCGCCGTCCCGGGGTCGCTGTTCCCGCAGCGCCCGGCCAATCCCGCCGTCGTGACGCAGTACATCCAGGACAATCCGGAGAGCGGCCCGATCCTCGACTGGTTCCAGCTGTTCGACGTCTACTCGTCGGTCTGGTTCTCCGCGATCTATCTCCTGCTCTTCGTCTCCCTCATCGGGTGCGTCATCCCACGGGCGCTCGCCCACCTCCGGGCGGTGCGGTCGAAGCCGCCGCGGACGCCGAAACGGCTCTCGCGCCTTCCGGTGCACGGGACCGTCGAGGTGCCCGCGGGACAGGCGCGGTCTACCGGTCTGACGCCGTCGGCCGCGGCCGAGCAGGCCGCGGCGGTCCTCCGGAAGCGTGGCTACCGCGTGGACGTGCGCGACGCCGACACGGACCGGCCGTCGGTCGGCGCGGAGCGGGGCCTGGCCAAGGAGTTCGGCAACCTCGTCTTCCACACCTCGCTCATCGGGGTGCTCGTGTCCGTCGCTGTCGGTGGGCTCTTCGGCTACAACGGCCAGAAGGTCATCGTCGAGGGCGACAGCTTCGTCAACACCCTGATCGGCTACGACAGCTTCAATCCCGGATCGAACTTCTCGGACAACCAGCTCGAGCCCTACTCCATCCGCCTGGACTCGTTCGACGTCCGCTTCGACCGTGAGCAGGAGAGCCACTACGGCCAGCCGCTCGACTTCACCGCCAACCTGACCACCCAGGGCGGCCCCGGTGGGGACGAGGAGCAGCAGGTCCTCAAGGTCAACGCGCCCGTCACCATCGGCGGGACCAACGTCTACCTCGTCGGCAACGGCTACGCCCCCGTGGTGACCGTGCGTGACGGTGACGGCAACATCGCCTCGGAGGGACCCGTCGTCTCGGTGCCCTCGGACGGCCTCTACACGTCCCTGATCGTGATCAAGGCCCCGGACGCCAAGCCTGACCAGCTCGGGTTCGTCGGCTTCTTCCTGCCCACCGCGTTCGTGGACGAGCAGGGTGTGTCCTTCTCGCGCGATCCCGATCCGTTCAACCCGCAGCTCAACCTGAACTCCTACTACGGCGACCTCGGGCTGGACGACGGCACCCCCGAGAACGTGTACGTGCTGGACACGGAGAGCCTGACGGAGCTGAACAGCCGGACCAGCGACGACGGCGGCATCACGCTGGGCGTCGGCCAGAGCTACGAACTGCCCGAGGGCAAGGGGTCGATCACGTTCGACGGGCTGAAACGCTACGTGGCGCTGGACATCCACCACGATCCCGGTGAGGTCGGCGCGCTCGTGTTCTCGACCCTCGCACTGCTGGGCCTCTCGGCGTCGCTGTTCATCGGCCGCCGCCGGCTGTGGGTCCGGACGGCCGAGGAGCCGGACGGACGGATCCTGGTCGAGTACGGCCTGCTGGCGCGCGGTGAGGACCATCGGCTTCCCGCCGAGGGCAAGGCCGTCGAGAAGCTGCTCGCGGATCGCTGGTTGGTCCCGGGCGGCTCGCAGGAGGAAAATACTCTGCAGGACGTCGGGACAGCCGCCGCTGCCGGCACGGGGACTTCGCACCACAACCCAAAGGACAACTGATGCCACAACCAATCAACGAGGAGCTCGGGCAGGTCAGTGAGCTCTTCATGCTCCTGGCCTCCATCGCCTACGTGGTGGCCCTCATCTTCTTCGTCCTCGACCTCGTGAGGTCCAGCACGACCATCGGTTCGCTCGAGTCGCGGCTGGCCGGAGAGACGGCACGTCCCGTGCTCGCGAACGTCGGTGGACGGGGCGAGGCAGCATCCGGATCTGTGCCCGCGTCCCCGACCACGGCGGACGACTCAATGGACTACGGCACCGGGCCACGGCGCGGGGTCGCACGGGTCGCCGTGTCCTTGACGGTCCTCGCCGCGGTGATCCACGGCGCCGCCGTCATCACGCGTGGTATCGCCGCTAGCCGTGTGCCCTGGGGCAACATGTACGAGTTCTGCACCACCGGTGCCTTCTTCGTCGCCGTGATCTTCCTCGTCACGCTCACCCGGAAGGACCTGCGTTTCGTCGGGTCCTTCGTGGTGGGGCTCGTGGTCATCATGCTGTGCGCGGCCACCGTCGGCTTCCCGACGCCCGTCGCACGCCTCATCCCGGCCCTGCAGAGCTACTGGCTGATCGTGCACGTGTCGATCGCCGTCGCCTCCTCGGCGCTGTTCACCATCACCTTCGCCATGTCGGTCCTCCAGCTGCTGCAGACCAGCCGCGAGGCGAAGCTCCTCGCGGGCAAGGCGGACACCGCGAAGTTCCTCCGGCTCGTGCCGTCGGCCCTGAGCCTCGAGAACCTGTCCTACCGCCTGAACGCCGTCGCCTTCGTCGGCTGGACCTTCACGCTGATGGCCGGGGCCATCTGGGCCGAGCAGGCGTGGGGCCGCTACTGGGGCTGGGACACCAAGGAGGTCTGGACCTTCGTGATCTGGACCGTCTACGCCGGTTACCTGCATGCACGCGCAACGCGTGGCTGGACGGGAACCCGGGCTGCCTGGCTGTCGATCGTCGGATACCTGTGCATCGTGTTCAACTTCACGATCGTGAACATCTACTTCTCCGGCCTGCACAGCTACTCCGGGGTGTAGCCGGTTCCGTCCGGACGCCGGGCCCGGCTCGGCAGGGGAACGAAGAGGAGAAGCCCCGCGGCAGGAGCCGCGGGGCTTCTCCATGTCCCGCAGGGAATCCCGGCCGGTGACATTCGTTCCGTTCCTGGTCCGCCGGCGCTGACGGGCAGGGGACCGCACAAGGCTTGATGAGGGCGTCCGGGGAGGTGTGCGGACACGGGACCGCACAGGGCTTGGTCAGGGCGTCCGGGTGTCCGCGGACAGGCGAAGCCTCGGGCGGCGCATGGGATGCCGCAAGCCCTACGCGTGGCTCAGGACGCTCGATACCTGGTGAGGGCTGTCGGGTGGCAGAGGGTGGCGGAGCCGTCCCGTCAGGGCCGGTGGGCGCCCGTGGAGCCTGAGCCGGCGTCGTCGTTGCCCTCGCCGTCCTGCTCCTTCCCGGATGCCGGTTTGTCCTCGCCGGCCTTCGTCTCGCGGTCCTTCTGCTCCTGCTCGCGGCGGCGCCTCTCCTGCTCGCGTGCCTGCTGCCGGCGCTGGGCCTCGAGGTTCTGGAGGAAGGCAGGGTCGTCGTCGGGGGCGGTCGGCTTGCGGGGGGCAGGGCGCCGCGGCCCGGACGGCCCTTCGCTGCGCGGACGGCCGAACAGGAACCACATACCCGCTCCGATGAGCGGCAGGACCAGGATGGTGATGAACCAGGCCGTCTTCGAGATGCTTCGTACGTCGTGTTTCCGGCTCATGACGCAATCGATCAGTGCATAGATGACAACAGCGACCCCGAGGATCGCGGCGAAGAGCAGAAGGCGGGGCATGCGCCAATTGTAGGCGAGTAAACTTGGAGTGTGCCCTTCCTCAAATTCACCGCCCTGCGCCTGCTCCTGATCATCGTGTTCTACGTGGCGTGCGTGCTGCTGGGTCTCGGCCTGTTCCTGTCGGCCGTGGTGGCAGCGATTTTGGCATGGTGTGTGACCTACCTGTTCTTCCGCGATCTACGCGACGCCGCGGCATCGACCCTGCAGCGCCGGTTCACGCCGGGAGCGCCTCCGGTCCGCACCGCGGTGGAGCTCGACGACGCGGCGGCCGAGGACGCGCTGGACCCCAACACCCCGGTGAACTCGGACCGCAGGCCCCGCGGAGGAGCCGCCTGACCCAGCGTCCGGTGCAGCAGCGATCAGGGCCTAGGCCAGGAGCGTCGTGATCACGATGCCGGCCGCGAAGAGCACGCTGAACGCCAGGTTGATCAATCCGGTCTGCTTCAGGACCGGGATGAGGCTCTTGCGCTTCTTGCCCTTGAGCATCAGCCAGCTCGGCAGGAGGCACGCAGGGATGAGCAGCAGCACGAGCAGGATCCACGGGTAGTCGTAGCTCAGGAACAGGGGCAGCAGCACGGCGGTCGCCAGCATCATGACGTAGGTGATGCGGGCGGCGGGATCACTGAGGCGGACGGCGAGCGTCTTTTTGCCCACCACGCTGTCCGTCGGGATGTCCCGCACGTTGTTGGCCATCAGCAGTGCCGTCGCGATCAGGCCGGTGCCCACGGCTCCGACCCAGGCCGCTCCACTGAGGCGATCCGCCTGCGTGAAGGTGGTGCCGAGGGTC
>JASLAA010000102.1 GCA_030147325.1 Arthrobacter sp. | reverse complement strand
GTTCTCCGGGTCCTCGAGCACCACGAGGTCGTTGTCCTCGATGGACGGCGTGGTGGTGTAGATGTCGGCCACCTGGACGTCGTCGTTGAGCAGCGCCTGCAGCGTCAGCTCTCCACCGCCGTCGTTGAGCGCCTCGAAGCTGCCGGGCTCGCAGCCGTACTTCTCCTTGAGGCCCGGCAGTCCGTAGGCGCGCTCCTGGAACGTGCTCGGCGCGCCGATCGTGATCTCGCCGCAGACCTCGGCGAGGTCAGTGATCGATTCCAGCCCGTACTTCTCGGCCGTCGCTGCGGTGACGACGAGCGCGTCCTTGTCCTCCGCGTCGCTCGGCTCGAGGACCCCGAGGTTGGCGTCCGGGGACTTGGCGGCGAGCGCGTCGGGCAGTGCGGCGAGGATGTCCTCGGCCGAGGCGGCAGTGGCAGCGGGATCCGCGAGGAGCAGCAGGTTGCCGCTGTACTCGGGGATCACATTGATGGAGCCGTCCTCCATGGCCTGGTAGTAGATCTCCCGTGACCCGATGTTCGGCTTCGTGGTGGCCTCGAAGCCGGCAGCACTCAGCGCGCCGGCGTAGAGCTCCGCGATGATCTGGCTCTCCGGGAAGTCAGCTGAACCGACCACGATGGACCCCGCGGGTCCGGCGCTCTCGGTCTCCCCCTGCGGGTCGCTGTTGGCACCGCAGGCAGTCAACGCCAGCATGGCCGTCAGGCCGCCGGCCAGCCCCATCATGGCGCGCCGACCGGCGCGCGGGTGTGACAGGTTCTTCATGTTGTTCCTCCTTGTGCACTGGCGACGGCCTCTTGCCGGCCAGATTCCTTCGACGACCCCGGCGGTCGCTGCGCGGCACGCAGTCCCGGGGAGATCGCAAACTTTTGGATCAGCGCCATCAGGCTGTCGACGGCGATCGCGAGGACCGCGATCACGACCGCGCCCCCGAACAGGCGCCCGTTGTCGTTGATCTGCGTGCCCTCCACGAGGAAGACGCCCAGGCCGTCGGCCTTGGCGTAGGCCACGACGGTGGCAGTGGCCACAACCTGCAGCACGCCCGCGCGGACACCCCCGATCATCACCTGGAGCCCGTTGGGAACCTCCACGCGGAACAGGATCTGCCATTCGGTGAGCCCCATACTGCGCGCCGCGTCGACGACGGTGCGGTTGACGGAGGAGATGCCCGCGTAGACGCCGCTGAGGACCGGTGGCACGGCCAGCAGAACCAGCGCCCAGACCGAGGGCAGCACGCCGCGGTAGAAGAGCAGGGCGAACAGGAAGACCATGCCGAGGGTGGGCAGCGCCCGCAGGATCCCGATACCCGAGACGATCAGCACCCGGCCACGCCCGGTATGGCCGACGAACATCCCGAGCGGGACGGCGATGGCACAGGCGATGAGCATGGTCAGCCCGACGTAGCCGAGGTGCTCGAGCACCCGCAGGGGTATGCCGCGCGACCCGCTCCAGTTCTCGGGGTCCGAGAGCCACTCCCCCATCTGGACGAACAGGTTGCTGCTCGAGTAGTCCATCAGGCGGCCACCGTCCGCGCATCGAGGGCTGCGGCGCGCGCGGTGCGGCTGGAGGACGTGCGGGCCCAGGGGGTCAGCGTGCGCTCGAGCAGCACGAGGAGGAGGTCCAGCACGAGTGCCAGCAGCAGTGTCGCGAGGATACCGACGGCGATCTGCTCCGGGTAGTTGCGCGTCAGGCCGTCGGTGAAGAGACGGCCGAGACTCGGGACACCGATCAGGGCGCCGACGCTGACCATCGAGATGTTCGTGACCGAGATGACCCGTACTCCCGCGATCAGCACGGGAACAGCCAGCGGCAGATCGACGGTCAGGAACCGGCGAAGGGGCGTGTAGCCCATGGCCACGGCTGCCTGGCGGACGCCGTCGTCGATGGAGTTCAGCGCGTCCACGGTGGAGCGCAGAAGCAGGGCGACGGCGTAGATGGTCAGCGCGACCACGACGTTGATCATGCTGAGGATGCTGGTGCCGAGGACCAGCGGCAGGAAGACGAACATCGCGAGGGACGGGATCGTGTACAGGAGGGACGACGCGGTCAGCAGGAATGCCCCCGCTGCCCGGTTCAGGCGCGCCACCTGCGCGAGGGGCACCGCGATGAGGACGCCGAACACGATCGGGAGGACCGACTGGAGGAGGTGGTTCCCGATCAGCTCGCGCAGCAGGGCTGCGTTGGCCGGTACGTAGTCGACGATGCCCTGGACCCAGTCCATACCTACACCGCCGTGTTGTGGTCGGCGCGGCCGCGATCCAGGCGTGCGCTCTCGATGAGTTCGAACACTTCCGCGGCACGCACGACGCCGACGGCTCGCCCGTCCCCGTCGACGGTCACGCCCAGGCCCGACGGCGACGAGAGGGCGGCGTCGAGGGCCCGCCGCAGGGTGTCACCGTGCGTGTAGAGGGATCCGCCGGGAACGGCGTCGGCCTGCCGGGTGATGCCGGCGCGTGTCGCCTGCGGAACCCACCCGTGCGGGCACCCGTCGGCGTCGACCAGCAGGGTCCACGGCGAGCGCACCGAGACCGTGGGATCGGCGAGGCGGTCCACCTCGATGGTCTCCACGGGGTGGATGGTCACCCCGCGTCCGTCCTGGAAGGCGAGGTGACGGAAACCACGGTCGCGCCCGACGAAACCGGCCACGAAATCGTCCACGGGGGCGCGCAGGATCTCCTCGGGCGTCGCGTACTGTGCAAGCCGGCCGCCGACGGCGAAGACGGCGACCTTGTCACCGAGGATCGTCGCCTCGTCGATATCGTGCGTGACGAAGACGATGGTCTTCGCGAGGTCGCGTTGCAGGCGCAGCAGTTCCTCCTGCAGCTCGGCCCGGACCACGGGATCCACGGCGCTGAACGGCTCGTCCATGAGCAGCACGGGCGGATCCGCTGCGAGCGCGCGTGCCACGCCGACGCGCTGCTGCTGCCCGCCCGAGAGCTGGCCGGGGTAGCGGCGCCCGAGCTCGGACGCGAGGCCGACGACGTCGAGCAGCTCCGCGGCGCGCCTGCGCGCCTCTACCCTGCTCACGCCGTTGAGCCGCGGGACGGTGGCGATGTTGTCGATCACGGACCGGTGCGGCATCAGCCCGGAGGACTGCATGACGTAGCCCATGGACCGGCGCAGTTCGGCGGCCTTCTGCCGGGAGACGTCCTGACCGTCGAGGAGGATGCTGCCCGCGGTGGGTTCCACCATGCGGTTGATCATGCGCAGCGAGGTGGTCTTGCCGCAGCCCGACGGGCCGACGAAGACTGTGATCCGTCCTCGGTCGATGTCCATCGTGAGGTCGTCCACGGCCGGCCGGCCGCCGTCGTAGGTCTTCGTGACGCTGCGGAACTCGATCATCGGGTGGCTGGAAGCCTGCTCGGGGGGTGTCATGGCAGCCATGCCTTTCGTGGCAGGAGCTTCTCGGCCGGGGTGTACCCGCGGATCCGCGGGCGAGGCGGGTCCGGCTTGCCGTCTGGAAAGTCTGCTGGCGGAACGCGCAGCGGTCAGTTCAAGCTGTCGGAGGTTTTGAGTCTAACTCTGTGTT
This sequence comes from Arthrobacter sp., assembly GCA_030147325.1. GTDB lineage: Bacteria > Actinomycetota > Actinomycetes > Actinomycetales > Micrococcaceae > Arthrobacter_D. Next base: position 2,323 of record JASLAA010000102.1, on the reverse strand, counting down.
CGGAGCGCACAGGCACACATATGGGTCACAATTCGTCTTCCTCGCCGGTGTCCGTGGAGCCGGCAGCGCGCGCAGGGTGCGGCTCGTCCCGGCGCCTGCCCATCGCCAGGAGGAGTGCGCCCATCACGGGGTCACGATCGAGGAACACGACGTCGGTCACGCGCTCCGCCGAGAGGAGGGCACGCAGGCGCTCCTGCAACTCGGGCTGGTGCATCGCGAGCCCTCCGCCGAGAACCACCGGACCTGGGACACCGATGACCGAGGCGACGTCGAGGACCAGGACCGTGAGGTCCCGCGCAGCGCGATCGACGATCCGGGTGGCGTCGGAGTGGCCGGCACGCGCCGCGTCGAAGACGACCTCGGACTGCGCGGCCCAGTAGGTCCTGCCGGCTCCGGAGTGGAAGAGACCGATGAGCTCGGTGGCGGTACCGACGCCGTTGCGAGCGAGGACAGCGGTGTCGAGGGCATCGGGCGGGTGCCCGACGTCGTGCCGGTGCAGGGTCCGCCGCACCGCTTCCCGAGCCACCCAGTAACCGCTGCCCTCGTCCCCGAGGAGGTAGCCCCACCCTCCCGAGCGTGCCTCCCGTCCGTCCGCGCGCACTCCCCAGGCGACGGAACCGGTCCCCGCGATGACGGCGATCCCCGTGCTCGCGCCACCCGCGGCGAGGATGAGGCGCGTGTCGTGCACCACCTCGATCTCCGCACCGGGTGCGTACGGTGCGATCAGGGCGCGGAGCCGTTGGGCGTCGTCCGGCGTGTCCACCCCACCGGACCCGGCCACGACGTGTGCGATCCCGGTACCGGCTCCTTCCGGCAGGAGTTCGCGGAACAGCACCTCGAGACTGCCCGCTGCCTCGGCGGGAGTCACGTTCTGCACGTTGGCGCTTCCTGCCCGAGCCTCCGCGATGAGTGCCCCGCCGGACCACAGCGCCCCGTGGGTCTTCGTTCCGCCGATATCGAGGCCGACGACCAGACCCGCCGGGGACGCCTCCGTGTCCGTGGAATCGGTCGGGGCGGGCATCCCGGGAGTGTGCGACATGACTACAGACTACAAACTGCGCGGGGTCGATAGTCCCTGGTGCGGAGGGCGGAGGCGGACAACCAGCGATCCTGCTGCGAGCACAGCGCAGGCCCCCGCCACCACCAGGGCGAAGACCGTGACCGAGGCGTCGAGCCCCCACACGCCCGCGGCGGCCCCGAGCCCCAGCACGGGAACCGCACTGCCGAGATAGGTGAGGACGTACACCGCGCTCACCGTCTGGGCATGCTGGGCCGGTTCGACCTTCATGGAGACCTCGTTGAACAGGACCCGGAAAGCCATACCCTGCCCGAACCCCGCCACGACGCATGCCGCGACGAGCAGGGGAAGACTTCCCGAGGCCTCCGCGACGGGCAGGACCCCGACGCCGAGCGCCATGCCCGCCAGACCCACCGGCACCACGAAGCGGCCACGCGGGGACAGCACCTGGCTGAGGGCGGAGGACCCGAGCACGAGAGCCGCGAGGAGGCCGATCACCGGCCGGGAGGACGTCCCCGCGATCCCTGCGAACCAGGTGGGCGCGAGGCTCAGCGTGAACCCGAAGACGGCGAAACTCAGGAACCCGACCGAGGACGCCGTCCAGAAGGACCGGCGTGCATCCCGGGAGACTGCCGGCCGGCGTGGCCTCAACGCCGCGAGCGGCCTGTCCACCGCTGCCGGCTTGATCGCCGGCCGTGCGCGAAGCAGCAGGAGCGGGACCAGCAGGGTCGCGAGGACCACGAGGTAGACGAGGAACGGCGTCCTGGTCGGCGCGGGCAGCAGGGAGAGCAGGCCGCCGATGACAGGCCCTGCCGCGACACCCCCGGCCGAGGCCATGAGCGTGAAGCGGGACGCCCAGTCCGGCCTGCTGGGCAGGAGGTCGCGGAGTGCTGCTGCGCTGGCACCCGTAGCCAGGGCGACGGCACCGCCCTGGAGGGCACGGCCGGCGGCGAGCATGGGCAGCGAGGTCGCGGCGGCGAAGAGCGCCGCGCCGAGCAGGCCGAGGGCGACCGCGAGAACCAGCGCAGCGCGCCGCCCGATGTGGTCGGACCAGTGTCCCGCGAGGACGAGGCCGATGATCAGGGCCAGGACGTAGGACGCGAAGGCGACCGTGACGGCGAACGGCGTCAGGCCGAGCTCGGCCTGGATGAGCGGATAGATCGGGGTGGCGAGATTGGCGCCGATCAGCAGCGTGGAGATCACCGTCACCGCGAGCGCGAGCCGGACGGCCAGGGAGGCGTCCCAGCTGCGCTGTCCGGCCGCCACCGGCTTCATGCGCAGCTCGTTGATGACGCTCATCCCACT
>JASLAA010000100.1 GCA_030147325.1 Arthrobacter sp. | reverse complement strand
TGCGCGCACGCTTCCTCTTCGCGCTGTCCTACTATCCTCTGCTCACCCTCGCGACCCTGGCCGGGCTGTCCCTGCCCATCATCGCCGCGATCACGGGCAGTCCCTGGGTCGACGTGAACTACGCCGAATTCCTGCTCCGGTGGATGGCCATGAACGCCTGCATGCTCGGGCTGGTGCTCTTCCTGAGGAGACGCGGGATGCTGCGTCCCGTCGTCGTGCCCCTGGTCAGCTGGGAGAACTGGATCTACGCCTTCGCGCGGTGGCCCTACATAGCGTGGGGAGTCGCGGCCGCCGTCCTGCAGAAGTTGCACCCCACACCGATCGTCTTCCGCGTGACACCCAAGTCAGCGGAAGGTGTACCGTCCTTCCCTATGAGGTTGATCGGACCGTACAGCGTCGTCGCCCTCGCTCTCGGGACGGGAGCCCTCATCGGGCAGGGCACCACGAACGCCTACGGCTACGTGTTCCTGTGCCTGCTCGGATCAGCGTGCTACTCGGTGGTCGCACTGGCGGTGCCCCTCCTGCATGCTCGCGAGGCAGCACGTACCGCGGGGGTGAGGACCCTCGTCGCCCTTCGCCGCTCGGCTGTCGGCGCACTCGGCGTGGCCCTCCTCACCACGACGGTCACGCTCGTCGGGATCATCGGATTCCCCGGGTACCTGCTGGAGCGGTTGTGAGGCAGGATGCATCCTTCAAGGCCTGGTATCCGCTGGCGCTGCTCCTCAGCTTCGGCCTGATGGGCGGGGTCACGGTCCCGCCGGACGAACGCGATGCCGGTCCGGCGACGAGTACCGTCTCCGTGATCGGTGCCGACTTCTCCTCGGTGCTCGCGCAGGAGGCGAACGGCCAGGTCTTCGAGGACGGCGGACAGGCCGCCCCGCTGGAGGACATCCTCAGCGCCAACGGTGTGAACTACTCGCGCATCCGCCTCTGGGTGGACCCGGCTCCGGGTTCGAGTGATCTGGACTCCGCACTCGAGATCGCCGCGCGATCCAAGGCGGCCGGGATGTCGATCCTGCTCGACCTCCACTATTCCGATACCTGGGCGGACCAGGACAACCAGGAGCTCCCAGCAGCTTGGGCGGCCCTCGACGAGCAGGAGCTGATCGCGCAGGTCCGCACCTATACACAGGATGTGGTGGCGGCGTTCGCCGAGCAGGGCACTCCGGTGGAGATGGTGCAGGTCGGCAACGAGGTGACCCACGGCATGCTCTGGTCCTGGGGCAAGGTCGACCTCGAGTGGGGTGAGTACTGGGACGGCTTCGCCGAGCTGTACAAGGCCGGCGTCGAGGGCGCCCTGGCTGCTACCCCCGACGCGCCCCCACAGATCATGATCCATTCCCACGCCGGCGGCGACCTCGACGCCGCTGCCCGCTTCTTCGACAAGGTGGTCGAGAACGACATGCCGTTCGATGTGATCGGCCTGACCTACTATCCGTTCTGGGGCGGGTCCCTGGCCCGGCTCGGGCGGAGCCTCGACTACCTCGCCACCCGGTACGACCGCGGCATCATCGTCGTCGAGACGGGCTACCCCTGGACCACGGACGATCCCGCCGACTGCAGGAGCGTCATGGAGGACGACGGCGAGCTGCCGGACCGCTCCATCTACCCTGCGACACCCGAGGGCCAGGCCGCCTACATCGCTGGTCTGCGGGAGCTCATGCAGCACGTGCCCGATGGTCACGGGCTCGGCTTCTTCGTCTGGGAACCGGCCTGGCTGCCTGCTGTCCGTCTGGAGGACGGACTGTGCAACAGCTACGCGGGGCTGACGCTCTTCGACTGGTACGGGCAATCCCTGCCGGCACTGTCGCGTCTGGCGGGCTGACCGCCCGGGGTGGTTCCGCCCATAGGATTCGAACCTATACTCCACAGCTCCAAAGGCTGGGGTGCTGCCATTACACCAGGGCGGACCGAGTGCCGGCGCCCCACTGCCGGAGCCGCGCACAGAGATCCAGTCTGCCATGACCGGCCCGGCACGGGCGACCCGGGGCGCCCGCCGGAGGCGCAGCCCTCCACTCGTGTGCCGAGGGCATGGAGCGGCCCGTCTGTATCCCCAGAGCCAGACGGGCCAGTTGACTGCCATGCACGGATTCCTGAGACCCAGGGCAGTTGACCCAACCATACCCGCAGTCAGCGCCACTCTGCGCCTAGACCGGTATTCGCGCCCACTGCGCTACCTATCAGACAGAGCGGCTCGTCCTCCTCACGGTGCCAGGACTGGGGCGCCCAGCCCCGATGCGGAGGGGTTCTTCGGCGCAGTGCGGTGCGCGTTCCACCGATGGATGGGTACCTCCACCGTCCTGTAGACCAGGATTCCTGCTGCAAGTCCCAGCGTCACCAACACCGGGATCTCGACGAGCTGCGGCAGCGCCACCACGTCTCGCACGGCGTTATTGAGAACATGGTGCACCAGGTAGATGCTGTAGCTTGCCAGACCGATCAGGGACACGATCCTCGTCGCCGACACGGAGTAGAACAGCCTGCGGAGCGCGGACTGCCCGGGCAACAGCCCGTACAGGATCACGAGGCAGGTCGCGACGCTCTGGAAGGTGAAGCGGAAGGTGTCCTGGAACTGCGTATCGCGCATCAGCAAGCTTACGAGATAGAGCACGACTGCTCCGATCAGGGACCAGTCGCTGGCGAGGAGGCGGGTCCAACCGTTCCGGATCGAGCCGCGCTCCTGCCAGAAGTGGTAGCCGATAGCGGCAAGGACACCCCACGCGACGCCGTCGAGCCGCGTATCGGAGCCGTAGTAGATGCGCGTGGACAGACCCGGATCGGAGGCGAGGAGCATCCGGGCGGCCAGCGGGTAGACGATGCCCGCTGCCGCACACGCGGTGACGATCCCCCGCCAGTACCGGGACCGGACGGCGAACATCCAGATCACGGCGAACACCAGGTAGAACTGTTCCTCGATCGACAGGCTCCAGACGACTCCGCTTCCGGGCAACGCACCATCGAACCCGGCAAGCTGGACCCAATTGAAGACGAAGAAGACCTGCGCGAGCACCACCAACGGATTCACCGGCGCGAAGACGGCGTACACCATGCTGGGCAGCACGATGATCAGCACCAGGGGCGGAACGATCTTGACGGCCCGGCGGCGGTAGAAGCCGCGAGCGGAGAATCCCCCCGTCTTGTCCCGTTCCCGCAGCAGGAGGAAGGTGATGATGAAGCCGGAAATGGCGAAGAAGATGGTGACACCGCTTCCGCCCGGAATGAGGTGACCCAGACCGGCATGGGCGACGACGACGAGCAGCACCGCGAAAGCCCTCAGCGCGTCGATGTGCGCGAAGCGGCTCGCACTGTTCAGGGGCGCACTGTTGAGGGGCGCACTGTTGATGGGCGCAGTGCGGAGCCGATCGGCGCGGGCCGTCGAGGGCTGATCCACCTCCGCATCGAGGCGGCGCCTCCCGCGAGCCGGAGGAAGGCCACCGTGCCCGAGCACGCCCTGCCCGCCTGCTGATACGTCCTGGTAGCTTGCCATGAATCCCCCCGTGAAGCCCACCAAGCGGCCTCTTTGGCCAACGATCACGAGCGGGCGAATCGCTTCAACGGTAGAACGCGGTCGTCCTTTCCCTCCCAGTAGTGGCTACCCGAAAATGGAGTGAAGGGGCACTCGTCTTCTGCGGATCTGCCGTCGCATCCGGCCGCCTACTACTCCCCCAGCACCTCGGAGGTCTCCATCCACTGCGCCTCGAGATCCTCGATCTCGGCCTGCAGCTCCTTCAGCCGCCCGTTGAGCTCCGCGATCTGGCCGAAGTCGGCGTCGCTCTTCGCCCCGGCGTCGTTCATCTGCTGCTGGAGCTTCCCCTTCTGGGCGTCCACCTTCGAGATCTGCCGTTCGATGCGCGTGAGGTCCTTCCGGGCCTGGCGCAGTTCCGCCTCGGAGGAGGCGCCCGCGGACCCACCGCTGATGGCCGGCGACGCCGCACTGCCGGTGGCCGTCATCGGACCGGCGGCGTTCCGCAGCTCCAGGTACTGGTCCACACCCCCCGGCAGGTCCCGCAGGCGTCCGTCGCCGAGCAGGGCCATCTGGGAGTCGGTGACGCGCTCCAGCAGGTAGCGGTCGTGGGACACCACCACGAGGGTGCCGGGCCAGCCGTCCAGCACGTCCTCGATGGCGGAGAGCGTGTCGGTGTCGAGATCGTTGGTCGGCTCGTCCAGCATCAGGACGTTCGGCTCGCCCACGAGCAGCCGGAGCAGCTGCAGGCGGCGGCGCTCGCCGCCGGAGAGCTCACTGACGCGTGTCCACTGCTTCTCGTTGGTGAAGCCGAGCTGCTCCACGAGCTGGCTCGCCGAGACCTCCTTGCCGCCGACGGCGAAGACACGCTTCTCCGATTCGATGACCTCGATGACGCGGCTGCTGCTGACGTCGTCGAGCTCGCGGACCTCCTGCGAGAGCACCGCGGTCTGGACGGTCTTGCCCCTCTTGACCTTGCCCTCGGTGGGCGACAGCTCTCCGTTGAGCAGGCGCAGGAGGGTGGTCTTGCCGGAGCCGTTGACGCCGACGAGCCCGAGGCGCTGGCCGGGGGCGAGCCTGAGCGTGATGTCGTCGAACAGGCGCCGCTCCTGGCCCTCACCGTCGGTGATGGTGAGGCTGATGTCCTCGAGGTCCAGCACGTCCTTGCCCAGGCGGGACATCGCCATCTTGCTCAGGGCCAGGGAGTCGCGCGGTTCGGGGACATCGGCGATGAGCTCGTTCGCCGCCTCGATGCGGAACTTCGGCTTCGCCGTGCGGGCGGGTGCGCCACGGCGCAGCCAGGCGAGCTCCTTCTTGACGAGCTGCACGCGCTTGGACTCGATCACCGAGTTCATCCGGTCGCGCTCCGCGCGTGCCAGCACGTAGGCGGCGTACCCGCCGTCGAAGTCGTCGACGACGGCGTCGTGCACCTCCCACGTGTGGTTGCAGACCTCGTCGAGGAACCAGCGATCGTGGGTCACCACCACGAGGCCGCCCTCGGTGGGGCGCCAGCGCTGCCGGAGGTGGCGCGCGAGCCAGGCGACGCCCTCGACGTCGAGGTGGTTGGTGGGCTCGTCGAGCATGATGACGTCGTCGTCGCCGATGAGCAGCTTCGCCAGCGCCACGCGGCGCTTCTGACCACCGGACAGCGAGGAGACCCGGGCGTGCCAGTCCACCTCGGAGACGAGGCCGCCCATGACGTCGCGGATCTTCGGGTTGGAGGCCCACTCGTGGTCGGCCTGGTCGCCCACGATCGCGCGCCCCACCTCGAGGTCGCCGTCGAGCACGTCGGACTGGTCCAGGTACCCGACGGTGACGTCGCGGCGCTTGGTGACGCGGCCGTCGTCGGGCGTCATGCGCTGCGCGAGCAGGCGCATGAGGGTGGACTTGCCGTCACCGTTGCGCCCCACCATGCCGATGCGGTCGCCGTCCTCGAGCCCGAGGGACACGTTGTCGAGGATGGTGCGGGTGACGAAGGCGACGCTGAGGTTTTCCGCGCCGAGGAGGTGTGCCAAGGAGAAACTGCTTTCGATTGGAGCGGTGGTGGGTCAGCCCGTGGGGTCGGTCGCGATGCGGGCGCCGTGGGCCGGGCCATGCACGGACATCGCCTGCAGTCCACGATCGGTGAGGAACGTCTCCAGTTCGGCCGCGTGGCCGGAGCTCTGGACCAGGAAACCGATGGTGGGTCCGGAACCGGAGACGATCCCGGCCAGCGCACCGGCGGCCTTCCCCGTCTCAAGGATATCGCCCAGCGCGGGGGCGAGTTCCAGCGAGGCCTGCTGGAGGTCGTTGTGCAGCAGCGGCGCCAAACCGAGAGCGTCACCGGCACGCATGGCCCCGAGGATCGCCGGGTCGATGGAGGGCTGCGGATCGGCGTCCAGGCCGTCACGCAGCCGGATCTCGTCGAGCGTCCGGTACACCTCGGGCGTGGAGAGCCCGTAGTCGGAGGTCACGAGGACCCAGTGCAGGGGCGTCTTCGAGATGGCCGGCGTCAACTGGTCCCCCACGCCGAGCCCGACGGCGGTCCCGCCGACGAGCGCGAAGGGGACATCGGCGCCGAGATCGACGGCGATCTTCGCCAGCTCGTCCCGCGAGAAGCCGCTGCCCCACAGGGCGTCGCAGGCCAGGAGGGCTGCTGCGGCGTCCGCCGATCCCCCGCCCATGCCCCCCGAGATGGGCACGCGTTTGGTGATGTCGAGGTGTACGCCCGTCCGGCCGGGGCTCACCTCGGCGAGCAGCTCGGCCGCGCGGACGGCGAGATTGGTGCGGTCCAGCGGGATGGATTCGGCGGGCAGGTTGAGCGTGCCCTGGCCGTTGACCGTCACGGTGATGGAGTCACCCGCGGTCTCGGTGGCCGTGACCTCCTCGTACAGGGACACCGCGAGGAACACACTGGCGATCCCGTGGTACCCGTCCTCACGGGGCGGACCGACCTGGAGTGAGACGTTGATCTTCCCGGGTGCCCGTACCCGCACGGAGCGTGCGCCGGAGCTCATGTCGATTGTTCTGCCCGAGACCATACCCACCAACCTAACGCACCGACTCAGGGAGCGGCGGGGGCCTCTCCTGCTCCGGTTCGGGCTTCCGCACCGGCCTCGGCGATGCGCGCGAAGGCGGTGATGTCGAGGACCTCCCCGCGCGCCGTCGGATCGACACCCGCGGCTCGCAGCGCCTGCTCCGCGAGGACGGGGCTGCCCGCCCACCCGGCGAGCGCGGCACGGAGCGTCTTCCGGCGCTGGGCGAACGCGGCGTCGATGACGGCGAAGACCTGCTCGCGCGTGGCGGTGGTGGCCGGTGGTTCCCGTCGGGTGAAGCGCACCAGGCCGGAGGCGATCTTGGGGGCCGGCCAGAAGACGTTCATCCCGACGATCCCGGCCTTGGCCATGCCCGAGTACCAGGCGGCCTTCACGGAGGGAACGCCGTAGATCTTCGAGCCGGGAGGGGCTGCGAGGCGGTCCGCCACCTCGTCCTGCACCATCACGAGACCGTGGCGGAGGGACGGGAACCGCTCGAGGAGGGTGAGGACCACCGGGACGGCGACGTTGTAGGGCAGGTTGGCGACGAGCGCGGTGGGCTGGTGCGGCAGTTCCGTCACGCGCATCGCGTCCTCGAGGACGACGTCGAGGTTCGCGGCGCGCTCCGGCCGCCACGCCGCGATGGTGCCGGGGAGCTTGTCCGCCAGGACGGGGTCGATCTCGACGGCGACCACGCGCTCGGCGACGTCGAGCAGACCGAGGGTGAGCGAGCCGAGGCCGGGCCCCACCTCGAGGACGGTCTCGTTCTCGCCCAGGTTCGCGGCGGCGACGATGCGGCGGATGGTGTTGCCGTCGATCACGAAGTTCTGCCCGAGGGTCTTCGTGGGACGGATGTCCACCTCGGCCGCGAGGCGCCGGATGTCTGCGGCTCCGAACAGGGGTGCGGGCGGGCCGGCGGCGGGGGGCGTGGTCACCGTGTCATCGTATCGGTCCGGCCCGGGGTCACTGCTGTCGTCGCCCCCACCACCGGCGGCGGAACGCTGCAGCGCTCAGTCCCAGCTGCCGTACACGGCCTCCGTGTTGACCGTGATTCGGCTGCACAGCGCATCGAGCCCGGTGTTCAGGAGCTCGGCCATCGCCCGCACGGTGGAGGGCATCACGTAGGAGGCATTGGGCCGGCCCCGGTGCGGGTGCGGGGTGAGGAACGGGGCGTCGGTCTCGACGAGCACCAGGGCCGGATCGGCGACGAGCAGGGCCTCCCGCAGGGTGGCCGCGTTCTTGAACGTCACGGTACCGGCGAAGGACATGTACCAGCCGTTCTCGTTGCAGGTGCGCGCCAGCTCGGCGTCCCCGGAGAAGCAGTGGAGCACCACGCGGTCGGGGGCGCCGTCGGCGAGGAGCGTTGCGACGACGTCGTCGTGTGCGTCGCGGTCATGGATCTGCAGGGCCTTGCCGAGCCGCTTGGCGATGTCGATGTGGCTGCGGAAGGAGACGAGCTGGCTGCCCCGTCCGCCCTCCCCGGTCCGGAAGTAGTCGAGTCCCGTCTCGCCCAGAGCACGGATACGGGGTCCGGCGGCGAGCTGCTCGATCTCCGCGAGCGCCTTCTCCAGCGTTCCCGCGTCTGCGAGCAGCGGGGCGTCGTTCGGGTGGAGTGCCACCGCCCCGAGCAGGCGCCGGTCCTGGTTCACGACGTCGGCCGTGAAGCGCGACGACGCCAGGTCCGTGCCGACCTGCACCGCGCCCTTCACCCCGGCAGCCTCGGCGGCGTCGAGTGCGTCGGCGACGGAGACCTCGACCGATCCGTCACGGAAGTCGAAGTGCGTGTGGTTGTCGATCACGGGCACGGGCAGGGGCTCCGGCAGCGGCGGGTAGCCGCCCTTCCGCCGTCGTCGGGCAGCCGTGTCCTCGCCCCCACTGCCGGCGTTCGCCGTCGCCGCCTCCCCGGGACCGTCCTGCGGCTCCAGGTACGCGGACGGGGTCCGGCCGGCTTCGAAGGGGTGGGAGGGCTCTGCTGCACGGGAACACATGGTTCAAGCCTAGCCAGCGAGCGGAACTTATCCCCCGGGGATGAAGTTGAGCTAGTAATCTGTTGAATCATTCAGCCCGGCTTCTTCTGCCCCGTGCAGGATCGGCCATGGCCGTTCCCTGCGTGTCGACTGCCCGGCCGTCCGGCCGAACCCGCCGCCGCAGCCGCACGCATGGAAGGCACCCATGGACGTCCAGCACAACATCGCCGAGGTCGCAGCGGACCGTCGGCCGGCGGTACCAGCGGGCCCGGAAGCTCCCGGAGCGACGTTCCACGACATCAGCAGGCGCATCCTGGGCGCGATCGACACCGTCATCGACGGCAAGCCGGAGGCAGCACGCCTGGCCCTGACGGTCCTGCTGGCCCAGGGGCACCTGCTGCTCGAGGACGTCCCGGGCGTCGGCAAGACGATGCTCGCCAAGACCCTCGCCCGCACCATCGACTGCACCGTCAACCGCATCCAGTTCACGCCGGACCTGCTGCCCTCCGACGTCACCGGCGTATCGATCTTCAACCAGGACTCCCGACGGTTCGAGTTCCGGCCCGGGCCGGTGTTCGCGAACATCGTGATCGGTGACGAGATCAACCGCGCGTCGGCGAAGACGCAGTCCTCGCTGCTGGAGTGCATGGAGGAGCACCAGGTCACCGTGGACGGACACACCCACACGCTCGGAGCGCCCTTCATGGTGGTCGCGACCCAGAACCCCATCGAGATGGAGGGCACCTACCCTCTTCCCGAGGCCCAGCGCGACCGCTTCATGGCCCGTATCTCGATGGGCTACCCTGACGCCCGCGCCGAGGCCGACATGCTCGAGACCCACCAGTCCGTCTCGCCGCTGGCCGCCATCCGCCCGGTCGCAAGTGTGGCCGACATCGCCGGCATGATGCGTCAGGTGCGCGAGGTCTACGTCTCTCCCGCCGTGAAGGACTACACCGTCGCCGTCGGGCGCGCCACCCGGGACCACCCGAGGCTGCGGCTCGGCGCAAGCCCCCGGTCCCTCCTGCAGCTCCTGCGGGCCGCGAAGGCCGGAGCCGCCCTCGAGGGCCGGGACTTCGTCCTCCCCGACGACATCGCCGGCATCGCCGACGCCGTCCTCGCACACCGCCTCCTGCTGGACCGCAAGGCCACGAGTGCCGGGGAGACGTCGTCGAGCATCGTCGAGGACGTGCTGTCCCGGGTCCCCGTGGCCCGCGAGGCGCAACGGCGCTGACCCTGATGTCCCTCCTCGACAGGCTCCCCTCGCGCTTCCTGACGATCCGCGGGTGGGGCTTCGTCCTCACCGCCGTCCTCGCCCTGTTGTCCGCGCAGGTACTCGGCCGCCGCGACCTGCTGTACGTGGGGATCCTGCTCCTGGCGCTGCCGTTCGTCTCGCTCCTCGTGCTGCGTCTCGTGAAGCCCCGCTTCACGGTGGGCCGGCGCTTCCAGCCGCAGTCCATGGAGATCGGCTCGACGACGACGGTCACGCTCTCCCTGACGGCCTCCGTGGCCGGCGGGGCCAGCATCTCGATGGAGGAGCAACTGCCCCCACGGTTCGGTCAGGCGCCCCAGTTCACCTACCCGTCGCGGAACCCCACGCGGGAGGGTGTCTCCCTCTACGAGTACCGGCTGCGCTCCGCCTCGCGCGGCGTGTACGAGATCGGCCCGGTCACCGCCGAGTTCACCGACCCCTTCGGGCTCGGGAAGTCGCGGCACGTGCTCGGCGGGAAGGACGCCCTCGTGGTCACCCCCGCGCCCGTCGAACTCCTCGCCACACCGCTGTCGGGATCGCGCGGGAACGACGGCATGGCCGCCACCCGCCGCCAGGCGAACCCGAGCGACGACGACGTCATGACGCGCGAGTACCGGCACGGTGATTCGATGCGGCGCGTCCACTGGGCGGCGACGGCACGGCACAGCGAGCTCATGGTGCGGCAGGAGGAATCCGTGACGACGCCCCAGGCGACCCTGCTCCTGGACCAGCGGCACTCCAGCTTCAGCACCGGGTTCAGCGCCGCGTTCGGCAGCGGTGACGGCAGCGGCCTCTCCACCTCCCCCACGTTCGAGTGGGCGGTCACCGCGGCGATGTCCGTCAGCACGCATCTCCTCGAACGCAACTACGCCCTGCGCTTCCTCGACCAGCAGGGATCACCGGCGCTCCTGCGCTCCCCGTCCGCCCCGTACCCGGCCGAGGAGGAGCACCAGGGCCAGGGTGCCGTCGCCGGCATCGCAGAAGGGCTGGCGGCCCTCGAGCTCACCCCCGAGACCGGGCGCCGCGCCCAGGGCGAGGACCATACCGGCAGTACCGTGGTCCGCGCCGGCGAGGCGGCACGACAGGCTGCTCGGCGGATCAGCCGCTCGTCCGCCGAAGCGGAGCAGAACGCGCATCACGCCGCTTTCGGGGACGATCTCCTGGACAAGCTCGCCGCCAACCGGCACCGTGGGCCCCTGATCGCCGTCCTCGGTGTCGTCACACCGGAGGAGGCGCGCGCCCTGTCCACCGCCGCCGACTACGGATCGCCGTCGTACGCCGTGATCGTCACCGAACGGCCCGCGGACGCGCAACGCCAGCTCGCGGTCCTCCGCGACGCCGGGTGGCACGCGACGGCGGCCTCGCCCTCCGCGCTCCTGCCCGCCGTCTGGGCCGGGCTCGAGCACGCCGTGGGCGAGGCTCCCCGCACGCCCTCCGCCGCAGCAGCGGCCTCTTCCACCCGCTCCAGCACGCACAGGGGATCAGCATGACCTCGACACTCTCCCGCCCCGCACCCCCCGTCGCTCCGGGGGGTTCCCCGTCCCGACCGGCCGGGCCCTCCCGGTCCCCCCGGGCCGCCGACCCCTGGCACTGGGCCGTCACGGGTGCCTCCCTGCTCGGAGTGCTCGCCGCGGCGACGAGCCTTAACGGCGTCGTCGAACCGTGGACGTGGCTCGGCCCCGTGATCGGCACCGTCGTCCCGGTCCTGCTGGCCATGGCGCTGACCCGGACCCTGCGCCTGCACGGCGTGCTCATCGCTCTCGTGGGTGTCCTGGTGCTCATCGGCGCGCTCACCATCCAGTTCTTCCCGCGCCAGGGCATCCTCGGCGTCGTGCCCGGGCCCGGCACCTCCCTCGAGCTGCAACGGCTCCTGGCGCAGGCCGAGGAGACCGTGGTCACCCAGGTGGCCCCCGTGCTGCCCGGCCCCGGCATCTTCTTGATCATGTGCGCCGCCCTGGGGCTCGTCGCGATCATCGTGGACCTTCTCGCCACGACCATGCGCATGGCCGCGGCAAGCGGCGTCGGACTCCTGGCCGTCATGATCGCACCGGCCATCGTGAAGCCGAACGGCGTGGGCATGTTCGCGTTCCTGGTGACGGCGCTGGCCTTCTTGCTGATCCTCGCCACGGCGCAGTGGCGGGAGAACCGGCTCGCCTCCGGCGGGGCCCGTGCCTCGAGCGGCTTCGCGGGGCGCAGCGCGATGATCGGCGCGGCGGCCCTCGCTGTCACCGTGATCCTGCCGCTGTTCGTCCCCGGCTTCAACACCGGAGCCTTCCCGCAGGGCGCCCGCCTCAACGTGTGGGGCAACGCGACCGGCCTGAACCCCGCCGTGACCCTCGGCAACGACCTCCGCAACCCCACCGGCTTCGGCCGCATCGCCTACCTGACGAATTCCGATACACCCGTCTACCTCCGCGCCGTGACGCTCGAGGACTTCAGCGGGCGCCGCTGGGAGCCCGACCAGCGCATGGACGACCGCGAGACGGGCGTGGCGGAGGTCGGCAACGAAGTGGGGACACCGGAGAACGTCGCGGACGGCGAACCGGTCTTCACCCGGATCACCACGCAGAGCTACGCGAGCCCCTGGCTGCTGTCCCCCTACTCGCCGGTCGGGATCTCCAACCTCACCGGGACCTGGGCCTGGGATCCGGCGAACCTGTCGATCCTCGCGATGGACGGCGGCTCGACGGCGCGGCAGGAGTACGTGGTGCAGAGCCGCTCGGCGGAGCTCACCCGGGAGGGACTCGGGGCCATCGGCCCGTCGGAGCCGGATGCCGTCCCGGCGGTCTTCACCGACCTGCCCGAGGACACCCCGGAGATCGTCCGCACCACCACCGACGAGGTTTCCGGTGAGTTCGTGAACCCCTATGACAAGGCCCTCGCGATCCAGAGCTACCTGCGCAGCTCCGACTTTACCTACTCCGTCGAGGCTCCCGTGGAGGGCGGCTACGACGGCAGCGGCATGGACGTGATGGCACGGTTCCTCGACTCCAAGTCCGGCTACTGCGTGCACTACGCCGGGACCATGGCCGTGATGGCACGTGCGGCGGGGATCCCCAGCCGGGTGGCCGTCGGCTACACGCCGGGCAGCCCGACGGGCGACACCGAGGAGGGGCCGGAGGGGCTGGAGCTGCGCGAGTTCGTCGTCGATTCGCGGAACGCCCACGCCTGGCCCGAGCTGTACTTCGAGGGCGTGGGGTGGGTCCAGTTCGAACCGACCCCGTCGCGCGGCGTCGTCCCCACCTACGCGCAGCAGGCCTTCGCCCCTGTCGGTCCGCGGGCCGACGATTCGGATGCCCTGAACCCCGGTTCCCTCCGTAACCCCGCCGACGCGACGGGTTCGGCCGTAGCCCCCTCCGACACGGACGCGGACGGCCGGGCCCCAGGGACGCGCACCGAGGCCCAGCCCCTCGCCGGGCTGCTCGCTCTGGCCGGGATCGCCGTGTTCTCCCTCCTGCCGCTGCTGCTGCGCAGCGCCAGGACACGCACGAGGCGCCGGTCCGTCGTCGTCACCGACGTCCCGGCCGGCTCCCCTGGCGCGGCAACCGCGGCCTGGGCGGAGACCACCGAGATAGCCGGCGACTACGGCTATCCGCTCGAAGCGACGGACACCCCGCGGACCTTCGCAGGAAGGCTGACGCGCGACGCCGACCTGGCCGCGGCACCCGCCGGCTCGCTCGCGCGGCTCCGCTCCGCCTACGAGTACGAGGAGTACGCCGACCGCACGGTCGGGCAGGACGCCGGCTCCACGGGCCGCGGAGCGCGCTCCGCCACACTCGCTCCGCCGGTGGCCGCACCGCAGTGGGAGGACGTCGACGCCGTCACGCGGGCGCTGCGGAGCACCAGTTCGCTCAGCACGCGACTGAAGGCCCGCCTGTTCCCGCAGTCATTGCTCAACCGGTTCCGGGCCGGCCCGCAGCGCTGACCCGCAGGGCCGGGCAGGAGGACCTCAGGCGGAAGGCCGGACCCCGTGTGGGCCCGGCCTTCCGGGCGAGGTCCTAGGAGGCGTAGGGGTCCGCGATCCCGATGTACTGCGTCGACAGGTATTCCTCGATGCCCTCGGCGCCGCCCTCGCGTCCGAGGCCCGACTGCTTCACGCCGCCGAAGGGAGCGGCGGCGTTCGAGACGACGCCGGCGTTGAGCCCGAGCATCCCGGTGTCGAGCCGCTCGCCGATGCGCAGTCCGCGGTTCAGATCGCGGGTGAAGACGTACGCCACGAGTCCGTACTCGGTGTCGTTCGCCAGGTCGACGGCCTCGTCCTCCGTGCTGAACGTGATGATCGGCGCCACCGGGCCGAAGATCTCCTCCTGCATGATGCGCGCCGACCGGGGCACGTTCTTGAGCACCGTGGCCTGGTAGAAGTAGCCGTCGCCCGTCACCGGCGAACCACCGGTGACGGTCTCCGCACCATCGCCGACCGCCGCGGTGACGAGCTCGTGCACCTTGTCGCGGCTCCTGCGATCGATCAGCGGGCCGAGTTTCGAGGCGTCCTCCGTACCGCGCGCCGTCGTCATGCCTTCCATGCGCTCGGCGAGGGCCGCTGCGAAGCGGTCGGCCAGCGACTCGTGGACGATGAAGCGGTTGGCCGCCGTGCAGGCCTCCCCCATGTTCCGCAGCTTCGCAAGCATCGCGCCGTCCACTGCGGCGTCGAGATCGGCATCCTCGAACACGAGGAACGGCGCGTTGCCACCGAGTTCCATGGAGGTCCGCAGCACGTTCTGTGCGGCCGCCGCGAGGAGGGTGCGGCCCACCGGTGTGGACCCGGTGAACGAGAGTTTCCGCAGCCGCGAGTCCTGGATGAGGGGGCCCGTCACGTCACCGGCCGTGGTGGTGTTGACGATGTTCAGCACGCCGGCGGGGAGGCCCGCCTCCTGCAGGACGGTCGCGAAGAGCGAGGACGTGAGCGGCGTCAGGTTCGCCGGCTTGAGCACCATGGTGCAGCCCGCTGCGATCGCGGGAGCGATCTTCCGGGTGGCCATCGCCAGCGGGAAGTTCCACGGCGTGATGAGCAGGCACGGGCCCACGGGCTTCTTCGTGACGAGCAGGCGCGACTTCCCGTCCGGCGCCATCGAGTAGCGGCCCGAGGCGCGTACCGACTCCTCGGAGAACCAGCGCAGGAACTCCGCGCCGTAGGTGACCTCTCCGCGGGCCTCGGCCAGCGGCTTGCCCATCTCGAGGGTCATCAGCAGCGCGAATTCGTCGGCGCGGGCCGTGACCAGGTCGAAGGCCCGGCGGAGGATCTCGCCGCGCTCCCGAGGCGCTGTGCGCGCCCAGGCAGCCTGGGCGGCCACCGCGGCGTCGAGGGCGGCCATGCCGTCCTCCGGCGTGGCATCCGCGAGCGTCCGCAGGGTCCGGCCGGTCGCGGGGTCCTCGACGTCGAACGTGGCGCCCGACGACGACGCACGCCACTGCCCGTCGATGAAGAGCCCGGTGGGCACCTTGTCGAGTACAGCCTTCTCCTGATCGGCGGTGACAGCCATTCCGTGCTCCTTCGCGAAGATCCCGGGCGCGTCCCGGGCAGGACATTCCCGCTCACGCTAGACCGGCCCGTGAACGGGTGTCCAGTGAAGGGTGCACCGACCCGGCCGCCGCCCTTTGGACGAGTGCACAGGCGCCGGTCAGCGGTCGGCGATCACCGCAGCGTAGAGTTCCCGCTTGCTGACGCTGCTCTGGGCGGCGACGGCGGCCACGGCGTCCTTGAGCCGCATGCCACCCTCCATCAGACCGTTCACCTGCGCCACGTGGTCCTCCGGGCGGGTGGGTGCGGTCTCGGGCGCACCGGCGACGACGACGGCGATCTCTCCCCGCACCTCGACGTCCTGGGACCACTGCAGCAGGTCGAGGAGGGACCCCCGGATCACCTGTTCGTGGATCTTCGTCAGCTCGCGGGCCACCGCGGCGGGGCGCTCCGACCCGAAGGCCTGCTGCAGCGAGCGCAGCATCGCCTCGAGGCGGTGTGGTGCCTCGAAGAACACCATGGTGCGTTGCTCGGCGGCCAGGTCGGCGAGGCGCCCGGTCCGGACCCCGGCCTTCCGGGGAAGGAACCCCTCGAAGCAGAACCGGTCGGTGGGCAGACCCGAGAGGGCCAGCGCGGCCAGCACGGCCGAGGCTCCCGGGACAGCGGTCAGGTCCAGCCCCTCGGCGACCGCCGCCTCGACGAGCCGGTACCCGGGATCCGAGACGGACGGCATCCCGGCATCGGTCACCATGAGGAGCGTGGCGCCCGCCCTGACCAGCTCGAGGAGTTCGGACGTGCGCTCGGCCTCGTTGTGTTCGTGGTAGCTGATGACCCGTCCCGTCACGGTGACGCCCAACGCCTGCACGAGCCGGTGGAGGCGACGGGTGTCCTCCGCTGCGACGACGTCCGCCGTGTGCAGCAGACCGATCAGCCGCTCCGTCGCGTCCCCCATGTTGCCGATCGGCGTCGCCGCCAGGACGACGCGCCCCCGACCGCTGCCGTCCCCCGCGGTTCCCCGGTAGGCGGTGATCGGCGCGCGGGTTCCGGTCGTCCCTCCGGCGGAAACGGTGTCCGTACCGTCCGCGTCCTGGTCGGTGCTGTCGGGCTCTGTGTCGTATGGCTGGCTCACCCGACCAGCGTAGCCCTCGCCCTCCTGGCGGGGGCAGCCCGCCCGGCCCGGCGGCGCCTGCCGAGGAGCTCCGGACACCGCCGGTAGCATGACGGTGTGAGCCCCACCGCCGTCCGTCCCCAGCAGGACACCCCGCAGCACGGCGGTTCCTGGGTCCTCCCCGCGCCACTCGCGTACACCCGGGCAGCGCTCTCCGCCCGCCTCCTGGGCGCGGCTCCCGCAGGCGGCGCGCTCCTCTGGATCCTGCCCCTGGCCATGGCACTGCTCGGCGGCATCCTGCGCTTCGTGCGGCTCGGCGAACCCGGCTCGCTCGTGTTCGACGAGACGTACTACGTCAAGGACGCCTACTCGATGCTGCAGTCGGGGTACGAGCGCGAATGGCCGGAGAACGCCAACGAGTCCTTCAACGCCGGCAACCCCGACGTCCTGCTCGAGGCACCCAACTACGTGGTGCATCCTCCCGTGGGCAAATGGATGATCGCCTTCGGCATGCTGCTGTTCGGTTCCGACAACGCCTTCGGCTGGAGGTTCTCGGCGGCCGCCGTCGGCACGCTGTCCGTCCTCCTGCTCGCCGTCGTCGCCCGGCGCATGTTCGGGTCGCCGCTGCTCGGCGCCGCAGCCGGGCTGCTCCTCGCCGTCGACGGCCACCACCTCGTCGAGTCGCGCACCTCACTGCTCGACATCTTCCTGAGTTTCTGGCTCCTCGCCGCCTTCGCGGCC
Organism: Arthrobacter sp.; assembly: GCA_030147325.1. Classification (GTDB taxonomy): domain Bacteria; phylum Actinomycetota; class Actinomycetes; order Actinomycetales; family Micrococcaceae; genus Arthrobacter_D. The sequence continues at coordinate 17,805 of JASLAA010000100.1, read as the reverse complement.
CTGCTGGCGGATCGTGACGACGGCCGACGGCGCCTGGCCCGCCGGCTCTCCGCCCTGGCGGGAGGGGGCGACGACGGCGTCCCGTCGTCCCGCCTGCTCTCCTACGGCCCCTTCCTCGGCTTCCGGCCGTGGCGGCTCGTGGCCGGTATCTGCCTCGGGCTGGCCCTCGGCACCAAGTGGTCCGCCCTGCCGTTCATCGCGGCCTTCGGCCTGATGACCGTCGTGTGGGACATGAGTGCCCGGCGGATCGCCGGCGTGCACCGCTGGGCGCTCGGCGGAGCCCTGAAGGACGGACTGCTCGCCTTCGCGAGCATCGTGCCCGTGGCGCTGCTGACCTACCTCGCCTCCTGGACGGGCTGGTTCCTGTCCAGGGACGCCTACGACCGCACCTGGGCCGCGCGCAACCCGTCCGAGCAGTGGGGCTGGCTACCGGATTCACTGAGGTCCCTGGCCGAGTACCACCGCAGCGCGTACACCTTCCATCAGGGCCTCGGCTCGGACCACCCGTACGAGGCGAGCGCCTGGTCGTGGCTCGTGGTGGGCAGGCCGACGTCGTTCTTCTACGAGAAGCCCGGTGGCTGCGGGGCGGACGCCTGCTCGCAGGCCGTGACGGTGCTCGGCAACCCGCTCATCTGGTGGAGCGCCGCGCTGTCCCTCGTCGTGCTCCTGTTCTGCTGGCTCGGGCGGCGGGACTGGCGCGCCGCTGCCATCCTCACCGGCGTCGCAGCCGGGTACCTTCCGTGGTTCCTGTATCCCGAGCGCACCACCTTCTACTTCTATGCCGTCGCCTTCGAACCGTTCCTCGTCCTGTCGCTCGTCTACTGCCTGGGCCTCGTGCTGGGCGGACAGAACGCCGACCGCGCCCGGCGCCGACGCGGTATCGTGCTCGTGGGGATCTTCCTGGCTGCCGCCGTGGCATTGTCGGCGTACTTCCTCCCCATCTGGACAGCAGAGGTCATCCCCTACGACCAGTGGCGCATGCGCATGTGGCTGCCGAGCTGGATCTGAGGCCGCTGCGCCCCACCCCGGACCGAAAGCGAGCACTGGTGCGCGAAGCCATCACGGAACTGCTGGGCGACCTGCCGTCGACCAGCAACACCACCGACCTCCTCCTGAGCACGCACGACGCCGATCCCTCCCGCCCGCTCTACGCCATCCGTGCGGACGGCCAGTGGCGCGACGTCCCCGCCGCGGACTTCCTGCGCCAGGTCACCGGCCTGGCCAAGGGCCTCATCCACCAGGGCGTGAGGCCCGGTGACGCCGTCGCGGTGATGTCGAAGACCCGCTACGAGTGGACGCTCGCCGATGTCGCCATCTGGTTCGCCGGTGCCGTCACGGTTCCCATCTACGAGACCTCCTCGGCCTACCAGGTCTCCTGGATCCTCGAGGACGCGCAGCCCGCCGTCGTGTTCGTCGAGGACCGGCACAAGGCGGAGGTGGTGCTCGACGCCGCCGAGCGCGCCGGGAGGGCGGATACCACCACGGTGGTGTGGCTGACGGGTGGATCAGCCCAAGCACTGTCCATCGCCTCCCTGACCGACGCCGGGGCCGGGGTTCCCGACGTCGTCGTCGAGGCCGCCCGCTCCTCCCGCGGGCTGGCCGACGCCGCGTCCATCGTCTACACCTCGGGGACCACGGGCAGGCCCAAGGGCTGCGTCATCACCCACGGGAACTTCGCCCTGTTCGCCGTGAACACCCTGGACTTCCTGCCCGAGTTCCTGCGGCAGGAGAACGCACGGACGCTCATGTTCCTGCCCCTGGCCCACGTCCTGGCGCGTGCCGTGCAGGTCGTGTGCTTCGCCGGCGGCATCAAGCTCGCCCACTCCGGTTCCGCAGCGCAACTGCTCGAGGACCTGACGACGTTCAAGCCGACGTTCCTGCTGGCCGTCCCCCGCATCTTCGAGAAGATCCATGCCACCGCGGCACAGCGCGCAGCGGAGTCGGGCAAGGGCCGGCTCTTCGCCGCCGCCGAGCGCACCGCCGTCGCCTACTCGCGGGCCGTCGACGCCCTCGGCCGCGGCGGGCGCGGGCCCGGCCCTGTCCTGCGTGCCTCCCACGCGGTCTTCGACCGGATCCTCTACCCGCGGTTGCGCGCCGTGTTCGGCGGCGAGGCCACCTACACCGTCTCGGGTGCGAGCCCTCTCAGCGAGCACCTCGTCCACTTCTTCCGCGGCGCGGGCATCATGATCCAGGAGGGCTACGGCCTCACCGAGAGCACGGCGCCCTGCACCGTCAACACGGTCGGCCTGACGCGCGTGGGTACGGTCGGCATCCCGATGCCGGGCACGAGCGTCCGGATCGACGACGACGGCGAGGTGCAGGTCAAGGGCAGCGGGATCTTCGCGGGCTACTACCGCAACGACGCCGCGACAGCTGAGGCCTTCACATCCGACGGCTACTTCCGGACGGGCGACCTCGGCTCGCTCGACGAGGACGGCTTCCTGACCATCACGGGCCGCACGAAGGACCTGCTCGTGACCGCCGGCGGCAAGAACGTCGCCCCCGGTCCGCTCGAGGAGAAGGTGCGGGAGGGAGTACTCGTCTCCCAGGCCGTCGTCGTCGGTGAGGGCAGGCCCTTCATCGCCGCGCTGATCAGCCTCGACGCCGAGTCCCTCGCACAATGGGCCTCAGCCCGCGGCAGGCCGGGCCTCACCGTCCGGGAGGCCGCCACGGATCCCGGGGTGCTGGCCGACCTGCAGGCCGCCGTCGACGCCGCCAACACCACGGTGTCGCGGGCGGAGCAGATCCGGCGCTTCGCGGTGCTGGACACGGAGTTCACCGTGGAGTCCGGGCACCTGACGCCCACCCTCAAACTGAAGCGGGCCGCCGTGGTCGCGGACCATGGGGACGCGGTCGACGGACTGTACTCGCAGGCGGAGCGCTAGGCGTCGATGGCCTCGCGGTAGCGGCCCTGCGCTGCAGCCTGCGCCCGTGCCGACCGCTCGCGCCGAGCAGCGGTGGGCCAGGTGAGGATCAGCGTGAGGACGGTCGCGCCGAGGACGAGGACTGCGACCGTGATGGCCGAGTCGGTCCAGAACTGCTCGGGGAACAACCTGATCAGGGTGTCGTCGACGCGGAAGGTCCAGGTCCCGTCGGCGAAGAACAGCGCATGGACCTGCGTGAAGAACGTCTCCCAGGCCAGGACCGCGAGGACCGTCAGGACCGCCGCGCCGACCAGGGTCAGTGCCGCTCCGGCGAACAGGGCCCGCCGCACCCCGCCCTTGTACCGGCGAGCGAGGTAGGCGCACGCGAGCACCGCCAGGACGAAGAGCACGAGGGCGATGAAGAAGGACAGTCCCAGGACGCCCTTCACATCCGCCATGTGCCCCACCTCCGACTCCAGGAACAGGGGCTCTCCCTCGGGCGTGACCAGGCCCCCGAGATAGCGGGGCGGCGCGAAGTTCAGGACGTAGTCCAGGGCGTAGGAGCCGTACGTCATGCGGTCGTCCAGCGAGAAGCCGTACTGGTCCGCGGGGAATCCCGGCCGGTGGTACTCGAGCCACAGGAACGACGACGTCGCGACCGCACGCACGGCGGCTGCCACCACGATCACGGGGAAGAACAGGGCGACGACGACCTGCAGGAACCGGGCGAGGGCAGGTTTCGCGGCTGCGGCCTGATCGCGTGCAGCCGCGCGGCGGGCAGCCTCGGCGTCGGGCGGGCGGAGGGAGAGGGCTGCGGTGTCCGTGGAAGGCTCGCTCGGTGCCGGTGGTGCGGCTGGCGTGGCACCTGGTCCGACGGCCGGTGCGGCTGCCCGTTCGGGCGCTGAAGCAGGGATCTGTCCGGTCGCCGGTGCGGGTGCGTCGCCGGCCGCCGGTGAATCCGCTCGCCCGCCAACCGGTGCGGAGTCCCGTCCGTCCTGGGCCGCGCCCGGTGCGTCCGGTGCTGCACCCGGCTCGTCCGACCTGGTTGCGTCCGGAGCGTCCACGGCTGCAGCGGAGGCCGTGTGCGCTCCCCCGGCGACGACGTCGGCGTCGGGCGGGCCGTCCGTCCCGTCGTCCGCGCTGCCGCCGGACGCCGCGTCTCCTGCGGCGTCCGTGGATCCGGTGCGCTCGTCGTCGTGGTCCCGCACAGCGGCGGGCAGGGTAGCGGCCTTCCGCCTGGGGAGATCGTGACGCTGGGCCACCCCGCGCACCCCGTCCCCGTCCGGGACTGCGCCGGCGCCGGCATCGGCAGGGGCCGCGGGCTGGGTCGCTCCGTCGTCGTCCGCTCCACGTGCGTCCGGAGCGCTCGATCGGGTGCTGTCGGTGTCTGCCACTGCGCTGTCTCCTCGATGAATGCCGCCGGCCTCGATCCCGGCCTCTTTCGACAGTACCGGGCGTGCCCGGGTCCGCACGGAAGACTCCCCGCGCGGACCGGTCCGGAGGCGTCCGAGAGGAATCAGGCGGTGATGACGGCCTCGCCGCGGTCGACCTCGCCGAGGTCACCGCGATGCCCGGCCTCGAAGGCGCGGCGCCCGAGGACCAGGGTGTACACCCAGTACGCGGCGAAGACGAGGAAACCGATCAGCAGCCGGAGCCAGGGAGGCAGCCCGCTGGGGGTCACGAAGCCCTCGACGAGCCCGGAGACCAGCAGGACCAGCACCAACCCCAGTGCGACGGTGATGAGGGCGCGCCCCTCCTGGGCGAGCGCTACCGAGCGTGGCCTGCGCCCCGGCGCCACCCAGGCCCAGAAGATCCGCAGGCCGGCGGCGGTCGCGATGAAGATGGAGGTGAGTTCCATGAAGCCGTGCGGCAGGATGTAGACGAAGAACACGTCGAGCTGGTCGTAGGAGGCCATCATCCCCGCGGCGATGCCGATCCCCTGCGCATTCATGTACAGGATGTAGACCGGCCAGATACCCGAGACACCGAAGGCGACGGCCTGCAGCGCTATCCATGCGTTGTTCGTCCATACCAGCCCCGCGAAGGAGGCCGCCGGGTTCTCGGAGTAGTAGTTGACGAAATCCTCCTCCACGTACCGGCGGAGGTCCTCATCCGTCCCGAGGGCCTGGATCACTCCCGGGGTGGTGGCCACCCAGTACGCGTAGAGCGCCGTCACGGCGATGAAGAGCACCCCCACCACCACGGTCAGCCAGCGGATCCGGTAGAACGCGGCGGGCAGGGAGTGGAGGAAGAACCGGGCCACGTCCTCCGCGACGTTCGACCGCGCACCGGTGAACCGGGTCCTCGCGCGGGAGAGCCGCGTCGACAGTGCGCCGGAGACAGCGCTCTCGGGATCCACGGACCGGATGATGGACAGGTGCGTCGAGACCCGCTGGTACAGCGCCAGGAGCTCGTCCGATTCCGCTCCGTCCAGCCGTCGCCGGCTCACGAGTTCGTCGAGCCGTTGCCAGTCGCTGCGGTGCACCGCGATGAATGCGTCCACGTCCATGGGGCTAACCCTATAGTCCGCGGTACGCGGCGCTAGGCTGGGCGGAGCACAGGGCGGCGGCGCCACGTCGCCCGGACCTGTCACCGCTTTCGACAGCACGCGTCCAGGGGGAGAACATGAGTTCGGTCGTCACCGGAGAGGCAGTCGTCCTCGAGCTCAAGCCGGCGGGCTTCGCGGCCCGCGGACTGAGCGTCCTGATCGACATCATCGCCCAGTTCGTCCTCGCCGTCCTCGTGCTGCTGCTGATCGGGAACGTGTTCGGAGGAGCGCTCGACCCGGCTCTCACCGGCGCTCTCGCGATCGTGGTCCTGGTGCTGCTGCTGCTCGTGCTGCCGGTGACCGTGGAGACGCTCACGCGGGGCAAGTCGCTCGGACGGCTCGTCATGGGGCTGAGGATCGTGCGCGACGACGGCGGCGCCATCCGCTTCCGGCACGCCTTCATCCGCGGGATGCTCGCCATCCTGGAGATCTACATGCTCGTCGGGTCGCTCGCCTTTCTGGTGTCGCTGTTCAACGAACGGTCCAAACGCCTCGGCGACCTCCTGGCTGGCACCTACTCCATGCGTGAGCGGGTCGTCGCGAAGCCGCGAGCACTCGCCGTGATGCCTCCCCGGCTCGAGGAGTGGTCGAGGACGGCCGACATCGGGCGGCTTCCGGACGCCCTCGCCCGGAGGATGGCGCAGTTCCTCGCGCAGGCTCCACGACTCACGCCACAGGCCCGGCACTCCCTCTCGCTGGACCTGGCCGCCGAGGCGAGCCACCACGTCTTCCCCCCACCGCCGGGCAGCACGCACCCCGAGGAGTTCCTGCATGCGGTCATCGCGGCCCGCCGGGACAAGGACTACACCGCGATGATGCGGCAGCGCGAGCGTTCGGAGGCGACGGCCACGAGGCTCCACTCGCTGCCGTTCAGCTAGCTCGCGAGCTCCTGTCCCACTGCCCCACCGCCGTGGACGTCAGGGCTGGTTGGCCCACTCGTTCCAGGGGACGTTCCAGTCCCCGAAGCCGTCCCAGACGTACATGGGCCCGTAGTCCGTGTTCAGGATCTGCACGACGTCGCCCGGACCGAACGTGTTGTAGAAGTACTCGGCTCCTTCGGGGGACATCCCGATGCAGCCGTGGGAGACGTTGATGCTACCGAGGGCCACCTGGGCCGCCGGCAGCGCCTCGTGGACGAAGGCCCCGCCGTTGCTGAGGCGGCTGGCGTGGTTGACGACCGTGGGCGGGTAGTAGGCGGGGTCCCCCGGCTTGAGTCCGATCGATTCCGCGGTGAACCGGGTGGTGTCGTACTTCTCCATGACGACCATGTAGCCCTCCGTGGACGGCCATTCGTCGGTTCCGAGTGTGACCGGGAACGTGCGGTCGAGCGTGCCGTCGAGGTACACGTTCATGGTCTTGGTGGCGTTGTCGACGACGGCGAGGCGCGTGTTGTGCGTCTTCACGGTCAGGGTCCTGTCGGCGTTGCCGATCATGCCGTTGCCGAAGTCCACACCGAACAGGTTGAGCTCCACGGTGATCGTGCTGTTGGGGGCCCAGAACGACTCCGGGCGGTAGCGCACCTTGGTGTCGGACAACCAGTAGAAGGCGCCCGGCTGTCCACTCGTGCTGGTCACCGTGATGGCCTTCTCGACGGCGTCCCGGTTGGCGACGGGCTCGCTGAAGGTGAATTCGAGGGGCTGGCCCGTGCCGACGGTGCTGCCGTCCAACGGGAACATCGCAGCGTCCGCCTCGTTCGCGGGTGCCACCGTGCTGAAGGCCGACGTTCCGCGCTGCTCCTGTCCGGCGGAGTCGAGCACGGTGTAGGAGAACTGGTACTCGGTGTTGAAGGCGAGCTGCTCGGTCGCGGTCCAGCTCGCGCCGTCGGCTGCGATGGCGCCTGCGACGGGGGTACCGCCGGCGCGCGGTGCGAGTTCGACGGAGTCGAGCTTCCCACCCGTGATGCTCAGGGCCGCCATGGTGGCCGGGTTGACTGCGTACGCTGCGTCGGTGGGCGTGGCACTCACGGTGAACTCGCCGGCCGGGGCCTCGGACTTCAAGGGTGCAGGTGCGGGGGTGGTGGAATCCGTGGCACCCGGGGTGGCTGCCGGAGCCGGTGAGGACGACGACGGTGAGGAGGACGGCGAGGACGCGGACGACGGGGTGGTGTCGTTCCACTGCGAGGCGGTGGCAATGCCCACACCACCACCCACGACGACGACGGCGGCCGCACCGATGGCGGCGATCTTCCAGCCCTTCCGGCGTGCCGTGGCGCTGGTCGATTCCTGCTTCATGCGCATGCTCTTGCCCCTTGACGTAGCTACCCGTGCGATTTTACGGGAAGGCGTGGGGCCGGTCCCGCAGGCGGAGCCCGGATTTCACAACGATTCGGCTGCTGCCGGTGCCCGTGGGGACACGGCAGCAGCCGCTCGGCATGGAGCGCGCCGCGCCTAGTAGCGGTACTGCTCGGGCTTGTAGGGTCCGGCAACGTCGATGTCGAGGTATTCGGCCTGACCCTTGGTCAGCTCGGTCAGCTCGACACCGAGGGCGTCGAGGTGGAGACGGGCGACCTTCTCGTCGAGGATCTTCGGCAGGACGTAGACCTCGTGCTCGTACTCGCGATTGCCCTCGGCGTCCTCCTGCTCGAACTTGGTGAAGAGCTCGATCTGCGCGATCGTCTGGTTCGCGAAGGAGTTGCTCATCACGAAGGACGGGTGTCCGGTGGCGTTACCCAGGTTCAGCAACCGGCCCTCGGACAGCATGATGATCGAGTGCTGCTGCACGCCCTCGGCGTCGTCCGCCGGGATGACCCATTCGTGGACCTGCGGCTTGATCTCGATCTTCTCCACTCCCGGGATGCGGGCGAGCCCGGCGATGTCGATCTCGTTGTCGAAGTGGCCGATGTTCCCCACGATCGCCTGGTGCTTCATGCCGGCCATGTGGCGCGCCATGATGACGTCCTTGTTGCCGGTGGTCGTGATGAAGATGTCGCCCTGCCCGAGGACCTTCTCCAGCGTGGTCACCTGGTAGCCGTCCATCGCCGCCTGCAGCGCGCAGATCGGGTCGATCTCCGTGACGATCACGCGGGCACCCTGGCCGCGCAGCGCCTCTGCCGCACCCTTGCCGACGTCGCCGTACCCGCACACCACGGCCACCTTGCCACCGATGAGGACATCCGTGGCGCGGTTCAGGCCGTCGGGAAGGGAGTGCCTGATGCCGTACTTGTTGTCGAACTTCGACTTGGTGACGGAGTCGTTGACGTTGATGGCAGGGAACAGGAGCTTCCCCTGCGCGGCCAGCTGGTACAGGCGATGCACGCCCGTGGTCGTCTCCTCGGTGACACCCTGGATTCCGGCCGCGATGGTCGTCCATTTCCGCGGTTCTGATGCGATGGTGGACCGGAGCGTGTCGAGGAACACGGTGTATTCGTGCGAGTAGTCGGCGTCGCCTTCCTCGGGATTCGCCGGGACGGCTCCGAGGGCCTCGAACTCGGCACCCTTGTGCACGAGCATGGTGGCGTCACCGCCGTCGTCCAGGATCATGTTCGGGCCGAGGCCGTCCGCCTGGCCGGGCCAGGTGAGGATCTGCGTGGCCGTCCACCAGTAGTCCTCGAGCGTCTCGTTCTTCCAGGCGAAGACGGGGACCCCTGCCGGCTCCTCGACCGAGCCCGCACCCACGACGACGGCCGCTGCGGCCTCGTCCTGGGTGGAGAAGATGTTGCAGGAGGCCCAGCGCACCTCGGCGCCGAGGGAGGTCAGCGTCTCGATCAGCACGGCCGTCTGCACGGTCATGTGCAGCGACCCCGCGATCCGCGCTCCGGCGAGCGGCTGGGAATCGGCGAATTCACGGCGGAGTGCCATGAGCCCGGGCATCTCATGCTCGGCGAGCCGGATCTGGTGACGTCCCGCCTCGGCGAGCGAGAGGTCGGCAACTTTGTAGTCGAACGTCATGGTGCTGTTCCTTGCGTCGGGTTCGGTGACGGGGTCCACGGGCGGTGCGGACCGGTCCTAGGAGGTGCGGGCGGCACCGAGTAGTTCGGCGCGGAGGAGAACCGGGATGCCCTCGTCGAGCCCGTAGGTGAGGTGCTCGCCGTCGGAGCCCGGTGCGTCGGTGCGGAGGACGTCGCCCTCCTGGACGAGCGCGGACCCGGTGACCGGGCAGCGCAGGACGTCGATGAGCCGTGCTGGGAGATTGGGCATGGTCGGCTTTCGCTCGAAACGGAAGGATGTCCTGCCCCCAAGTCTAGCGCGGGGGTCCGTCCGGCGGCCCATCGGGAGACCGCCACGGGCGGGACGGAACCTACGTCAGGGCTCGCGCAGGATGCGGAGGTGGCCACGGCGCGGACCGCTGACACCGGCCGGGGGTTCCATCGGCGCGCGCACACCGCGCTGACCCATCGGGGGCTGCTCCACCACGGGCTCGGCTGCCGCCTCACGCACAGCATCGGCCAGTGCCAGGAGGTCGTCGGAATTGTGCTCCGGCGCGACGTCCGGCAGCGCCAGGCGCACCACTTCCCATCCCCGCGGGACCGTCAGGCGTTCGGCGTGGATGGCGCACAGGTCGTACGTGTGCGGCTCCGCGTAGGTGGCCAGTGGTCCGAGGACCGCGGTCGAGTCGCCGTAGACATAGGTGAGGGTGGCCACCGCCGGCCGCTGGCAGGCTGATCTGGAGCATTGACGGAGTGATCCCACGATCGGCAAGCCTACCGGCCTTTGCCCGCGGGACGGGTCAGGGAGCACCGGGCGTGGGCAAGGCCGAACCGCAGGCGCCGGAGGAGTGCGGGCGGCGGGTTCAAGGCTTACAGTCTTTACATGCAGGATGACTCCAGTTTTTCGGTCGATCTGACCGATCCGACGTCCTCGGGCGGGCGTCCGACGCGGTCGTTCTACGAACGCCGCCGGAACCGCCGAGGTCGGGGCATGCGGGGGGAACTGCTCTCCCAGCACCTCCCCGGGTCGCGCTCCAGGTCGGAGCAGTTCGACGACTGGGTGATGGAGTCGGCGTCTCGACTCGAGAGACTGTGGGGAGAGCGCATCCAGGACCTGCAGATCGTGGTGCAGGAGATCCCGGAGGGCCTCGAGGACATGACGCCGGAGACGCTGCGGGGACTGCTCGGTTCCTGCTCCCCCGCCGCTCCCGGCCGCCCCGCGGTGATCACCATCTATCGCCACCCCGTCCTCATGGCCGCCCGGTCGGTCCTGCCCGTCAACGAACTGGTGCACGACGTCGTCGTCGAGCAGACCGCCGAACTCATGGGACTCGCTCCCGAAGCTGTGGACCCTGCCTACGGACGTTCCCAGGCCTGAGGAACGTCCGCTCGCTTCGTCAGTAGCCGAGCTGCACGGGGATGCTCTGCGGCCCGGTCGCGCCGGCGGGCACGCTCGTCACGGACACCCCGGACCGCGCGCCGGCCAGGGTCAGGACCTGGGCACCGTAGACCGGGTCGCCCGTCGCATCGATGATGACTCCGGCGGGGTTGCGGCCGAGCGATGACGACGGCACGGTGACCGACGTCCCGCCGGCGATGCCGATCATCACGGGATCACCGAGAACGCCGTCCGCCGCGACCGGTGTCAGCGTCACCTCGCCCCTGCCGCTCGGGGCGCCCAGGACGAGCGAGGAGTCTGCGCCGTCCGCGAGTGCCACGGCGTGGCCGCTTCCGAGCCGGATCGCGGCCGGGACCCCCGCGAGATCCACGGGTTCCCCGGCGTCGATCCCGCGGGACACCCGGGCTGCCGCCACGACCGAGACGTCGGAGGTGACCGAGACCGTGTAATTGCCCTCGGGCAGGAACTCGAGGGGTACCGCCGTCACGGAGCCGGCGGCGGCCGTCACGACGCCTCCCTCCGGGAGCGCCACCTCGCCGTCGCTCCCGTACACCTTGATGTCGAGGACCGCGTCGCTCGAGCCCGGAACGAGTACCTGCAGCTGCGGCGCGGCGGACCCGTAGCCTTCCTGCTCTCGGATGCGCCGGGCAGTGGCGTCGTCCTGCACGACGACGCCGGGCAGCACCTGCGTGACGCCGGCACCGCCGGTCGGCGAGAGCATCTCGACACCGCCGGGGGTGAGTCCCCTGAGCACGCTCTGCTGGACGAATCCGGCGATCCGTCCGCCGTCGCTGCGAACCCGGACGGCGAGCGATTCCTGGTTGCCCGCCAGCCCTGCGAGGACGATCTGGCGGGTCTCACCCGGCGCGACCAGCTGACCGCGACTGCCGGCGGCCTCGATGGGGCCGTCCTGGCCGTACAGTTCCAGCCGGACGGTGGCGGGGGTACCGGTGGGGTTGGTGAGCGTCAGGACGGAGGACTGGCCGACCGTCGTGGACGCTCCCATCAGCCAGAAGTCGCTCGACGGGGCCTGGCATCCCGTCACAGCCAGCCCGCGGAGGTCTCCGTCTGTGGCCGTGTAGGTGGTGGTCGCTGCCGCGACCGGAGTCAGCCCGCCCTGGGGCTGTGCACGGAGGACCGACGGGGCGGTGACCACCACGCCCCTGGACACTCCCGCGACGCGGTTGGTGAGCCCGTCCTCGCTGCTGCTGGCCGGTGCATCCTGGGACTCGGTCGTCTCGGGCATGAAGTCCCGGATGACGGCGAGGGGATCGCCGCCGTCGGCCGGCGTGATCGCGCTCCCGGTGATCGTGGCACTGAGGTCGCTCAGCACCAGTGCGGAGACCGTGGTCCTCGCCGTGCCGGACGCCGGGCTGAAGGCGGGGTCCCCGCCTCCGACGGCCGCCTCGAACAGTCGCGGCGGTGCGGGGCACACGGCCGAGTAGTCGCCCGCAGGAACGGCGGCCGCAGGCACCGAGATCTCCGCATCCGACGTCGGGACGAAGGCATCGGTGACCGCACCCGACGCGACGGCGGCGGTAGCAGCCAGGAGGACGACGCCGGTTGCCGCGCCGATTGCGGTCCCGACACGCGTCCGACGGTGGCCGACCGGGAATCCTGCGGCCCTGTCCCGTGCGACCGCCCGAGCGGCGACCGCAGCATCCACGGTGTGGTGGGGCGCCGTCACCGTGTCGCGGGCGGAGGCATCGCCGTCCACCGGCGCCGACGCCGTGTCGCGAGCGGAGCCGCCCTCGTCCGGGAACCGGGCGCCGACGCGATCGATCCCCGATCCGGGGACCGGATCCGGAACCGGCTCCGCGAACGGGTCGGTGTCCCGTCCTGCGACAGGCTCCTCATCCGGCGCCACGATCTCAGCCGCACCCGGCTCTCCAGGGGGCTCGGGAAGGGGTGCGTGTCCGACCGGAATCTGCGCTCGATCGGTGTCGGTGGGTGCGCCGTCGACGGGCACAGGCCTGGCCACCCCATCCGTGACCGGCGTCCTGCGCTTACGTCCCCACATCACATCGAGCTTCTTCCACTGGTCACGGGCTGGGGGACATCGTCCGGGATGGGATCGGCGGCCGCCGCCCCGTCCTCGTCCTGCGCCGATGGAGCGTCCGGGTGGGAGCTGCGACCGTCGTGATGAACGGGCCTGCGGCTACCCCGAGGGCGCACTACGCGGGGCCGCGACGGGATGGGGACCGCCAGGAGGAGGGTCAGCGCGAGCAGGATCCCCTGCGCGACGTGGGCCCACGGCTGGTACGGGCTCACGTACGAGACCTCGACCCTTCCGCCCTCGGCCGGGAGTGCGAACGACTGCTGCCAGCCCGCGGACGCCGCGTCGAGCCGACGACCGCCGAGGGTCGCCTGCCACCCCGGATCGGCCTGTTCGGCGAGGACGAGGGTGCGGCCTGCCGCACCCTCCTCGATCGACCCTGCGGCCCCGACCGCGGCGGAAGGGACCAGGGCCTCGGTGCGCCCGTCGGCGCCGACCACGCGGACCCGCGCCGTGGAGTCCCCCTCGTCCGCCGTGCCGTCGGCCAGGGTCGCCGGTGCAACGCGCCACAGCCGTCCCGCCTCCGTGTCACCCACGGCCGTCAGGCCGGGACCGGAGTCGATGCGGCCGCTGAGGAAATCACCCGCGGTCTCGGACTGGCGGAGCACCACGAAACCGACGCCGAGGTCCCGGAGCTCGGGGCGTGGATCGGCCCCGGTGGCGCCGACGATGACCGCGACGGTGGAGCGCAGGATCCGGGCGGACTCGCCGTCCTCCCGGACGGCGACCGTTCCGGCCCCCTGGAGCTCGCCGGCGGCGACGAGCGGATTCAGCGCATCGAGCGTGGTGCCCCCTCCACGCATCAGGGCGGCCGCGACGTCATCCTCGTCGTCGACCGTGATGACGAGGGTGCGCGTCCGGTCCGGGCCGGTCCCCCGGTCCGCTGCGGTGGCGGGCAACGGCCGCTCCGCTGCGGGCCCGATCAGGAGGGACGTGCCGAAGTCGGTGGTCCGGGATTCATCGGCAGGGGTGGCTTCCGTCGGATCGCCGGCGAGCACGACAGGCTCCACGACCGCAGCCGCAGGGCCCGTGACCTCGGGCACCAGCCACAATCCGAGGCTGAGGAGCGGTCCGACGGCGAGAACCGTGGCGCCGGCGATACGGAGCGGGCGACGCGCAGCAGGACGGGCAGCCGATGCGTTCGGGACCGACCGGTCGGGCAGTCCCGAGAGCGCCGCTGCCAGCAGGCACAGCCAGACCACGGAGACGAGCGGCCCGGGATAGACCCCGATCAGTTCACGCGGACCGACGGCCACCGGGAAGGCGGGCGCCAGGACGGCCAGGGCGAGGGCCGGCACGGCCAGCAGCCAGAACCGACGGACGGCGGCACCGCGTCCGCGCCGCAGGAACAGGGCGACGGCGGCCAGCACCACGACGGGCGCGCCGATCAGCAGGGCAACGACGAGAGACCACGGACCGGCCGGGAGACCCTCGAGCGCGGCGGGCGGGACGAACGGATCGAACGACACCGGGAACCCGAGGAGCTGCTGCCAGGGTGCGCCGGGATCGAACGGCGTGGGCACTCCCGGATCGCCGAGGAGGCCGCGTGGCTGCCGCACCGCGGACAGCGCGTAGGGCAGGTGCAGTGCCACGACGGGCAGGAGTGTCCACCACAGCGGCCGCGCACGGCGCCCGCCGACGACCACGGCGAACACCAGGACGAGCACGACGAACGGCAGGAGCGAGGGAGCCGAAGCCGTGATGACGGCGAGGAGAAGACCTGCTGCCGCCGCGGCCGTCCAGCTTCGCGTCCCGTTGATCCCGGGCTTGATGATGCCCTCCGGCATCCGGCGGGAGGCGAGCGCTGCGCCGACGGCACGCACAGTGCCGAGCAGTGCCAGTGGCAGCAGGACATGGGCGATGAGCGCGCCGAGGCGACCACTGCCGAGAGCTACCTGGAGGGCTGGCGCCGCGCCCCAGAGGAGGGCGGCCCAGAGGCGCAGGCCTCGCGATGCGGTCAGGGCCCCGGCCGCGTACCAGGCAGCCAGTCCGGCCAGGGGCAGGGCGCAGACCAGGAGGACGACGACGGCCGTGTTGGCGGAGCCGAGTCCCACGAGCGAGAGCAGCCACAGCACGTACGAGAAGGGTGAGCCATGCGCTGCGAAGCCGGCACCGAGGCCTGCCCACCAGGACGTCGCCCCGGCCCAGATGCTTCCCGGGTCCTCGGCGACGGGCAGCAACGCGCCGCCGGCGAGTGCCGCCGAGCCGATCAGGCGGTGCAGCCCGGTCAGCGCGGCAACGAGCAGCACCACGACGGCGACCACCGCGCCTGCGCCGACCCACAGGCGGCCGGGAGTGGCCAGCGCGGCGAAATCGTCGTTGCTGTTCCCCGACGGGACGTACTCCTCCGTGGACCCGGCTTCCTCCCGGGCGTCCGCGGTGCCCCGGGAGGTGAATGCATCGATGACGGACCGGCGGTGGGACCAGACATCGCGGCGGGACGTGATGAGCGGTCGGACGATCGAGCGCGGACGCCGCCTGGTCTTTGCAGCCGATCGACGTGAGCGCCACAGGTTGATGGGCCGGAGGACCCCGGCGAGGCTGCCCAGCAGCTGCCCCGTTCCATGGGCTGGATCCTTGGCGAGGAGGCCGAGGAGGAGGCGCCCGAGACCTCCGAGAACGGCGCCGACGGCGAGGAACGGGACCTGCCAGGCGGTTGCATGCTTGAGCCGGAGATAGACCTCGGCGGCGCGCGCGGCACGAGGCGTGGAGAAGGGGTGCAGCCGCGAGGTCGCGTGGCGGAGGACCGCAGACGGCACCACCACCACCCGGTGCCCGGCGAGGCGGTTGCGCCAGCAGAGGTCGACGTCGTCGCCCACTCCGTGCAGCGCCGGGTCGAAACCGCCGAGCAGGTCCCACACGTCGCGACGCACGAGCATGCCCGCGGAGTTGACGGCGAACACATCGCTCCGGGCGTCGTACTGCCCCTGGTCGTGCTCGTCGACGTCGATGAGTGACAGCCGTTCTGCCCACCTGCTGATCGAGAGCCCGACGTCCACCAGTTCACGGCGGTTGTTCCACGCCACCTGCTTGGCGCCCGCGATGGTGACCGACGGTGCGCGCTCGACCGCGAGCAGGAGCTCGGCGAGCGCCGTCGGCTCGGGTGCCGAATCGTCGTGGAGGAGCCACAGCCACTCGTGCGCCCCCGCCTCCCCCGCGTGCTTCCGCTCGGGGATCTCGGCGACCGCTGTCCGGACGGCCGTACCGAACCCGGCGCGGCCCGGAGCGCCCACCACGGGGCTGCCCGTGGGGAGGTGGAGTTGGAGGATGGAGGCCGACTCGTCCGTCGACCCGGTGTCCACACCGACGCAGAAGTCAGCCGGGCGGGTCTGGCGTTCGAGTGCTTCGAGCGTCGCTGGAAGGTACTCGGCGCCGTTGTGGGCTACGACAACGGCGGTGACGCGGAGGTGGAACCGGATCAGACCGCTCGCTTCCGCAACCTGCGCCGCTCGCGCTCCGAGAGCCCACCCCAGATGCCGAAGCGCTCGTCGTTCTCGAGCGCGTACTCGAGGCACTCCGACTTCACCATGCAGGAGCCGCAGACCTTCTTGGCGTCACGCGTGGAGCCGCCCTTCTCCGGGAAGAAGGCCTCCGGATCGGTCTGCGCGCACAGTGCATCGGCCTGCCAGGACAGTTCGCCGTCGTCGTCGGGGTTCCCCGGGACCAGCGGCGGGCTGAACCTGACGGGCTGGCCGACGGGGGCGAGCTGAGGGCGGGCGTCCTCCTGGACCTCGGGCAGGATGAACGCGGTCTCAGGGTCCAGGGTCGGAAGAACGAGAAGGCTGCTCGGCCCCTCCTGCACGTCGGGGAGCCCGGCGAGTGCCTCGTGCGCGGCGAGGAAAGCGGTGGCCTGGCCCTCGAGGCTGTGCGCGCCCTCCCGGTATCGCTCGCCGGCGAGCGGATCCGCGGGGTCGAGGAACCAGTCGGCAGGAACACCACGCGATCCGTAGCGGGCCGATGCCTGCGCTGCGATGTCTGGTCGTTCCTCTGTGCGTTCTGCCTGCCCCATGGTCAGCCCTCCCGGTGTTGCCGTTCCAACATCAGCGTGAGACGACCGTCGCGTCCCGCTGCTGGAACAAATCCGATGCCTAATTACACGTGTGTAAGTCGAATTCCGTCAAGCGGGGAGGGAATCTTATAGAGTCGGAGGCGCAGAGCCACGAGCGCCACGCCGAGCCGACTACCTGTCTTCGTCGGCGCGTCGGCGCCGGCCACCGACGACCGGAAGATCACCATCATGTCCCAGACACCGCTCGCGATCCTGTCCCACATGAGGTCGGTCAACCCCTCCTCGCCCCGCCTGGTCTGGCACGGCCGCGAGGGCCGCATCGAGCTGTCGGGCCGGGTCTTCGACAACTGGGTGGCGAAGAGCTCCAACCTGCTCGTCGACGAACTGGACGCCGAGAGCGGCACCACGGTGGAGCTCGACCTGCCGGTCCACTGGAAGTCCCTCGCCCTGGCGTTCGCCTGCTGGCAGGTGGGCTGCTCCGTGAGCCTGCCCGGCCCTGCCCACGGGACCGGCGGGGGGACGGACGTCTCCGGGGCCGTACCGAGTGCGGCCGACATCGTGGTCACCTCCAGGTCCGTCCCGGCGCTCGACCCGCCCCGACTGCTCGTCTGCGTCGCCCTCGGCCCCCTGGCCCTCGGCTGGGAAGGCCCCCTTCCCCGCGGTGCGGTCGACTTCGCCGCGGAGGTCCGCTCGCATGGGGACGCCTACGTCGACCCGACGGAGGCCGGCACGACCGCGCTCCTGGTGAGGACGGGAGCCGGTGGCCTGACGGTGGACGAGCTCGCCCGATCGGTCGTCGAGACCGCACATGCCGGCATCGCTGGGGAAGCACCGCAAGCTGCTCCAGGAGTCGGTCCGACAGTGCTCCTGGAACCGGGAACGGACCTCGGACACGCCCTCGCGGCCGCGCTCACGGTCTGGCGGCAGGACGGTGCTCTCGTCCTGGTCGAAGACGGCGTGCCGGTCACCGAGCGACTGCTCACCGGCGAGCGCGTCACGGGGCGGCTGGTCCCTGCCTGACGGATTCCTCGCCGGCAGGTGCCGGAGAGCGCGATCCGTCGGAC